>JAICQE010000015.1 GCA_025938035.1 Vicinamibacteria bacterium
CAACGATTGGCCTCGCGGGCGCGCCTGAATAGGTGAACCTGAACCTCGCCCCACGAAATGTCAGCGAGTGCCGCTCACAGCAGGCGGCGTACTCGCCTCCGCAACTGCCGGCACCAGTTCCTTCCCATGCGGAATCGTCACCGACGATCCCGTGAACGCATCGCCGATCGGCTCGGCGCGCCCCTTCAGGTGCTGGGCGAAAAACGCCTCGGTGATCGCCATGAACGCCACGTTGTTTTCGGGCTTCGCGAACCCGTGCCCTTCGTCGGGAAACAGCGCGTAGACAACGGGAATGTTCTTCGCTTTCATCGCCGTCACGATCTGATCCGACTCCGCCTGCTTCACGCGCGGATCGTTGGCTCCCTGCGCGATGAGCACCGGCTTGCTGATGCGATCGACGAACGTCAGCGGCGATCGCGACTCGAGGAACTTCCGCCCTTCCGGCGTCCGATGATCGCCCAGGCGGGTGGTGAACAGCTCGATCTGCGGCGCCCAGTACGGCGGAATCGTGTTCAGCAGCGTGATCAGATTCGACGGTCCGACGATGTCCACGCCGGCGGCGAAGACGTCGGGCGTGAAGGTCAGGCCGGCCAGCGTCGCATAGCCGCCGTACGAGCCTCCCATGATGGCGACACGCTTCGCGTCGGCGATCTTGGCCGCCACGGCCCAGTTCACGGCGTCGATCAGGTCGTCGTGCATCCTGCCGCCCCATTCGCGGTTGCCGGCGTTGAGGAACTTCTTGCCGAACCCGGTGGACGCGCGGAAGTTCACGGACAGCACGGCGTAGCCGCGATTGGCGAGCAGCTGATGATCGGCGTTGTAGCCCCACGTATCGCGGCCCCACGGACCGCCGTGGACATGCAGGATCGTCGGCAGCGGCGCGCTGGGCACGCCGTCGCCGTCCGGATCGGTCCAGACCGGCAGCGTCAGGTAGCTCATGAGCGTGAGGCCGTCGCGCGATTTGATCTCGCGGGCGTGCATCGACGCGAGCTTCGCCGATTCGAGCATCGGCCGGTTGGTATAGAGAAACGTCGCCGCCTTCTTCGGGCGGTCGTAGAGATAGAAGCGCACCGGCCCGTTGTCTTTCACGTAGGCCACCGTCCAGCGCGAGTCGTCCAGCGTGCGCGACATGACGTTGATCTCGCCGTCGGTCACGGTCTTCAGATACTCGAGGTCCGGCGCAATCGCCGGATCGACCACCTGCCATCGCACGCGGTCGTAGTTGAACGCCACGGCCTGCACCAAACCGGTCTGCGGATGGGCGATCGCGTTCTCCGCGTCCACGCGCGCATCCTGGGCGAGCACGGTGCTCGCGCCCGTCGCCATGTTCCGGCTGACGACGGCTGCCGTGTCGCGGCCACGTGAGTCGATGAAGTAGAGGATCTGCCCGGACCGGTCGAAGCCGACCGGGTTCGTCGTCAGCGAATCGTCCGGCGGAATGGTCTCGAACGGTGTAAACGATCCGTCGGCCGCCCGCTGCAGGAGGTCGATGCCGCCGTCCTGACGCTGTCGCGAGGCCAGCCGCACGTTGTAGTCGTCGTCGGTCAGGAACCCCGCAAACCCGCCGTCGTTGCGCTGCACCAGCGTGCGCTTGCCGGTCACGATGTTGATGCGGTGAACATCGTGGACTTCCGGCTTGCGATCGTTGAGGGCGACGAGGATCTCCGTCGGGAACTTGTTGCTCACCCCCTGGATCTGTGCGGCTACCTTGTCGAACGGCGTGAGGTCCTTGGTTTCGCCCGAGGACAGGTCCACCACGTACACGCGCCAGTTCTCGTCGCCGCCCTTGTCCTTCAGGTAGATGATGTGGTTGCTGGTCGTCGCCCAGGAGTACTGCTGGATGCCGCGCGTCGTGTCGTCCGTCACGGCCCGTGCCGCCTCGAGGTTGCCGACCGGCGCGACCCACACGTTCATCACGCCGTTGAGCGGCGCACGAAACGCCAGCTGCTTTCCGTCGTCGCTGAGGATCGGACCGGTTCTCTCCGGATTGCCGAAGATCAGCCGCCGCGGAATCAACGGGACGTCGGCTTCCCTCGTCTCGGTTGTAGTGGCGCTACCGCCAGCGCCTGACTGCCCCCCGCGGCACGCAACGGCCTGAAGCACGGTGAGCGATACAGCCGGCACGAGAATCACGAGCGGCCAGGACATGCGGCGAGGTTTCCTCATGAGTCCTCCGAAGGCCGACAGTCTACCCGGGAGCGGCAAAGATTAGGAATCGCGGCGACGGCCCACACCGAGCGTTCGTTCGCGTTTCACTGCCCGTTCAGTTCCCGTGAGGGAATTCGGTAGAGCGCGTATTCGAAACGGCCGTGCAGCCAGGCTTCGGATGTCGCGTCATTATGCTTCGGCTCGATCGATTCGCTGAGCACGTGCGCGCAGTCGCCGCCGAGACGCGAGATCTCCTGCTCGAGCCGCTGCACGGTTCGCCGCATCAGGTCGGCGTGACAGGCCTCCCACACCTCGTCGCGGTATGCCAGCGTCCCCGGGACGCGCACACTCTCCGCCTCGATGGTGTGCTCCTCCATGATTTCGGCGTCAGCGGGTGGCAGTTCCCGGTGCCAATACACTCGCTTGGGCACGCCCCGTTCTCCTACCTCTCGCTTTCTTAAAAGGTCGTGCAAGTAGACGACCACCACAATGCCCCGTCTGCACTGCCACCGGGCGCGCCATAGTGCCTGTGGTCGCGCGCCGCAATGACGGGATTTTTAAAGCCGACGGGGATTTTTCCCCGGCGCCGCGGGTTCCCATTGGCCGTGCGCTCCGCTTTTCCAGCGGTTGACAGGACACGCGGAGCCCGCTTCGCCAGGCACGAACGTTGCCGGTCCGCTCCGGCGACACGGATGAACATCTGCTTGCGTGCGGCCGATGTGACGCCGTCTGGAAGGGAGGCCGCCAATGAGGATTCAGAGCAAAACATTGCGCGTCGCGGTGGGCTGCGCGGCAGTGGTCGGCGCGCTGGGTGCCGCCGCCTGCGCACGCAGTGCTCCGGCAGAGAACAAGACGGCCGCGGAGGAAGTGTCGGCCGCCTGGACGCGTGCCTTCGACGCAGGTGATGCCGCCGCCTTAGCCGCCCTGTACGCCGAATATGCGCAGTCGTTCCCGCCCGGATCGACAGCCATCACCGGTCGCAGGGACATCGAGGCGTACTGGCGCGAAGACATCGGATCGGGTGGCGCGGTGACAAAGTTGAAGCCCGATCGCTCCGTCGCTCAGGCAGACCTGCTGCAGGTGTCCGGCGTCTACGACGTCGTCGGCAAGGATGGCGTGCGGCTGGCGAATGGACAATACGATCAGCTGTGGGCGCGAGTGGACGACGCGTGGAAGGTCAAGCACGAGATATGGCGGACCGACCCATCGCTGCAGCGGAACCCTGACGCTGCGCCGCAGCTGTCGGCACGCTGGGTGAACGCCTATAACGCCGCGGATGCCGACGCCCTGATGGCGCTCTACGCTGAAGAAGCGGAACTCGCGATCGAGCCGACCGGCAGCGTACGCGGCAGAGAAGCCATCGGGTCGTTCTGGAAGGACGACTTCGGCGAGGCGAAACCGTCGACCGCACTGAATCTGACGGACGTCTATGTCGCCGGCGATCTCGCGCATCTCGAAGGAGATTACGAGGTCACTGAAAAGGACAAGGTCACGAAGGGCCGCTTCGTACAGTTGTGGATGCGGGACGGCAATGCCTGGCGTATCCATCGCGAGATGTGGTGGCGCAAATAACAACGGCCACGTTTCACGCCACGGAGGCACGAAAACACGGGGATTCTTTGATCAGATTTCTCCGTGACTTCGTGTCTCCGTGGCTAGCCCGGTCTGCTATTCCGGATGAATAACGGACAGGTGGAGCAGGCGTTCGAACGGATCGAAATCTCGATCGCGATGCAGCAACGAATGCCCGCCGTGTAGACAGAAGGTGGCAATCAGACAGTCGATAGTCTTCCGGACCGTTTGGCCACGGCTCCGCAGGAGCCGATAATTACGCGCCGCCGCCCTCGCCAGGTCGATCCCGCCCGTCTCGAAGACCTCCAGCGTCAGCAACTGACGCTCAACACTCGTCGCCGCGGCCTCATCACGGACACCCTGCAGCACTTCGCAGAGGATGACGTCCGTCAGAGCCAGCCGCTGGCGATCCAATTCCGCGTCGAGCCAATCCGTTTCCGGATTACGAACGTCGTGGAAGTAATCGATCCAGACGGTGGTATCGACGATCACCATCGGCGGCTATCGACTGACGCGGCCCACACGCGACTTTTCGAGATCCCCCTCCCAGCGCACTTTCCCGCGCAGCCGGCGGAGACGGCCCTGGCGGCGGGTGCGGATCAGCAACCGAAGACCTTCTTCCACTGCCGCGCGCTTCGTTTTGGCGCCGCTCGTTCGCATCGCCTGACGCATCAAGTCGTCGTCGATATCAATGTTTGTGCGCATGTCTCAGGACCTGATGTGTAGAAATTTCACAAGTATGTGTATTATGCCATTCTGCGGGTCTATCGCGGTCGTGGTGAAGTGACGGTGAAGTAGAGGCCGACCTTCAGGTCGGCCTTTCCACGTCGCCAATCATCGGCCGCCGCCGCGGGCCTCGATCAACCGGAGCGACTCTCTGCTCACGAAGATCCTCGCGTCGAACTGCTCACCCCAGCCGAGCGGCGTCACATTCCGGTACTCGTGCAGTGGGCCTCCGCCGTGTCCTTCCTCGAGGCGTGCCCGAATGGACGCCCGTATGTTCGGTTCGGCGCCGCGATCGAGGAGGAGGCGCGTGAAGCGCGCTTCGTCCGGCTCTCCCTTGCCGTAGTTGACCCAGAAGTTGCGTTGGGAAACGACCGTCGAGAAGAGCGCCGTGTAGCCGCCGAAGCCGTCGGCGTCGATCGCGGCGCGCGCATCGGGATCCATGCCGCGCTGCAGCAGCCACTCGCCGATCTCCACCTCGTCGAAGTAGGCGGCAATGTGGAGGAGCGTCGTCCCGTGTACTGGCGTACCCTGCGCGGTGTACGGGTCCCGCCAGGAAGCCGGGGCGAGTGGGAAGATATCGACGATATCGAACGTGCGCGTGAGCAGGTTCGGATCGCGCGCCAAGTGCGCCTCGAGAAGATCGATGCGCCCGCGATGGAGCGCCATGACCGGCGTGTCGGGCGGTTGGAAGCCGTGTTCGACGTACATCTCCAGGATTTGATGCTTGGCTGACGGTTTCCGGCTGTCGGTCCCCAGGAGGTGCTCCATGGTGTTCGTGTCCACCCCGTCGGGACCGATCAGGCGAACGCCGAGCGCGAAGAGCGCAGCGGTTCCTTCCACGCTCAGCGTGTACGCGGGGCCGGCAAGAGAAAGCTTGTCGAGCGGCGGCCGTCCCGCGAGGTCGTAAACCAGGTGCACGGTTTCGATCTTCCCCTGCAGCGCCGCCCGTCCCGCTGCTGACTCGAAGTCTCTGGCGCCGTGGGAGTGAAGCAGGCGGATGATGCGGTCGCGGCCAAGGTTCGCCGCGTAGGTCATCGGCGGTCCCCAGTTGCTGTCGGTGCGAATCAGAACGTCTTCCTGAATCAGCGCCGGATGCCGCGTGACGAGCTCGCGGACGGTGTCAGGATCGTCGCGCCAGATTGCCTCCGCCAGTTGCACCGCCTGGACGAGCCTCGTCCAGCTCGAGGTGCCGTAGCTTCGGGCGACTGCGAGGTGTGCATCGGCCAGCTTCGCAGCGGCGGGGTCAATCGATTCGGGATGGTGTTCGCGCAGCTCGGCGATCGCGTTCTCATCACCGGCGTGGATCGCGCGGAGGAACTCCTTGGTCTGACGATGAAGCTGTTCGAGATTGGGGCGTACCGGCAGGCGACGAACGGGCATGGCGAGCCTCCTTCAAGGAGCCCGTTGTCCGCTGGCGTCGGGCAAAGGAGGTTCGGCGATCACGTCCGAACGTCTCGAGAGTTGATCAGGTGGACTCAGTCCTGTCCGCGGACGGGAGGCGCCCTGCGCGCCGCCTCAAGCTACCACCGGGCGGCGAGCCTCACAAGATGGGCCTGTCGGTTGCAAGGTGAACGCCTGGAGGTCCACATGTCATTACGCGGAACGTACGCCTACTCAGTCGATATGGCGCAGAAACTCGGCTTCGACGGCACGATTGAGGAACGCGACGGCAAGCTTCGTTTCAAGGGAACCGTCGGGAATCAGGCTGATGCGAACAAAATCTGGGACGCGATCAAAACGATCCCCACGTGGTCTCAGGACGTCGTCGCCGATATTCAGGCGAAGCCCGGCGCGGCAGGTCGAACTTATACGGTCCAGGCTGGTGACTCGCTGAGTAAGATTGCCAAACAGTTCCTGGGCGACGCCAACGCGTATCCGAAGATCTTTGAAGCGAATCGAGACCAGCTGAGCGACCCGGACAAGATCAAGCCCGGGCAGGTGCTGAAGATCCCTTCATAGTCCACGCCGGATCGTCTCACGACGCCTCGGTCGTGGAGACGATCCAGCCTTCGCGGCCGTCCGGGATCCTCACCAGCAGGAATTCATGGAAGCGACCGAGCACGGGTAGGCGCAACGTCGAATCGAGGTTCGCAATTGGCGCAGCGGTCGCGATCGGACGATCGAGGAGCTCCTTGGCACTCGCGCGCGCCGTGCGCAACGGCTGACGGGTCGATTGCGTAAGCCGTTCGCTCACGAACCCTGACGTACCGTCCGGCACCTGCACGCGATACCAATCCCGTATCGCGCCCTCGACGCGGACAACCGTGTGGCGTGGCAGATCCTCGTCGATACCGGTCCGCTGGTCGCCTTGTGCGACGCGCGCGACACCAAACATCGCGTCGCCGTACGGCAGCTCGAATCGCTCGCCTCTAACTCTTTCGTGACCTGCGACGCGGTTCTGACTGAAGTCTGCTTTCATCTACCTCATCGGCCAGCGGCTCCGGCTCCGCGTTGCTGCACGACTCGACGTCGATCCGCAGCCGGCGATCGCCGATGCCGATTTCTGGTCCACCGCGTTCGCGTGGCTGGCGAAATACAGCGATCACCAGCCCGACTGGGCCGACGCGTGCCTGGCGGCGGCCCAATTGAACGGCGATCCCCTTGGCCTAATGTCCTGCGTCTGCACCTGAGTTCCCGACTTAACCAGGTCGATTACTCGATCGAGAACCGCAACGCCGCCGAAAGCGTGCTCGCGTTCGCGCAGGAGCGGAAGGTTGGCGTGCTGATCAACGTGCCGTTCGGCGGGCGCGGCCGCGGCGCGGCGGGCGCGGCCGCGGCGCGGCGGGCACGTTCGCCAAGGTCAAGGGCCGCGAGCTGCCCGACTTCGCGAAAGAGTTCGATGCCACCAGCTGGGCGCAGCTGTTCCTGACGGACATCGTCTCGCACCCGGCCGTGACCGCGACGATTCCAGGAACCACGCAGCGGCGCAACCTCGAGGACAACCAGGGCGCGGGGCGCGGCAGGCTGCCCGACGCGGCTATGCGCCGCCGCATCGAGCAGTTCTGGGATTCGTTGGGCTAGTTGAGGGCGAAGAGAACCGCCGCTTCCCCGAGCGTCGCAACTCTCTCCTCGAACAGCTTGACGATCAGGTCGCGCCGCGACATCAGCGCGTCTATTTCTGGCGCGGTCAGGGTCTTCCCGACGGCCGCCGCCAGCGCCGGACGGGTGAGCCCGCGCAGCCGGTCCAGCAAGGCCCTGTCGCAGACGGTGAGCGCCTTCGGTTGCAGAAGCGACTTTCCGAGACGGAAGGCGCGTGTGTGATCGATCATCCACAGCCTCCAGTCGCTGGACCATAGGATGTTGCCGCCGTTGCGATCCCGGTTCTGAATGAGCTCGTCGAACACATTCATCACCGCCCAGTAGTTGCGCCTCCGAAGCCCGTTGCCTTCGATCTTCTTCTTGGCGCGGTCGCCTTCCTCGATGGCGACGTCGTCGAGCCACCAGGTGACCGCGGCAGGTTTGCCGTCGACGATCCGTTCGACGGACACCGGGACGTTGTCCAGCCCGAGCAGGCGAGACAGCCGATACGCCGCGGTGTTGTAGCGGAACAGATCCTTGAAGTTTATTTCCGTGTGTTTCGGGCTGACCTCGAAAATCGCCTTCTCGATGTCGACGTCCTGTATCTGGGCGTCATGCGTCATTCGTCCGTCGGACATCGACACCCGTCGAGCCTTCGTCACGCCCTTCGAGAACGACTTGGTCCTGAGGACCTTTGCATTCAGAAGGAACTGCTCCATTTCGTCATCGGTCAGTACGGACGGGGGCGACGCGGTCCCATCCACCTGACCGGCCGCCGCCGCCGGCATGCCCGCCGCAGCTGCAGCGAAGGTGGATCCCGCAAGCAGAACCACAACCACCAACGCCGGTGCCCAAGCGCCTTCATTGATGCCGGCGTGTTTGAGATGTTTCATCTGTGTCCTCCGTTCGTGCGAGGACTTATACGCGGCAACCACGACAAACTCCATGAGCGGAACATGAGCAGGCGCTGATCTGTGGCCGCGCGGTCAAGTCCAGCGTTGACAACGACTTCCGCTCCCAGGTGTGGAGCGGCATTCGGATGAAGTGATAGGCTCGCCACGCCGATGAGCACAACGCACAAGACGACGGTCCTGCATTTCGGTGCGTTCGAGCTCGATCTCGAAGCCGGCAGGCTCCTGAAGAACGGACGGATGGTTCGGCTGCAGCCCCAGCCTTTCCGGCTCCTGTGTCTCCTGGTCGGTCAGCCCGGCAGGCTGGTTACCCGCGAAGAAATTCAGTCGGCGTTGTGGAAGGACGAGACGTTCGTCGACTTCGAGCAGGGCGTGAACTTCGCCGTGAAACAGGTGCGCGACGCGCTCGGCGACCGGGCCGAATCATCTGTGTACATTCAAACCGTTCCCAAGCGCGGATACCGGTTCGTCGCACCGGTAGCGTCCGGCGAGCCGCATGAGCCGGTATTGCCGGGCACGGCCGATCCCGAGCTGCTCAGAGCCCTCTGGGAAAACATCGTTGATCTCCGACTCTCGGAGCAGCGCCGCCGCAGGCAGGTGCAGCTCATCACCGTGGCGATTGCCGTCCTCGCCATCGCTGTCGCTACTCTCCTGATCCTCCGCGCCTGAACTGCTCGACTCGGCGCCTCTATACTCGCGCTGGTTCCATTCGTGCCACTTGCACCCAGGAACGCGCTTCGGTATCTATGAGTTCGGCAACGCGCAGGGCGCGATCATCAACGTCGTCACTCGCCAGTTACGCACAGCAGTTAAGCTGACTGCGTGATCCGGTGGCTCCTGCTTTTCGGCCTTCTGCTGTCCGCCGCTTCTGCGGCTGCCGAATGGACGCTGACTGTTGCCGCGCCTGTCTCGCTCGAGCCGGCGGCTCAGCGCGTTCGCAGACTGGACGCACAACCCATTGCCGAGGCGCTGCAACGCGCGGGTCTGGAATTGCCGTCGCGTGTGCACGTGACGCTCGTGACCGAGGACGCCCCCGGCGCCAGCAACATACCCGCCTGGTACGTCGGGCACGCGTCCGGCGTCAGCGACATCGCCATCTTTCCCGATCGCGTGCTGTCCTATCCCTACGATTCGCTTGAATCGGTGATGCGCCACGAGCTCGTACATCTCGCGCTGAACGCCCGCGCCGGAGGCCGCCCGCTCCCGCGCTGGTTCCATGAGGGCGTGGCCGTGTCGATCGAATCGGGCTGGCGGGTCGGCGAGGGCCTCCGCCTGATCGCCGCCGCCTTGAGCGGTCCTCCGCTGGACGATGTGACACGGTTGTTTGCATCGGATGCGCGCCCTGATACGGCGGAGGCGTATCTGCTCGCCGCCGCCCTCGTGGACGATCTGCGCCGCGTGCACGGCGCGGCACTCCCTGGCCGCGTGGCGGCGCGCGTGGCCGCGGGCGTGCCATTCGCCCGCGCATTCGAGCTCGAAACCGGCGAGACACCCGCCCTCGCGGCCGACCGCGCGTGGCGAAGCTATCGGCGCTGGACCACCTGGCTGCCGATGGTGACGAGCCCGTCCGCCCTGTGGGGGCTGATCCTGGCGCTGGCGTTCGTGGCGTTCTTCGTCACGCTGTCGAAACGCGCACGGCGGCGGCGGCAGTGGGACGACGAAGCAGGGACGCCTGCAGGATGACGACAGTTGACGAGGCGATGGAGTGAGTGAAGCCGTTATCTCGCTGACAACGCGCGGTTCCGCCACTTCACGATGCGACGCCGCACTCCCAACCCGTACGCGAAGTAGTAGCCGATCACCATCCCGGCCGCGGCCAGCGATTCCGGAATCCCGAAGGCCATCACGATCGGTGCGCCGGAAACACCGCTTTGCGCGACGGTCCACGATCGCCAGAGCCCGTACAACACACGAGCCGAGACCGCGAACGTCACGATCAGCACCAGCCACCGGTTCGGTGTGTAGTGCAGCGTCGCAGCCGAGGGCTCCCATCGTGTCAGCGCAAGACCGGCGAAACCCAGAACCGCTCCGAGCGCGAGGCCGGCCGCAGCACCGGTGAAGGCGTTCGGCACCCACACCGCCGTTACGGCAGCGCCGGCGAGGAAGCAGACGGCGGAGAAGGTCATCAGCGCGACGTTCAACGTCGCCATCCACGGCCGCGCCATTCGCCGTGCGGTGCCAACGCGGTACCGCTGAATCAGAATCAGCGGCATCAGCGCGATCAACACCAGCGGGAGCAGGAGCACGAGGAGCAGCAGCGGCACCTCTTAAGGCTAGCAACGACTTCGAGCCCAGCTGCACTTCTCATACGCGTGGCTCAGCGGCGCGATCCAGGGCACAGGTTATGCGTTTGAAGGTGTCATGAGGTGCATATGAAGCACAGCCTTCTCGCAAGCGCCATCGTAAGCCTCGGAATAGCCGCGTCCGTGGCTGTGCCGTACGCGCAGGATCAGCGCGCGCCTGTGCCGACGACAGAACCGGCGCACAACGTGTTCGTGCTGACTGGATGCCTGATGTCAGACGCAGTGACAGCATCGACCTTCAAACTGACTGACGCGACCTCCATCGGCCAGCCGCCTCCCGGTCGAGCCGGCGAAGCGGGTGCCGTGGGCACGTCGGGCCAGAAGGCCACCTACGAACTGCGGCCCGTGTCGGGTGTGAGCGCGCAGGGAAAGGATGCCGAAGCCCTGAAGGCGCATGTGGGCCACCGCGTCGAAGTGGTCGTGCGCCCGATCGAATCGCCGGCGCCGGCCGGTCCGGCTGCAGGACTCGCTTCAGCGGAGGCGGCCAAGCCGGTCGAACCTCCGCTCGAGCGGTTCACGGTTACGGAGATCAAGCGCGCGACCGGCCGCTGCTCGTAGCGGACCTCGCTCGGCGCTAGTTGGTAGTCGGCAGCCGGCTACGTCAACTACCGGCTACCAACTACCAACTCCGAACCCCCAACTACCAACTACGAACTATCCAACTACCCAACTACTTCCCCGTCAGCACCACACACGGTGTTCGCACGTCGAACGTCCCCGTCGCGTTGACCACGCGCCACCGGAAGTCGGCATGTTCCCCTGAATCGAACGTGCCGAAGAACGCCCCCTCCGGCACCGGAAATTTGACGTGCGCGCTGACGCTGCCGCCGGCGGATGTATGCAACAAGCCCAGGGGGAACGCGGGAGGCATCGGCGGACACACACCATCGCCGCGCGTCGCCGGATCGATATCCGCCACGAACTGCAGAAACAAGTCCGTATCGGGCGGCGCTCCGTGGACGTTCAGATTCAGCTCGAAGCTGTTCCAACCGGGCGTGCCGATCTGCGGATCGTTCAGCCGCCCGCCGCCGGTCGTCTCCGCCTCCGGAATCAACGGGACGCCCATTCCGCCATACGGCGACAGCGCCAGGCCGGAAACGCCCGGGGCGACAGGGCTTCCGCCGCTCCCCTGACATCCCGCCGCCACCGCGCCAATCACGGCGGTCAATCCGACTGTCCACGCGAATCGCACATTCCATCGCGCCATAGGACCTCCTTTCGGCGGCGCGATCCCCACCCACGGGTCTCACCAATCCGCACAGCAGGAGCGCCGATGATCAGCGAGCCGCACCCCGCCGCCGCGACGACCCGTCAGCGCGAGTACGCCTTTGGTGCGTTCACGTTGAACGTGGATGCCGCAACGCTGCGCCGCGGCGCCGAGGAAATCGCCCTGCGGCCAAAGGCGTTCGCCGTGCTCGCCTATCTGGTCGAGCATCACGGCAGGCTGGTCACGAAGACAGAGCTGATCGACGCCGTCTGGCCCGACGCGGCGGTCACCGACAACTCGCTCGCGCAGTGCCTGCTCGAAGTGCGGCGTGCGTTGAACGACGAGGCGCTGGAGATGATCCGGACGCGGTCGCGGCGCGGGTACGTCTTTGCCGCGCCCGTCCGGCAGACGCCGCTCGCCTTCACGCGATGGCCCGACGAGGTGCGTGTCGAGCGGCCGCCGTCCGCGGGCTCGGCCGGAGGCTTCCGTCCGCGCGCGGCACACTGGGCCGTCGCGCTGCTCGTCGTCTCGATCGCCGGCGGCCTCGTCGTGCTGCGATCGACTCGTGCACCGCACGGAGTCACCTATACACAGCTGACCGACTTCACCGATTCGGCCACCAGCCCGGCGGTCTCGCCCGACGGTCGCATGCTCGCGTTCATCCGCGGGTCGCGGACGTTCACCGATCCGGGCCAGCTGTACGTGCAGATGCTTCCCGGCGGCGAGCCCGTGCAGCTTACGCGCGACGATCGCTCGAAGATGGCGCCGGCGTTTTCGCCAGATGGAACACGCATCGCATACACGGTGGTAAGCCGCGCGGACAAGTGGGAAACGTGGAGCGTCCCCGTGCTCGGTGGTGAGCCGGAGTTGATGCTGGACAACGCGGCGGCGCTGACGTGGCTCGATCGCGGCCGCGTGCTGTTTTCGGAAATCAAAGGCGGCGTTCAGATGGGCGTCGTCACGGCAACTGCGCAGCGGTCGAACGTCACCGACGTCTACCTCCCGGACGGCATGGCGCATCGATCCGCCGTCTCGCCGGACGGCCGCTCGGTGCTCGTCTCATCGGAGATGAATGCGACGGGCTGGTTGCCGTGCCGGCTCGTCCCGATCGAGGACAGTAAACGGGCGCGCGCCGTCGGACCTGCGGGCGCGAAGTGCACGCACGCGTCCTGGTCGCCAGATGGCAGGTGGATGTACTTCTCAGCGGAAACAGGCGACGGGTTTCACACGTGGCGTCAACGGTTCCCTGAGGGCACTGCGGAGCAGATCACGTTCGGCCCGAGCGAAGAAGAGGGGATCGCCATGTGGCCGGACGGCCGCTCGTTCGCCTCGTCTGTTGGCCGGACGATCAGCTCGATCTGGGTCCACGACAACGGCACCGAGCGGCAGATCACCTCGGCTGGGTATGCGCATTCGCCGGCGTTCTCTCGCGACGGCGAGACGCTTTATTACCTCCTTCGCGTCGCCGATGCGCGGGAGTGGACCGCGGGCGAGCTGTGGAGCGTCGACCTCGAGACGCGCAGGGAACGGCGGATTCTTCCCGCCGTCTCGATGGGGCACTATGACATCGACGCCCGCGGCCGAATCGTGTTCACCCGGACCGATCGCGGCTTCGAAGGCATCTGGCTCGGGCACCTGGATGGACCGACTGCGCCGATCCGTCTGACGAGAGACACGAGCACACGGGTGTTCTTCGGGCCCACGGGTACGGTCTTGTTTGCAGCGGCGGAGGGGTCGCGGCGATATCTGTTCCAGGTGCGCGAGGACGGATCGGGCCGGCAGAAGACCTCCGCGGATCCGATCATCTCGCTCAAAGGCGTGTCGCCGAACAAACGATGGGCGATTCTCTGGGCGGCTGCCGACGAACAGCAGCAGCTCGTCGGCTATCCGCTCGACGGCGGCGAACCGGTCGTGATCTGCGATCAGTGCGCCGACAGCGACGGTGGACCCGCGCACGATCGCACGCCTCCGGCCCTGTCGTGGTCGCCAGGCGGAGACTTTCTCTTTCTACGTCTCGGCCGCACCAGCGATCCACTCTACGACACCGGCACGACCTACGTCGTCACACTTGATCGGCCGGGCGACCTGCCTGCATCGTTCCGGAGCGACGCGGAGATTGCGTCACGCCCGGGCGTGCAGGTCGTGCCACACGGGGGCCTTTTTCCAGGTCCGCGCCCGTCGCTCTACGCTTACACACGCGCGGTGATCCATCGCAACATTTACCGAATCTCACTGCGGTGAAGACCACCGAACTACCAACTACCACACGCTTCGGCTCGACATCGCACGGCGGTCCCGCGCATTCAACACGACGCTCAGCAGAGCGGCCGCGGCAAGCGTCGCCACCGCCAATGTATCCGCCCACACCGGGCCGATGTCGATCCCGGTCAGTTCCCGAATCAGCAGCTGGACGTAGGACGGCGGATCGTCGTGGCCCAGGCGCGCCCGGACTTCCCAGTGCCAGTCCGTAAATGGACAGTACCCCCATCCATACCGTGCCCCGAGCCCAAACCACGACAGCGCGGTGAGCGACACGGTTGCAAGCTGCCAGCGGCGGGTTCGCCGCCACATCCAGCCGAGGCAGTTGAATGCAATCCACGACGTGTGGAATACGAAGAAGACGATGTTGAGGACGCCGTCCGTCATGCGGGTAGCTCGTAAACCCCTTTATTTTGAGGGTTTACGCGCCCCTGATCTAATCTAGTTGGTAGTTGGATAGTTGGTAGTTCGTAGGTGGTTCGTAATCCGGCCGCCGCGACCGCGTCCGCAGGCGTCACCGCCGTGCGCGGTGTAGGGGTCCCGCCCGCTCGCCGGGGCGAGCGGGAAGATCTCGACGATATCGAACGTGCGCGTGAGCAGTGCTCTGACGCGACCCATCCGCCGGCGTCTATGTGGAAAACCCCTCGGTGTCCCGGCGCCATGCCAGCCTGTCGATCGAGGCCGGGCGCGCGCGTCTCCAGTCACCGCGAACGCCAGCGGCCGGTGTTCCGTGGACCCAGGCGCTCGCATCCGGACGTTGGCCACCCGCCCGGCGACACACGGTTTAAGGCGCTCGTGCGCCGCGTGGGGTTGCCGCACACCTAGAAGCGCATCGCAACGCATACGAGGTCGGCTCAAGCGGCGAGGCACCAACGATTATCACTGCAACCCGACCAAACTCGTTGGGCTTCGGCGGCGTCTGGTTTGCCGTGCGCGCCTGCACGCGAGGAGGACGTATGGCCGGGGATCGATACATGAAGGCAGTGCTGACGGTGATTGCGGTGTGTCTGGTCTGGCTCTCGCTGGGTGGTCCGTCGCTGATGACGCCCGTCAGCGCGCAGGGTGATGGGCAGCGCGTGGTGCTGTCCGGTTGGGTGGATGAGAGGGGCTCGGTCGTCGCGTTCCCACAGGCCCCGCCCATCTACGATTTCAGCCGTCCCCGTTTCGGCAATGAACCGGCTCCATCGAAGCCGCGCGCGTCGTGGCCGCTTCCGATAACCGAGGCAGTGAAGTAGGGTCGGCACTTGGGTTGACGCGCACGCACCAAGGACCAAGGACCGGGGACGGACCACGGACCAGGTACGGACCCGGAACCAAGCACTAAGCACCAAGGACCTAAACCCCTGTAATTTGAGGGTTTACGCGCCTCGGGTTATCATTTCTAGCCTTCGGTATCCCTCGGTTGACCCCGTTGACGCCTGACACGGCGCTCGACACGATCTTCTAGGTGGTAGTTCGTGGTTGGTGGTTGGTAGTGGGTAGTTCGATAGTCGTTGCTACGAACTACCAACTATCCAACTATCCAACTAAAAGAGGAGCATCGATGCATCGCGTCGCTCACTTATCAATGGCGTGTCTCCTGGCAACGGCCGTCTTCGTGACGGTCACGCGCGCGAGCGGCGACAGCCCGCTGATCAAAGCAGCGAAGGCCAACGACGCCGCCGGCATGCGCACGCTGATCAAGTCGGGCGCGAACGTGAACGCCAGGGCGGGCGACGGTTCCACCGCGCTCCTGTGGGCCGCGAACAACGGCAGCCTCGAGATCGCGCGTGCGCTGATCGCCGCGAAGGCGATCGTCGATGCCGCCAACGACTTCGGCGTCACGCCGCTCCTTCAGGCGAGCCGCGTCGGCAACGCCCCGATGGTGGAGCTCCTCCTCCGCTCCGGCGCGAACCCGTCGAAGGCGCATCCGGAAGGTGAAACGCCGCTCCTCGCCGCGTCGCGGGCTGGGAGCCTGCCGGCCGTGCGCCTGTTGCTCGCGCGCAGCGCGGACGTGAACGCCGCGGAGAAGTTCCAGGGCACCACAGCGCTGATGTATGCCGCGGCGGAAGGCCATCTCGATGTCGCCGGCGCGCTGCTCGAAGCCGGCGCCGATCCGAACAAGCAGGGAAAGATCACCGCGCTGACGCAGCGCAAGAACGCCGACCATCCCACCGGCGGCATGACCGCGCTGATGTTCGCGGCGCGCAACGGCAACGAGCCGATGGTTCGCCTGCTGGCCGGCAAGGGTGCGGACCTCAATCTGAAGAACGGAGACGGTGCGTCGGCAACGATGATCGCCATCTGGAACGATCGCTTCGACATGGCCGCCACGCTCGCGGAGCTTGGCGCCGACGTGAACGACGGCTCGCTCTACATGGCCGTCGAGATGCGCGACGCGACCACCGATCAGTTCGCCTTCGACGGCTCACGCCGTCGTCCGGATCATCCGAACACGCACACCGCGCTCAGCCTGATGGAACTGCTGCTCCAGAAGGGCGCCGATCCGAACAAGCCGTTTGCCGGGCAGCTCCACTCGACGTCGATGCCCAACTCCGATCGCTTCGACAACACGCCGTTCTTCCGCGCGGCGATCCAGTCGGACGTCGAGTCGCTGAAGCTGCTGATTAAGTACAAGGCCAATCTCGAGCAGACGCCGCCCGCCGCGCCTCCATCCGCCGCAAAGAAGGAAGGCGCGGACGATGACGCTGCGGACAACGCGCCCGCGGGGCGTGGCCGTGGCAATCCGAATGCTGGACGCACCGCGGTGATGGTGACGATGACCGGCGGACGCGGGCCCGGAATGACCGGCGGCCCCGGATACATTCGCGACGGGGCCGTCCCGTATCGAGAACCTGGCAGCCGCAAGCCGGACGACGCGTTCGCGGTGCTGCTGCAGGCCGGCGCGAATCCGAACGCGAAGGGACCGGACGGAGTTCCGCTGCTTCACCAGGTCGCGCGCGCTGGCAACCTCGACATGATCCGCGCGCTGGCCGCGGCGAAGGTCGATTTTCATCAGAAGAACAACGACGGCTTCACCGCGCTCGATGTGGCCGAGGGCAGGCAGCCCGCGGCCGGTCCCGCGCGCGGTGGCCGTGGCGCACCGCCGGCTGGCGGACGCGGTCGCGGCGGCCGCGGTGCCGCGTCGCAGCAGGACGTCGCCAAGCTGCTGCGCGAGCTGATGGGACTGCCGCCGGCAGCACCTACTGCACCGACTGCACCCTCTGAACCTACTGAACCCACTGAACCCAAAGCGGGAGCCGCGGAACCCGAGGAAGCCCAGTAATGAAAAGAGCACTGTTCGCGGGGGCAGCGCTTTTCACCGCAGCCGTCGTTTCCACGACCGCGTACGGTTTGAACCACGAAGGACACGAAAAATCGAAGAACACGAAAAAAGATCTTTCCTTCGTGATCTTCGATCCTTCGCGCTCTTCGTGGTTAAACCTCCAGTCCGGTACGGTCGCGTCGAAGCAGCCAACGACGCAATCAGCCGGTCCGGCGCAGTCAGTGGCAGATTTCCAACCCATGCTTGCGAAGTACTGCTTTGCCTGCCATAACACCAGGAATCCCCTGCCTGCCGGACTGCCGCTCGCGCTCGACACCGCGAACTTCGCCGATCCAGGCGCTGACGCGCTGACCTGGGAGCGTGTCGTGAAGAAGCTTGGCGTCGGGGCGATGCCGCCGCAGGGCGTCCCTCATCCCGGCCAGGCGGAGCTCGCGAAGTTCCGCGCCGCGCTCATCGCCAGCCTCGACGCCGCGGCGGCGAAAAAGAATGCGCCCGGTAAGTTCGTCCTCCATCGCCTCAATCGTCTCGAGTACGCGAACGCGGTGCGCGACATGCTCGGCGTCACCGTTGACGTCGCCGATCTGCTGCCGAGCGACAGCGGCGACTTCGGCTTCGACAACATCGCCAGCGCGCTGCCGACTTCCCCGCTGCTGCTCGATCGTTATCTCACCGCCGGCCTGCGCATCGCCGAAGTGGCGGTGGGCAACGACGCCGCCGAGCCGAGCGCAGTGACGTTCACCGTCAGCACCACGACGACGCAGACGAAGCACGTGGACGGCCTGCCGTTCGGCACGCGCGGCGGACTGGTGGCTCAGCACAACTTCCCCGCCGACGGCGAGTACGTCTTCTCCGGCCGCCTGCTCAAGACCGTCGCCGAAGGTCTCGTTGGTGTCGAGGGCCACGAAACGCCGCACAACTTCATCGTCACCATCGACGGCAAGCAGGTGTTCTCCGCGCCGATTGGCGGCAAGGAGGATCACGACGCCGCCAAGGGCAACACGCCCGTCGCGCGCGAGGTGTTCGACAAGCGGATGGCCTCGCCGCGCATCAAGGTGACGGCCGGGCTCCACGACGTCGGCTTCACGTTCGTCGAGCGGCCCGGGCAGGAGCAGAACGTCTGGCAGCCGACGCTGCGCGACAGCCAGGAGGCGCACAACCCCTCCGGCCTGCCGCGGCTGCGCAACGGGATCATCGAGGGGCCGTTCAACCCCACCGGCATGGCCGACATGGCGTCGCGCAAGAAGTTGTTCGTCTGCACGGTGCAGACCGAGGCATGCGCTAATCAGATTCTTTCAACCGTTGCGAAGCGTGCGTTCCGTCGTCCGGTCACCAAGGTCGACATGGACGCGCCGATGGCGCTCTACCGTCAGGAGCGTGCCGCCGGCGGCAAGTTTGACGACGGGATTCGGACGGCGCTGGCCAGGATCCTCACCAGTCCCGCGTTCCTGTTCCGGTCCGAGCAGAGTCCTGCCTCGCTTCCTGTTGGCGCGGCGCATCGCATCAGCGAGCTGGAGCTGGCGAGCCGGCTGTCGTTCTTTCTCTGGAGCAGCATCCCGGACGATGAGCTGCTCAATCTGGCGATTGCCGGGAAGCTCCGTTTGCCCGGCGTGCTCGACCGGCAGGTGCGGCGGATGGTGGCCGACGAGCGTGCCGACGCGTTCATGAACGCGTTCACCGGCCAGTGGCTGCAGCTGCGCAATCTGGACAAGATGACGCCGGACATCCTGATGTTCCCGGACTTCGACGACAACGTCCGTCAGGCGTTCCGCAAGGAAACCGAGCTCTTCTTCCAGAGCATCGTCCGCGAGAACCGCTCCGCGTTCAGCCTGCTCGACGCCGACTACACGTTCGTCAACGAGCGGCTGGCGCGGCACTACGGGATTCCCGGCGTCTACGGCTCGCACTTCCGCCGCGTCACCGTGACCGATCCGAACCGGCGCGGGCTGCTTGGCCAGTCGAGCATCCTGTCGATGACGTCGGTGGCGAACCGCACGTCGCCCGTGCTGCGCGGGAAATACATCATCTCGAACCTGCTCAACGTGCCGCCGCTGCCGCCGCCTGCTGTCGTGCCGGACCTGGCTGAGAGCGCGCACAAGGATCGGCCGTCCACGGTGCGCGAGCAGCTCGAGCGGCATCGCGCCAATCCCACGTGCGCGACGTGCCATCGCAACATCGACCCCGTCGGCTTTGCGCTCGAGAACTTCGACGCCGTCGGGCAGTGGCAGGTGAAGACGCGCGAGGGGCTGGCGATCGATTCCGCCGGGATGCTGGCGGACGGGACGAAGATTGACGGCCCGGTGGCGCTGCGGAACGCCATGAAGGCCCGGCCCGACGTGTTCGTGGGGACCATCACCGAAAAGCTGCTGATTTACGCGCTCGGCCGGGGCCTCGAGCCGGTAGACATGCCCGTCGTCCGGGGCATCGTCCGCAGCTCGGCCGCACGGAATTACGCCATGCAGTCGATTTTGCTCGGAATTGTGCAGAGCACCCCGTTCCAGATGCGGACCAAATTGGGCAATACTGGCGCGTAACGCGATCGTGGCGCGGGCCTTGTCAGGCCCGCGTGACTAGGCGCACTCTATATATCTGTGGAGTCCGGCTTCAGCCGGATAGCTGTAGTGTCCGCCTTTAGGCGGACCTCGCGGGGAGTCCGGCTTTAGCCGGATTGGAGCTATCGAATGATCGTCACGAAACAGCACCTCCCTCGGCGCACCTTCCTGCGCGGCGCGTTCGGCACCCTCATCGCGATGCCGTTCATGGACGCCATGATTCCCGCGCTCGCGGCGCAGGCGTCGCGGCCGTTCCGCTTCGGCGCGATCTACATCCCGAACGGGATCTTCCCGCAGCAGTGGCATCCCGACGCGGCCGGCAGCAGCTTCGACTTCAAGCCGATCATGCAGCCGCTCGAGCCGTTCCGCAGCCATCTGGTGACGATCAGCGGGATGAAGGCGCCCGACGGCAACCCCGAGATGGGCGGCGTGCACATGGGCGCCAGCGCGGCGTGGCTGAACGGCACCGGTCCCGACAGCGGCCAGGCGAACTACTTCGTCGTCCGCTCGCGCAAGAGCATCGATCAGTTCATTGCCGACAAGATTGCCGGCGACACGCCGCTGCAGTCGCTGCAGGTCGGGACCGAGGACATGGGGACGTCCGCCGGCGCGTGCGACGGCTATCCCTGCGTCTTCTTCAACTCCATCTCGTGGCGCGACGACACCAGCCCGCTGCCCGTGGCCGTCAACCCGCGCGTGACGTTCGAGCGGATGTTCGGCGAGGCCGGATCCACCGGACGTCGGCTGGCGCAGATGCGGCGCAAGCAGAGCCTGCTCGACTCCGTGGTCGAGGAAGCGAAGCGGATGCGCAGCTCGCTCGGCTCCGCCGACGGCGCCATCCTCGACGAGTATCTGACGAACATCCGCGACGTCGAGCAGATGCTCGATCGCATGGACGCGCGCGCGGCGGCCGTGCCCGAGGGCGCCGTTGCGCCGCTCGGCCTGCCCGACAACATCGACGATCACCTGACCGTGACCTACGACCTGATGCTGCTGGCCTTCCAGGCGGACCTCTCGCGTGTGTTCACGTTCATGGTCGGCCACGAGGGCTCCGGCAGAAGCTACGCGCACATCGGGCTGCCCGAGCCGCACCATCCGATCTCGCACCACGGCGACACGCCGGAGGGCATCGCCAAGTACGCGAAGCTGACGACGTATCACGTGGCGAAGCTGTCGGAGTTCATCGGCAAGCTGCAGGAGACGAAGGACGGCGACGCGTCGCTGCTCGACCGGTCGGTGATCTACTTCGGCAGCGGGATGGGCAACGGCAACGCGCACGATCGCAACAACCCGCCCGTGCTGCTGATGGGCGGCGCGAACGGGAAGCTGAAGGGCAACCGGCACCTGAAGATGGAAAACAAGGAGCCGACCGCCAACCTGCTGCTGGCCCTTGGCGATCTGGCCGGCGCGGAAGTCCCGTCGATCGGCAAGAGCACGGGCCGCCTTAGTTTGTAGTTGGTGGTTGGTAGCTCGTAGTGTCCGCCTTCAGGCGGACGCCGATGTGGAGTCCGGCTTCAGCCGGATAACCGATTCCCCGGAGGGCACCGCTTCAGCGGTGCCCTTTTCTTTTTGATGCGCGTATCGGTGCGATTCGCGATCCTCGCCATCGTGGCGCTCCTCTTCACCCGTTCTCTGTACGCGCAGACGCCGACTCCTTCACGTGGGTCGGGGAGCGTCGTGCGCCGTCTGGCCCGCTCGATGCCGTGGATCGGCGCGGCCGTCGCGCTGCTCACGGTCGGGGCGGCAATTCGGCGCAAGGGCCTGTTCGGCGGCACGCTCGATACCGCACTTGATGCCACGCCGTGGGTGGGTGCAGTGAAGAACACGGTTGAGGCGATACGCGGCCGCGATTTCATCAAAGACAAAACCATCGCTTAGACATTCGTGATGGTGATGTCGGGACGGTTCCCGGATTCCAGCCGAGCGCCCTCCACGAACCGGCACAAGGAGTTGACCAGCCGCATCTGCTCCACGCTGCGGCATTTGATGTTCAACAGGCGCGGACTCGCCACGAGGACGGCCAACGCACGGGCCCGTGAGACGGCGACATTGAGCCGGTTTCTGCTGAACAGGAATTCCAGCCCACGAGGAATGTCGTCGCCGCTGGACGAGGCCATCGAGAAGAAGACGACAGGCGCCTCCCGCCCCTGGAACTTATCCACGGTCCCGGCGTCGACACCCTGCGGCAGTCTTTCGCGGAGCCGATGGACCTGCATGTTGTACGGCGCCACGACCAGAATGTCCGCTGGCGTCAACGGCCGCGTCCCACCCTGCACGTCCGTGAATGTCCCGCCGGCCAGGAGAATCTCTGCCTCGCGCCGAATCGCCTCCACCTCCTCGTGCGACCACTGCCCGTTGCCATCATGTTCGATTGGAAGGAACCGGATGCCGGAGCCCGAAAGCCCCACCGAGTCGATACGTTGGCGCTCGCACCCTTCTGCGCTCTGTAGTCTCCCGTCGTAGGCGAGCTCCGAGATAAACCGGCAGACGTCGGGGTGCATCCTGAACGTGCGCCTCTGGAAAATCCCCTTATCGGGGCGGACGGTGGCCTGGTCCAGCAGGAGGTGCTCGAGCGCGGAACGACCGGCCTCGATGGGATGAATCCCCTGCTGAATCTGCGGCAATTGCTGCGGATCGCCGAGAAGCACGAGGTTCGTTGCCGACATCGCCATGGCGACGGTATCAGCCAGCGAGAGCTGACCGGCTTCGTCGACGAACAGATAGTCGATCCATCCCTCCATCCCGGGCCGCGCGAACAGCCACGACGTCCCGGCGATCAACGGCGCATCAGACGATTCACAGTCGTCGTTGTCCATCGTGTTGCCGATGAAGTCTCCTTCGAACTGATCGTCCTCATCGCCACACTTTTTCAAGCCCGAGAACTGGAATCCGATGTCGCGCGCAACGCTCTCGACTTCGCGGAGCAGGTTGTTGATCGCCTTGTGACTGAGCGCCGCCACGCCTACCCGTTTACCCGACTGCAGAAGCGACAGGATCAGACGCGCACCGGTCCAAGTCTTTCCCGATCCCGGTGGCCCCTGGATGAACAGATAACTCTCATCCAGCTTCTCAAGCAGATCCACCTGCTCCGTGAGTTCCGTCGCCTGGACCAGTGCACCAGCAGGCCGGCGGCGGAATCGCGGGAGCTCGCGGCCCAGGAGTGCACGCGCAGCCCGGTAGCGCGCGGCGTCGCCATTGCCGATCGCATCGGCCAACCGGCCCAGCGCCTGGCGCTGCACCTGATCGGGAAGGGGCTTTCCCTTGACCACCGCGAGGGGAAGCGGCGTACTGGTCAACTTCGGGCCACGTCTCAGATACAGCCGCCGCCGGTCGCCGTCGATGCGAACCGCGGCACCCGCGGACTCACGACGAAAAGGATCCTCGAGTTGATCGGAGGACGACCCGAGCTTGTATTCCTGCGGCGGAAAGTCGAGGGGATAGACCAGCGATCTCTTGTCGATTGCTGATTCCTCGTCCTTTGCAGGTGTCAGAGACGCGATGGCTTCCGTGTCGTCGATGAGATCGTCGAGCGATTTCTTGTGCCGCTCGAAATACGCCCACCACTCCGGCTTCGCTTCGCGGCGATGGTAGTTCAACAGATCGGCGAGAAGCAGGGCGTCGGGTGTCCCGAGAGCCCTCATGCGCTCGACGCGGGCCTCGGTCTCCGCATCCATCGCCTCGCGCTTCTCCGAAACAGCTCCCTCGCTTACGGCCTTCCACGGCACGGTCTGGCTGAACTTCTCCTCCGCCTCGGCCTTTCGTTCCAGCAGCCAGTCACGCAGCCTTACCGTCGAGGAGCAGTCTTCGCGGTTGTAGTCGGCGATGGCGTCGAGAATCGTGTCGTCACCGGTACGCCTCCATCGCTCGAACTCCAGTATCGAATCGGCGCCAGTTGTGACGGCACCGTTGCCTCCCTCGTCCATGAAGAACGACCGAACGGACTTGATGGAGTAGCTCGCGTGCGAGACTCGCATCGACTGCCGAACCACCTGATAGAGGTCGACGAACACTTCACGCCGGAGCAGGTCGTCGAGCTCGTCCTCACGCGTCGCGTGCTCGCTCATCAGCCGCTTCAGCGTGGTCGGCTCGTACGCCGCATAGTGGTAGACGTGTAGATCCGGCCAACGCTTCAGGCGATCACTCACAAGATCGATGAACCGCTCGAAGGCACGCTTCTCCTGCGCGCGGTCCAGCGCCCGGAATGCCTCGAAGATCGTCCTGCCGCCGTCGACGGTCATGACGCCGAACAAATACTCGAGACCTCTCCCCGGCTCGAAATAGGGGTCGCCCTCCATGTCGAAGAAGATGTCGCCCTCGGACGGCTCCGGCAGAAGCCGAAACCCAGTGCGCTCGTCCAGGGATAGCAGTTCGTATCGATGCCTGCCGGTGTTCCGGAACTCCGTCTGGAGAGCCGCCTGCTGTTGAAGTCGCTTGAGCGTGACGTCGCCGATTCCAATCTTCTGAGCCGGGTCGATCGTCGCAAGATCTCCAACGGTGCCGAACCCAGCCTCATTCAGGCGCTCCACCTGGTCGCGACGGATGTTGGCAACCAGGCTGAGATGATCGTCCTCGTTCCACCTCGTCGAACACCGGCGCTCGTACTCGCAAAGGCCGCAATGCGCCACCGGGTATGGATAACTCGCCACACCCTTGCCGACAGCCGACATGAATCCGGTTCGAACCGCTCTGTAATAGGCATCGAAGTCCCGGTACCGCAGGCGCTGATGTTGGTTCGTACCGAGGACGACCACCATCGCGCCGGGCTCCACACCTTGGATGCGGGCGATCTGCTCGGTGTAAAAGCACAACTGCAGCACGAAGTACGGCTTCGTCCGGCGCGCCAGCTTCGTGTCCCAGGCCTCGTAGCTCCACGCGCCGAGCTCGGACGGCTTCTCGACGCGCACGAGGAAATCGCTGATGCCGTGCCAATCACCGTCAACGAAGACGCCTTGATAGATGACCGAAGCCCCTTTACGCATCGCGGCGCGGGTTCGCTCGGCGTCCTCGAGCCAGTTCCTGTCACCTCCGGCGCTTTCGATGCTGACGACGTCGCGGCGCTCGCCGCGGAAGCGCGCCAGCCATGCACGCTCATGCTCAGCGCCCTTCGCTGCAAGCAGATCGGCGTGCTCATCGCGACCCCCGCGCGGCGCGCGAGGCTCACGCTCGAGTTCGAGAGCAATCAGGTGCTCACACTCGAGAAAGTGATTGAGGTCGCTCGGGGAAAACAGAACCCGCTCACCGATTCGCTGCACGGTAATCGCCTCGTTGCACGCGAAGTACCTCATCGATCGCAGCGGAAGTGCCTCTAACTGTTAACGATGGCTAGACACTCATCTCGGAAGTCATTAGGCAGGCAGATTTACCTGCATGTGTAACCAGAGGTTTCTGCGTGAGTAGCGGCTGTTCGTGAATGGATCGTGGGCCGGTAATGCTTTCGATCATTGCCGCCCGCGGCAGATATGTGTCAGCCTTTGTCGGCTAAAGTCATCTTCTGTCGTAAGACACCGACGTAAGGGGGGAAGTTGGCAAAGTTCGACCTTCGAGAATATGCCAGGGACGGGGCGCGCGCCCGCGCCGCGGAATTACAAGCGGAACTGGCGAAGATCTACAGACTGTTCCCGGACCTTCGCGGCACCGGCCGAGGGCGAAGAGCTGCGGCACCCACCCGGCCGGCCCGCCGCCGAAAGGCCATGACCGCCGCGCAAAGAAAGGCTGTCAGCCTTCGAATGAAGAAATACTGGGCTTCCCGTCGTAAGCAGGCGTAAGAGCCTGCCTCTATCAAAGCGCAAAAGGCCGACGGTGAGTCGGCCTTTTGTCTGTAAGCGCGAGGGGGTCAAGGTTTCGCTTTCACGCCGAGACTCGTGACATAGGCCTCGAGATCCGCGCGAGCCTTTGCGATGCACTGCCGGTGGTTTGCCAGGTCGGTCTCAACCTGCAACAGCCGCTTCATCAAGGCAGAAGGCGGGTTCTGCTGCAGCTCTCGATCGACCTTGAGCCCTTGATCCACGAGAGCCCGGCGCTTGCCGTTCAGTTCCGTGCGCTCCGGTGGTGGGAGCGTTCCGCGACGTCGCTGGTCAATGGCCGCAATGTCGCTGTTGATGCGATTGGCATCTTTCCTCTTGTCCTCGACGTCCTTGTTCACCACGGACCGCGCAACCTCCGCGTCCCGCAGCGCCGCGCTGCACAGCGTCCCTTTTTGAGTAAGCGCGAGGATGTCGGTGATCGTTTGCCGAAGCGCGTTCGCAACTTCAGGCGGCAACTGGACCGGTGCGGCGGGCGCCGGTCGCGCCGGCGTCTGCATCAGAAGCAACATGATCAAAGGCAACATGGGCTCGAAGTATAACCACGACTTCGTCTTACCGTTCGAGATCGCTAGAGTCCCATGGAGTCACTTCACCCGTCCGCGCCGAACACCGGCGTTATGTCGGTTCGCGCACCTGCGATCTGGCGTATGATGCCCCGCCGCAGAACCCCCTGGGCTCATTCCGGAGGCGCGCTGTGAAGGACTACGATCCGCCGCGCTATGTCATCGTGTCGGCGCGTGTCAGTCCGATGGTCGAACTGGCGCGCTGGCTCTTCGAACGCGCGGCGATTCCCTACGAGGAAGAAGGCCACGCACCGCTGATCCACGCCGTCTTCACGCGGCGGCGCCGCGGCGGTGTCGAAGTGCCGGTCGTCGTCTCGGCCGCGGCAACGTGGAAAGGCGCGCGCGAGACGTTGAACGGCCTCGACGCGCGGCTGCGTCCGGGCGAACGGCTGTATGGAGACGCACCGGCGGAGCGCGCCGCCAACGCGGCGTTCGTCGAAGCGCTCCTCGACCGGCTGCTCCTGACAGTGCAGCGCTTCGCCTATTTCCACCTGCTGCCGCATAAACGGATCGTCGTGCCCGCTGTCACTGACGGCGTACCCGCGTGGGAGCGTCTCATCGTCCGGCTGTTCTATCCGGTCTGGCGGCGGCTCCTCGGACGCGCACTCGATTTTTCGCCGGCAGCGATTGCTGCAGCACCCGACAGCATCACTGCGGCGTTCGACCTTGTCGAAGCGGAGCTGGCGCGCCGCGGCACGACGTTCCTCGGAGGCGAGAGCCCGTCGGCAATCGACGTCATCTTCTCGGCGCTCGTGGCGCCACTCGTGCTGCCGGCCGGTTACGGGTCGCCGCTCCCCGACCTCGATGCGCTTCCGCCCGCGCTTCGCACTCACGTTGAGGGATGGCGCGGACGCGGAGGCGGGCAACTGGTGTTCGAGACCTATCGTCACGCGCGTCCAACACCGCAGCCGCGACTCCGCCGTCCACGGCGGAACGCGACGGCGCTGCAACGGCTGCTGACGCCCGCGGTACAGCGACTTGGCGCGCGGCTGACACTGCTGCTTCGCCAGCCGCTCGTCCTGCGCCGGTTCGCACTGGCGGCACGATGGCCCGACGTTCATGCGGTCCTCGAGTCGGACCTGCACTTCCATATCGCACCGGTCAATGGCCCGCGGTTCGATTTGATCAACGGCCCGTTCGTGCTCGGCATGGATCGCGGCGACCGCTTCGCGCGCGAACGGTCGCACATGTATCACGCGGTGGCGGGCATCGACGGCGGAGCCGTGCAGGCGCAGGTCCACCAGTTCGCGACGGCGCTGCTCGGGTCAGCGAACGGACGCATCGACGTCGCACATGGCTATGCGCACCCGGTGGCCGCCCGCACCGCCGCCCAGCTCTTTGGCGTGGCGGGACCGACCGAGGCCGATCTGATGCGCGTCTGCCGCGCGCTGTTTCATTACGCCTTTCTCGATCAGGGGAACGACGCGGCGGTGAAAGCGCGCGCCGAGCGCGCGGCAGCCGAGATGCGCACCTGGATCTCGGACGAAATTACGCGGCGGCGGCAGTACGGCGTGCATCTCGACGACGTCCTCGGGCGCCTGATGGGCAACGGCGCCGGTCCAGGCGCCGACGATGATGCGGTCCGGCGGAATCTCGGCGGCCTCCTCGTCGGCGCCATCGACACCACCAGCACGACGGTCGCGCGGATCGTGTACGTGCTCGCATCCGACTCGAGTGTGCTGAAGCGCGTGGAGCGCGACGTGGACAACCGGGCACGAATGCGTGGATGGTGCGCGGAGGCGCTGCGGATGTGGCCCAGCGCACCGATGTTGTTCCGCCGCGCTGTTCCAGGGGCGACCCTCGGGGGCCGCGCGGTCGCGGCGGACGCCACGGTGGCCGCCTTCACGCAGGCGGGCATGTACGACGCGAGCGTGTTTCCCCGCCCATTCGAGCTCGATCCCGATCGATCGCCCGAACCGTACATGAATTTCGGCGGCGGCCTTCATCCGTGTGCGGGGCGCGGCGTGAACGACATTCAGCTTCCGGGTCTCGTGGCGCCGCTCATCGCGCGTGGAATCAGTACAGTGGGCCGGCCGCGGTATGTCGGCCCGTTCATCGACGAACTCGTCGTCACATTCAGAGGTGCGTCGTGAGTCACACGCTCGTCACCATCATCAGCAAGGTATCGCCGGAACACTTCGAGCGCGCGCGAGACGCCGCGGAGTCGCTGGGAAATCCCGCGTCGATGCGAGTGATGGCCGCCTTCGAGGCGGTCGCTGAAGAGCCGGGGAATCTTGGTGTGCATTTCTCGAGCATGACCGTCTTTCCCGCAACCGGCGGCGGCGGACACCTGGTGTTCGAGTTCTCTGCCGACGGGGATAAGAACGCCCTCATCGTGGCGCTCGCCAAGCATCTCGGCCCGCATGTCGACGACCTGTTTGCGATGGCTTCGGACCGGGGCACCGGGTCACTCGCTGCCTACTGGAAATCTCATGAAGTGACGGTTGGTCAGCGGATCCTCGACAATCCCGGCGTCCTTTTTGCCGGCACACCAGGCTTGTCCGTCGCACGCATCCGCAACGAGCGGCGATTGAGGAACTTCCTCGAACGCGCCGTCGAGGAGGAAGGGCAGCGGCACGATTCAGCGCTGGCGATCATCACTGCGATCCGCAATCGCGTGCGTCACGATCCTTCGCTGACGTGGGCGCTGACGGCGCAAGACGCCGCGGCCCTGCACGGCGAGCGTTCTGTGCTCCAGGCGGTCCGCAGCATTCTGCCCAGAGTGTTCCGGCGGTATCTCTGGCCGCTGACGCTGCCCTTCCTGCTGACGTTCGTGTTGATGCTCGCGCTCGACTTCAGCCTCGCCGGGCTCGGCACGGCTGTGATGGCGGCAATAGATGCGCTCGTGTTTACGGGCGTTGCGGTCGTCATCGCCGGGGGCCTCGCCTATCTGGCGTTTCGACGCCTCGAGAATTCGAGCATTCCGGACGACCGCGCCCCGAACCCGGCGGCCGTGGCGCGCATCGTCGCGCGGGAGAACCACGCCGTCCAGAATCATCTGGCCGGGATATCGCGGATGAAGGCCGGCTGGCTGCGGCGCGTGGCGCTGAAGCTGGTATTCGCCGCGATCGCGGAACTGGCGACGTACCTGTACCGCCCCGGGTGGCTCGGGACGCTCGGCACGATTCACTTTGCACGATGGGTGATGGTGCCCGGCACCGGCGATCTCGTCTTTCTCTCGAACTACGGCGGCAGCTGGGAAAGCTATCTCGAGGACTTCATCACAAAAGCCGCCAACGGACTGACCGCCGTGTGGTCGAACTCCGAGGGCTTCCCCCGGACTGCGAACCTGATTCAGCTGGGCGCCGCCGACGGCGACAGGTTCAAGCGGTGGGGGCGGCGGAACCAGGCGCCTACCGGCTGCTGGTATACCGCGTATCCCGATCTGACGACAGCGATCATCCGGACGAATGCCGCCATCCGCCAGGGACTCGGAACGATCGTGACCGAAGAGGAAGCGCGCCGCTGGCTGCTGCTTTTCGGGTCGCGCCCGCGGCCGGCGCTGGCGATGGAGGTCAACGAAATCCAGACCCTGACGTTCGGCGGGCTCGGTTTTCTTCGCTACGGGATGTTCGTCGCATTTCAGCTCCGGCAGGGCCAGCTCGAGCAGGCGCGCAGCTGGCTGCGCGAGATGAACGCGGAGATTGCGTTCGGAGACGGCCGCAAGCATGGCGACAGCGCTGTGATTCTCGGCCTGGGTGCCACCGGGCTGGCGAAGTTGGGACTGCCGGCGGAGAGTCTCGACACGTTCCCGCCTGCATTCATCGACGGAATGGCGTCTCCGTCGCGCTCGCGGATCCTGAACGATGCGGGACGAAACGCGCCCGAGCGGTGGGAGTGGGGAGGGCCCGAGAACGCGGCGGACGGCATGCTGCTGCTGTACGCGAAATCGGAGAGCGCCATGGCGGAGATCCGCCAGAAGGTCGAACGGGAGCTGGTCAGTCGCGGCCACCGCGTCGTCGCCGACGTGCCGTTCATGACGCTGCCGGCCAAAGACGCCTCGCCTGACGAGCACGCGACCGCGAAGCTCGAGCCGTTCGGGTTCGTGGACGGCGTCTCGCAGCCGGTAATCCGCGGCACCTACAAGTCGTTCCGCGGCGCCGACGCGATTCATCTCGTTGAACCCGGTGAGTTCATTCTCGGCTACCCGGACAACCGCGGCACGCTTCCCGCGGCGCCGACAATGCCGGCGATCCACGATCCGCACAACGTGCTGCCGATTGCGACACAGCCGCAGGCAGGCTTCGCCGATCCAATCGTCAACGACGTGCGCGACATCGGCCGCAACGGCACATTCCTCGCCGTGCGCCAGCTCGAACAGGATGTCGACGGCTTCTGGCGCTACTGCGACGAGGCGGCCGCGATGGTGCATGAACGGTTCCCGGCGTGGAAGGACGTCACAGCCGAATTCATCGGCGCCAAGCTGGTCGGACGCTGGCCGGATGGGTCATCCCTTGTTCGCTATCCGTATCAGGCGGGCAGCGAGAAGGGAGGCGACGATCATCCGATGGTCCGGCCGGGCGTCGGTGCGGTGACGCTGCGGCGGCCACGCCCATCGCCGCCGTCGGCCGCTGCGAGCGTCGCTATCAAAGAGGCCGAGGGGCCTGTGCTGCCGCGCCGGGCCGTGACCGTCCGCCGCACGACCGAGCCAGTGCGTGCGGTGGCTGTCGAACCGGACAACGATTTCCTGTTCGGCGCGGAAGATCCGCAGGGCCTGCGCTGCCCGTTCGGCGCACACGTCCGCCGTGCCAATCCGCGCGAAAGCTTCGATCCCGGGTCACAGGAGCAGCTCGCGATCACCAATCGGCATCGGATCCTCCGAGTTGGGAGGCGCTACGAGCCGCGTGACTCCCGGAACCCCGGTCTGTTTTTCATGTGCCTCAACGCGGACCTCGAGCGGCAGTTCGAGTTCATCCAGCAGACGTGGCTGCAGTCGCCGACCTTCGCCGCGCTGACCGGCGAGGATGATCCCGTGGTGGGCAGCCGGCGTACGAGTAACGGGGTGACGGTCGACGGATTCACGATCCCGACGCGCGAGGCGCCGGTGCGGCTGCGCGCCATGCCGGAGTTCGTGCGAACGCTGGGAGGTGGGTACTATTTCGTGCCCGGACGATCGTTGCTGCGTTACCTCGCGTCTTGACCCCGGCCGAAGTTACGGCTTGGCTTTCGGGGCGAGACTCGCGACAAAAGCATCAAGATCGGCGCGGGCTTTCGAGACGCACTGCCGGTGGTTTGTCACGTCGGTCTCAACCTGCGACAGTCGCTTCATTAACGGCGACGGCGGATTCTGCTGCAGAGCCCGGTCAGCGTTGACCCGTTGTTCGTAGAGAGGTCGCCGCTTGGCTGCCAATGCCATGCGTTCCTGTGGCACGCGTGTTCCGGTCAGCTGCTGGTCAATCGCCGCAATCTCGCTGTCAACCCGGCTGGCATCTTTCCTCTTGTCCTCGATGTCCTTGTTCACCACGGAGCGCGCGGCCTCCGCGTCCCGCAGGGCCGCACTGCACAACGTGCCTTTTTGAACGAGCGCGAAAATGTCGGTGATCGTTTGCCGAAGTGCGTTCGCGACATCAGGCGGGAGCTGCACCGGTGCGACGGGCGCCGGGCGTGCCGGCGGCGCCGGCTTTTGCTGCAGCAGGAGCAGAAGGATCAAGGGCAACATCACCGCACCACCCTGGTTTCCTATTGGGGAAAATCGATGTTCAGCGCCGCCGCAGTTTCCTTCCCGACCTCGCCGTCGGCGACAAGCCCATTGGCAATCTGAAACGCGCTGACCGCCGCAACGGTCTGCATGCCGTACTTCCCGTCGATCGTCCCCGGGTGAAAGCCGGCCGCCTTCAACGCGCGCTGGATGTCCTTGACGATCGTGCCGCGCGTCAGCGGCGTGGTGAGCCTGATCACCAGCAGCGGCGGCGATGAGACGACCGGAGTCGCGTTCTGTGAATACTCGAACCCCGGCACCAGCACACCGATGTCCCAACGGCGGCCCGAGAGCGTCGATCGAATCACCCCGGTCGCGGTCGAGTGCGCTTCGATCGTGCCGCCCTGTCCGTCCGAAAAGACCACGTGTCCGATGAGGTTGGGCTGGGGGAACCGGAGCAGCGCCGCGCCGGGCGTCTGCGCCGCGAGCTCAACGGTGATCGCGCGGCCGATCGTCGCCGCATCGCGTTTCCAGAAACCGCTGAACGCATCGGCGCGCACGGGGTTGCCGTGATTGTTGTCGCAGCCGTAGAGCCGGCCGGCGGCCTGAAACACACACCACGAGGCAAACTCGGCGCAGTCCCACGGACCTTTCCATTGCGCGTTGTCCTTGGGAACGACAACACCCAGCAGGTATTGCTCGCCCACGTGGGTCGCAGCCTTCTTCAGAAGATCACTGCCGCTCGGCATAAGCGCGAAACGCGGCGGATCCTAACTCAACACCGCGCGATGCGCTGCGCGACCCACGAAAAAAAATCGCGATTCGTCCAAATCGCACCATAAAGTCGCAAAGAGTCAGTTCCAGAGCCGTCGGCGCGCGCAGCACACGGTCGCCTGCTCGATCCACGGCTCAGATTGACGGCAGTCGTGATACCGTTCGCCACTTCCCAGTAGGTCAAATACCTCTGTTTTTCACGCCCGCAATGGGCCGGAAGCACTGCCGGCGCAGCAGGGCCGTGTTCGTGACGATGGAGGACTGATGCGTCAACAGCTGGACGGCGATCTCGAAGTCTCGATGGGCGAGACGGTGACGGTGGAAATCGAAGCGGCCGATACCGCGTTCCTGGCTCATACAGGTGCCATCTCCGTCGGCCAGTGGTCGACGGCCAATCGCGTGGCTCCGAACAAGGAAGTCAGGACGTTCGTCGTCGCGCCCACCTTTTCCACGAACTTTTCGTTCACCATCGGCTTCGATTTCACGCACGGCGCCGGCGGAACGATTCCCGCCAGCGCGTTGTACACGATTCGAATCTCAGGTTCAGGACCTGGTGGTCACGTGCGCCAACGGGAGAACGGCCCGACGTCGATTCTGCCGTCGGCACAAAGCTTCAGCTTCGAAATAGGGCAAGGATGATGCGCGTCATTCTCGTCGTCGCCTTCCTGGCCGCAACCGTGGGAGCAGCACATGGCCAGGATCAGCCAGTCAGCTTCGTTCCTTTCGAGGGCACCGTCCGCAGTCTTCGCGGCCTGAAGACAACCGGCGATACGCGCATCGGGGACATCGCCTCGATCCTGCTCGAACGCTCGAGCGAGTTTGCGATCTACTCGTTCGGACGCGAGGTGTACGCCTCGCTCGTCGAAGAGGGGCGGCTCGACAAACAGATCGGCGCCAGTTCGTCGGGCCCGGGTTCGACGACGCTGGTCAGCCGCGGCAGCGTGCCGGCGCTGATCGGTGTCGCCGTCGAGAACGGCGCGCTCTATCAGGCCGTGAACGGCAGCGCGGTGACGTTCCGCCTGAACCCGGCCGGCCTCGCACGGGCCGTGGCCAAGCGTTCCTACCTGCTGTCGGCCGCGCCGGTGAATGCGACCGCGCTCGAACAAGGGCTGAGCAATCTGGCCGTCTCGGCGAGCTTCGATCTTCAAAAGGGATCGTCCCCCGGCACGTTCACGGGCGAGCGTTCCCAGTTGACCGAAGTCACGGCCCGCTACCACGCCATCAACAAGCGCGACCCGCGGCATCCCGCGCATCGCGTGGCAATCCAGCAGCTGAGCGGAAACCTGGCAGGCACCGTCGTGGTCGCACAGTCATACGTGGACGTCCTCCGGAAGGCCGCAGGCTACGACGCCTGGAGAGTGGAGACGGCAAAACGGCTCGCGGGCATCGACCTCGGGAACGACCGCACGCTGCGCGACACGCTGGTCGCGATCGGCGACGAGTTCACGCGGCTCTTTGCGGTCAATCCGGACCTGCAGCGGCTGTCTCACGCGCTCGTCGGCGAGATCAAAACGTACCGCGGCACTCGCGACGCCACCTTCAAGGCGATCGATCGCTCGTCGGTGCTGACCTTCGAATACGCCTTCAATCGAATGACGATTCCCGAAGCAGCGCTCTCGACGCTGCCGGCGGACTTCATCACACCGGATTTGTCCACGGCCCGTGTGATCTTCTCGTCCTCGCTCGGCACCGTCGGCGAGGCGACGGTGAACGGATCGGTCACGGTCTTCAACAAGATTCTCGCCGGGATGGACGGGAGGCTGCGCGACGTGCAGGTCAGCGGCAGTCTCGAATTCAAGCTGCCGGAAATCGAAGGAGTGGGCCGGCTGGTCCTCACGCTCGCGGGACTCGGCGCGTTCCTGCAGCAACAGCCGTTCGGAGTTCCGGTCCGGATCAAGGACGTCGAGACGACCGACGGCACCATCGGCGTGTTCCAGGCGAAGGTGACGATGCCGGCGGGCGCGAGCGGCGTGAAGATTCCGCTGTCGATGACGCTGGCGAATCGCAGCGAGTTCAACACCGGCGAAACAGAGGTGCGCGGCGCGATCGGTCTGTCGTTCGACTTCGACACGCTGTTCGCGCGTCGCAATTAGCCCCGGCGGTCGCGTTTGAAGGAGTGGACGATGGTCGTGCGACGAGGCGGTATCGGTAAGGCGCTGGCGATCGTGCTGGTCGTGCTGGTCTGCGGCGCGATGACGGCGTGCGGCCGCGGAGAGGCGGAAAAAGAGGCGGCAAAGGCGAAGCAGAAGGAGACCCAGGCAAAACAGCCGGCGCCGCAGCCCGCCCGTATCGTTCATGCCGTGGCGTCGGATCTGTTTCCGCCGGGCGCTCCCGTCGATGATCGCGCGGCCGGCGTTCAGGCGCTGAAATCGCTGGTCGATTGGATCTCGTCGGGAGAGGATGTCCAGGCCGACGCGCTGGTCCTCGTCGGCGACCTGGGCCTGAGCGCACCTGCGACTCCCGCCGCGCCACCAGCCAAGACAGGAGAGCCACCGAAGGACGGCACTCAAACGCAGCCAGTACAACCCGACCCTCCTCCGCCTCCAGTAGCCACTGCCGACACCACCGCGCGGGCGAAGGTCATCGCCGATGTCCTTGCGACAGGGCCGAGGAGCGTGCCGATCTATGTCGTGCCCGGCGGGAAACGGCTCGCGGCCGGGGCGAATTTGAAAGACACGCTCACGACGCTGCAGTCAGCCGTTGCTGCCGTCGTGAAGGCGCTTCCCGCCGGCTCCGTCACGCTGATCGATCTCTCGCTCTGCTACGTCGCGGAGACGCTCGATCCGACTCAATGCGCGGCGCGAGTGCCCGGCCACCAGGTGAAGGTGGTGGGGTATCCAGCCTTTGCCTATGCCGGAACACCGCCGGACGCATCGGTCGCAGTACAGAAGACGTGGACCGATGCATTTCAGAAGGCAGTGACGCAAGAGGAGGGGTGGCAGACCCTGGTGGTTGCTCCGCTGCTCACACCCGTCGTCGACCACTGGTCGGTCAAGGAGGTGCGCGATTCATGGTTTCAGGCAGGCAATCGCGCCGCTGCGGGAATCGGGATTATCGCTCCGTCGATGGTGCGGCAACGCTACGAAAGCGGCGAGCCGTGGACCGAAAACGGCCTGACAGGACGATGGTTTGCGACGCCGCCGCTGATTACGGCGTCAGCCGGCAACCGTCCGATCCAGGGCGCCTCGGTGATTTCGGTGGACCCGGATGCGACCGTGGATCAGCAGGTGTTCTGGTATTCGGCGTTCCGTCCGGGAGCGCCGATGCGCGCCCTTGACAAGAAGGACGGCTGGTTCAGCCGGTGGGTCCGCCGTCCGTTCTCATACTTGTGGCGTCTCGGCGATCTCTCGCCGCTCGCGCGCACGGCGCTCTTCGCCGTGGCTTTTCTCGCCGCCTTCCTGACAGCCGTTGCGGTGTGGCAGATTCCTCCGCCGTCGACGAATCTGGCGCCGGCGCCGCCACCAGCCGCTCCCGCGACGGGCGGAGCCGGCGCGGCGGCCGGCGGCGCCGCGCCGCAGCCGCCGCCAACGACGAAAGAGGCGATGGCAGCGTTCACCACGACGACCTTCCTGACCGGCAACTTTGCGCGAACCGTCATCTCCGGAATCGGCGGCCTCGCCATCGTCACGTTGATTCTCGACGAGCTGTGGACCAGCTCGAAGCCACAGGCCCAGGGCTATTACGTTGTCTGGTTCGTGTTCTTCTTCGTCATGTTCCTGTGGCTGTCCAGTTTCATCCGCGGCCTCATCGAAGGCGTTCGCGCGGTGATCGTGGCGACATCGCCCGCTCCTGTCGTCGGCAAAGGGACCGGGTGGCCGGTATTCACGGCATGGGTGAGGCAGATCGGACGGCGGTTCTGGTGGTTTCTGGTCGTCGCCGCGGACACCACGTTCAACGTGGTGCAGGGGCGAAACGACGTGAAGCCGTTCTTCCTCGGCGAAACGATCGTCGATCTGCAGCTGTCGGCCCTGGTGACCATCGACCGCGTGCGCGAGAGCTTGACCATGGCGATCGAACAGCTGGTCAAGAACTCGCCCATGAAACCTCAACTCGCTGCCGGCGATATCCGCGTGTCGGTGAGCGTTCTGGCGGAGGACGAGAAACAGGCCTTCTATGTGTCGAAGCCGTCGCAGAACCTGTCGACACAGTTCGGCGAGAAATCGGTCGCCTGGGTCGCGGTGATGATCGGTCAGGCCCGGTGGTGGGTGGACAATCAGGTCTACAAGGACATCGAACTGTTGGATAACACCGGGCAAATCCTTGCCGCGCCGCACCCGGCGAAGCTGATGATGAAGGACTACTACCAGCAGCGGAGGGCGGACTACGAGGCGTTCATCGTCATTCCCATTCCGCTGCGGCAGCGGGGCACCGGCGTGCGGCGCGCTGGACTGCATATCTCCTTTGGCAAGAAGGCCTACATGGACGTCGTCTGGGCAAAATTCGCCGACGAGCCGTACGGCGTGCCTGCCGCGAATGTGCCGAATCCTCCGCCGGCCGCGTACCCAAGGGCCAGCGACATCCTGGTGGAGACGAACGCCGAGCTGCGGCCGCTGCTGAAGCAGAGCATCGACGTGATTGAAGCGGCGCTGCGGGGATTCAACGAGGTACTATTCTGGAATGACCCGAGGCTCCATCGGCGATCGTAGACACCCCTCCCCCGGGCGGCGCGCGTGAGCGATCAGCAGCGGGTGTTCTCCCGTTCACACGCCGACGAAGTCGATATCGCGCTCTCGGCCATCGATTGCGTGCTCAACGGTGAAAAGGCCGTGTATGCGAGCAGCGAGCTGACGACAGGACGCCTGGTCAGCTCGGTCCTTCGCGAAACGGGCCTCGAAAATACGTCGGACCTGCGCCGGCACCTTGGCGAACACGAGTACACGACGCGCATCTGGGACCGGAACGTCGCCGCCGCCACCGCGTTCGCCCGGAAGCTGCATCATTCGCTCGGCGGCAACCAGATCGTGATCACGCCGGCGCCGTTCATGGCGCGCGGCTGGAATCAGTCCGAATATCTTTCCTTCTGGAAGACGCTGATCCGCTCACGGATCAAGGCTGTCTACTTCAACGAGAACTGGGAATACAGCAACGGCTGCGCCTACGAGCTGGTCGAGGCGCTCGACGCAGGCCTGCCCACATTCGAAGCCCGTGGGGAGCCGCTCGCGCCGTCGCGCGCCGCGGCGCTCATCGAGCGCGCCATCGCCGAACTCCGCGAGCAGGGCCTCAACGTCGAAGTGCTCTCGGGGCACCTCGGCAGGCTGGAAAGCGTTCGCAACAGCCGCTAGGCGCGCGCGGCCAACGCGGGCTCCAGCCGCGAAGGCACTCCCGCTTTACGCAGCACGTCGCCGACGTGACTGGTAATCCCGACGTCGCCGACGACCACGATCCCGTCGCCCGCGTTCGCCGCTTCGTCGATGAGCGCGCGCAGGCGATCGAGGCCGTCGCGCACGTCGAACCTGCGGAAGGTCGCAGGGTCGCCGGGCACGATGGTGTGCCCGCTCGACACCGTGGCGCCGCAGTGGAGCTGGACGATCCACGTCCGCTTCCCGTCGTCCACCCATTCGAACCGGGCCGGGCCGAGACGCCGTTCGATCGCGTCGTAGGCGGTCCGTATGCGATTCGCGATCGGAGCGGGGATCGGCTCCGGCCGCTGCGCTCCGGCCATGAACCGATCGCCGAATCCGATCACGCCTTCCACGAGCAGGTTGCCGTCGGCCTGCATGCCCGCGGCGCCGGAGGCGACGGCGCCGATACCGCGCTGATGCAGGATCGACGCGATCCGCGTGCCGTCCGGATCTTCCGCGGCCATGAGCGCGAATGGATCGAGCCAGCCGCGCGCGGTGGTGAACTTGCCCGGCACCTGCTCGGTGGGACAGGTCCGAATCCACGGTTCGGGCGTGCCACCGCTGCCAAACGTAAACGGCGCGAGACGGCGCGGGAAGACGGTGGTGTCCGGAACGTCGCATCCGATCAGCGACGCCATCAGCAGCCCGAACGCCTTGTCGCCGGTCAGCCGGCTGAAACGGTTCGGCCAGCGGATGGGAATGGCCGCCGGGGCAACAGCTGTCGGCTCGATCTCCCAGAGGATCGTATGGTCGTGATGGTAGCCGCGGCGCAGCGGATGGATCGAGAACTCGACGCGATCGGTGAGCGACTGTGGAAGAGCCGGCCGAATCCGGTAGACGATGTCGAAGAGGCGCATCGCCAGGTCGCGCGGCAGCGCCGCGGTGCCGGGCTTTTCGACGCAGCGCGGCGTGTCGCCCGGCGCGAACTCGATCAGATCGCCGTAGGCGACGCCCGACACGCCGCCGTCGTTGACGTCCACCGTCTCGTTGACGATCGTCGTCAGTCCCTGCGAGGAAAACGCGCGCAGGCGATCGAGCACCTCGGCGGCCGATGTCAGCCCGTAGACGAACTCGCGGCTCTTGGCGTTGTGGCGTTCGAACGTACGGACGTTGACGGATTGTTCCGGCGATCGATCGAGGATCGTCGTGATCGCCTCTTCGAGCGACTGGAACCGGTGGTTCGGCGCGTAGCCGCGGATCCTCGAGAAGCGCGGCCCGAGATGGCCGTCGAAACTGACGAACTGGGCGACGTTTCCCGTCTCGGCGATGCGATCGAGGACAACGTCCTTGAATTCGAAATCACTCATTGAAAAGCAATATATGCCACGTCCGGCGCTATCGTCCGATCTTCGCGCCAAACACGCGTTCGAGGTTGCCGCGCACCCGGCCCCCGTACAGCCACTCCATCGTCAACAGGCTGGCGCAGGTGGCGACGTAGTCGCTGCCGAACTCGTTCAGCAGCAACGCCTCTTCGTCCGGGCTGAGGCGCGCGGCCAGAATCGCCGACTTGAGCGCCTGCTTCTCGGGAACGAACTGGAACAGCCCGCCATGACTGACGCGATCCTCGGCGAACGCATCCGCGGGCAGTGCGCCGCTCGAATCCAGGTGAATCGCAATCGCCTGCAGGATCAGG
>JAICQE010000170.1 GCA_025938035.1 Vicinamibacteria bacterium
ATCCGGACCTTGAACCGGCCGTCCTGCGGGATGCGCTTCTCTGCGATGTCGAGCTCGGCCATCACTTTGATGCGCGAGACGACCGAACTGTGGAACTGCCGGGCGATCGGCCGCATCGCCGGCTGCAGCACGCCGTCGATCCGGTACTTGACATGAACCGCGTCGTCGCCGGTCTCGATGTGAATGTCGCTCGCCCGCCGCTGGATGGCCGTGTAGATCGTCGAATCGACCAGGCGGATGATCGGGTTCATGTCGCCGGTCGTCAGCTTCTCGACGGTGAGGCTGTCCTCCCCCATCTCCTCGTCCTTGAGGACCTGGAGCTGGAAGCCGTCGACGGCGTCCTCGAGCACGCGCTGGGAGCTCTCGCTCTTCTTCAGAATCGACTGGATCGCGGACGCCGCGCCGACGGTGACCTTGATCGGTGTCCGCAGGACGGCCGACAGCTCGTCGATGAGCGGCAGATCGGCGGGGTCCGAGACGACGATGACCAGCGCCGCGCCCTCGCGGCGCAGCGGAACGAACCCGTAGCGCAGCATGAGATCGGCGGGAATCGAGCGGAACAGCTCCTGGTCGATGCGGAATTCGTCCATGTCGACGAACTCGCGCCGGTAGCGCGTCGCCAGCTGGCGGGCGCGCGCCACCTCGGCCTGATGGTCATCAGGAGGCGGCACCAGGCCGAGGGCGTTTTCGTTCGAATCAGCTATCGCCATATCCCCTGACCAATCACGTCGCACCGACCACCGAGCTCAGCTCGAACAACGGCATGTAGAGAGCGAGCACCACAAGCGCAATGATCACGCCCATGATGACGAGAATCATCGGCTCGACCAGCGTGATGAAGCGGGAGACCTCGGTTTCAATCTCCTCGTCGTAGAAATCCGCCAGGCTGTTCAGCATTTCCTGAAGCGCGCCGGTCGACTCTCCAACCTCGATCATCTTCACCGCGACGTCGGGGAACGACGCGCGCTCCCGCATCGCCGCGGCGAAGCTCTGTCCTTCCTGTACACGCCGGCGGACGTCCTCGAGCTCCCCGGAGAGATACCGGTTCGACATCGATCGGCCGGCAATCTCGATGGCATTGACCAGAGGAATGCCACCACCGAGTAAGGTCGCCAGCGTCCGGGCGACCTGCGCTGTCGCGAACTTACGAACCGTCTCGCCGAGCCAGGGCAGCGTCAGCAGGAAGCGATGGAAGCTGCGCCGCTGTGCCGGATGCCGCACCCATAGCACCATGCCGGCGGCGACGGCGGCCACGACTGCGACGATCAGCCAGATGTTGTTGACGGCGGCGTTCGATACGGCGACGACAATCTGGGTCGACGCGGGAAGCTCGCGATCGAAATTGCCGTAGAAGTCCGAGAACGCGGGCACGACGCGCAGGACGATGATGCCGATCAGCACGAACATCATCGTCACGAGAATCGCCGGGTAAATCAGCGCGGAGATCGTCCGCTTCCTGACGGTACCGATGACCTTCTCGTACGCCACATACCGGCGGATGACGGCATCGAGGTTCCCGCTGCGCTCGCCGGCCATCAGCGACGCGGCGTAGACCGGCGGGAACAGCGTGCCGTGTTCGGAAAACGCATCCGACAGCGACGTGCCCGCCTTGACCCGTTCGTAAATCGCGTCCAGCACTGCTTTGAACGTCACGTTCGACACGCGCTGGCGCAGGATGTCCAGCGACTGAACCAGCGGCATCCCCGCCTTCAGCAGCGTCGCGAGCTCCTGGTTGAAAACGAGGAATTCCTGCCGGGCGATGCGTCCACGCCGGCCGCCGCCCAGTCGAACTGCGCTCTGCAGGCCTGTGCGGCGCTGCAGTGAAAGGATGTAAAGCCCCTTCTCTTCCAGCTCACGGCGCAGCCGGTCTTCGCTGTCCGCGATGTAAACCCCTTCGAGGATCTCCCCGCCCGGGGTGCCGAGTCTGCACCGGAACTCCATGACTATGTTTAGGTTAGACGGAAGAGATCGTGCATCGGCTTTTAGGAGGCTCCTGACCCGGCGCTGTCTCTTACTATTTCGGCCGAATGTAGTCGCGATGATACTATCGCCCCACTTTGGCATCTGAAGCGCTCGGAATGGTGGAAACCCGCGGCCTGATCGGTTCTGTTGAGGCTGCCGATGCGATGGTCAAAGCTGCCAACGTGGTCCTGGTCGCCAAGGAATACATCGGCGCCGGCTATGTAACGGTCCTGGTACGGGGCGACGTCGGGGCGGTCAAGGCGGCGACGGACGCCGGCGCCGCGGCTGCCCGGCGCGTGGGCGAGCTGGTCTCGGTGCACGTTATTCCCCGGCCCCACACGGAAGTCGAACGAATCCTGCCCAAGGGTTAGTGGAAAACAGGGATCTGACCTCCATCGCCGAGGCGCGCGCCCTTGCGCGCACCGCGAAGCAGGCCCAGCCCCTTCTGGCCGAGCTGTCACAGGAACAAATCGATCAGATCGTGACGGCGATGGCCGGCGCGGTCACCCCGTACGCCGAGGCACTTGCCCGTCTGGCCGTGGAAGAGACCGGTTTCGGTGTCGTCGAGGACAAGATTCAGAAGAACCTCTTCGGCTCGAAGCAGGTCTACGAGTTCATCCGCCCGATGCGAACCGTGGGCGTCATCGGGCGCGTCGAGGATAAGAAGGTCGTCGAGATCGCCGAGCCGTTCGGCGTGGTCGCCGCAATCGTCCCCTCCACCAACCCGACCTCAACGGCCATCTACAAGGTCCTCATCGCGCTGAAGGCCCGCTGCCCCATCGTCATCAGTCCGCACCCGTCGGCAACCCGCTGCATCACCAGAACCGTCGAGTTGATGGCGGAAGCGGCGGAGCGCGCCGGCGTACCGGCCGGCAGCATCGGCTGGATGAAGACGGTGACGCTCGAGGGCACGCAGGAGCTGATGAAAGCGCGCGAGGTCGCCGTGATTCTCGCCACGGGCGGGATGGGACTGGTGCGCGCCGCCTACAGCGCCGGCAAGCCTGCGTACGGCGTCGGGCCGGGCAACGCGCCGTGCTACATCGAACGCTCCGCCGATCTTCCGAAGGCGGCGAGCGACATCATGATCGGCAAGACGTTCGACAACGGCCTGCTCTGCTCCTCGCCGAATTCCGTCGTTGTGGACGAACCGATCGCGGAAGAAGCGCGGCGGCAGTTCCAGTCGCTCGGCGCCTATTTCATGAACGACGCGGAAACAGACGTCCTCGCAAAGGTGCTCGTGACTGCGCAGCGCCTGCCGAACCCGTCTCTTGTCGGCCGGCCGGCCTTCGTCGTCGCGGAGAAAGCCGGCCTGAAAGTTCCCGAGGGGACGAAGGTATTGATTGCGCCGCTCAAGGGCGTCGGCCGTGACTATCCGCTGTCGATCGAGAAGCTGTGCCCGGTGCTGTCGTGGTACGTCGTCAGCGACTGGCGCCAGGGTTGTGAACGCTGCATCGAGATTCTGCGCTACGGCGGAATGGGCCACACGATGGCGATCCATTCCGAAAACCAGGACGTCATCCTGCAGTTCGGTCTGCGCAAGCCGGCGTTCCGGATCTGTGTGAATACGCCGACCACTCACGGATCCATCGGCCTGACGACGGGACTCGATCCGGCGATGACGCTCGGGTGCGGCGGGTGGGGCGGCAACATCACCTCGGACAACATTTCGCCGCGCCATCTGCTCAACATCAAGCGGCTGGCGTACGAGGTTCGGCCCGCGCCGCTGTCGGCGACGATGGCCAGGTCGGGGAAGGCGTCGGAAAAGGCAATCACGGGCACGGCGATCCGTCCCGCGGCGGCGGAAAAGGTGTCGCAGGTGAACCCGCTTCCGCAGGCGCCCGTGAAGCCGGAGCAACGGGGCATCCCGGCTCAGGCACTGGCCGCGCGGATCGACGAATTCCTCGCCTCGCGTGGCTACAAGTCGCCGGGCGCTGACGCAGCCAGGAACGCTGCGGAGGCTCGACGGACTCCGGCTGCGAAGAGCGAGGCTGCGGCTGAGTTCGTCTGCGAGGACGACGTGCGCGCCGCCCTCAGCGCTGGCCGGAAGCTGCTCATCGGGGAGAAAACGATCATCACCCCCTCGGCCCGCGACCTGGGGGAATCCAGGAAGGTGTTCGTCCAGGCGGCTTGGCCGAATTGAAGCCTGACGGAGACTGGCGGGAACGGGCGAAGCGGTCGATAAAACACTGCACGGGCACGCGCACAGCTGCCCGCAATTGCTGAGCACGCTGGACTTATTGTTGACCCGAAAAAATCCTGAATGGTAGAGTACGACCCCATGCGGACGGCCCCCAGGCTCCTCTCGGCTGCCCTCACCCTGTTCGTCCTTGCAGCTCCGATCCAGACGAGCGCGGGGCAGACGACCGCTCCGAGCCAGACGTCCCAGCAGGACAACGACCCGGTTGCCGAACTCATCGCGCTCTCGACCAAGCACTTCGAGACCGGTGAGCGGGAGTTGCGCGAGGGCCATCTCGAGATGGCCAAAGAGGCGTTCAATCGCTCGCTCGAGGTGCTGCTCGAATCGCGTTTCGGCGGCCGGACGGTGCCGCGGATCCGCGAGCATTTCGACCGCCTGGTCGAGCGAATCAGCGCGTACGAGCTGACGGCGCTCGCTCAGGGCGACGGCTTCACCGAAAAGAAGTACGAGCCGGCCACGATCGATGATCTGCTCTCGATTTCCACGTTCGCGCAGCCACCGGCAACGCCCGAAACGAAGCAGGCGGTCTCGGCGGACCTCGAGGCGACAAAGCATGACATCGAGATTCCGCAGAACGCCAGGGTGCTTCAATACATCCAGCTCTTCAGTGGACGCCTCAAGGGTTACCTCGAGGACGGCTTGAGCCGTGGCGCTCAATACTTGCCGATGATTCAGGAGGTCTTCCGTGCGGAGGGCCTGCCGCTGGATCTGGCGTATGTGCCGCTGATCGAAAGCGCGTTCAAGCCGAGCGCGGTGTCGCGGGCCAAGGCGAAGGGCATCTGGCAGTTCATGAGGGGCACGGGGCTGGAAAACGGCCTGGAGCATGACTGGTATATCGACGAGCGCGCCGATCCGGAAAAAGCGACGCGCGCCGCCGCGAAGTACCTGACCACGCTTCACAAGATGTTCGGCGACTGGCATTTGGCCCTGGCGTCGTACAACGGCGGCCCCGGCCGTGTGCAGCGGGCGATGAAGCGCTCGAAGCGTGACGACTTCTGGAAGCTGACCGCGTCGAGCCGGTACCTCCCCCGCGAAACGCGCGACTACGTGCCGCTGATCCTGGCTGCAATCGTCATCGCGCGGAACCCCGCGCAGTACGGTTTGAACGTCGTCGAGCCCGAGATCACGCGCTCCGAGCAGATCGCCATCTACAGCCCGATCGATCTGCGCAAGGTGGCGGAATGGGCCGGTGTCCCGGTCGAAACGATCCAGGAGCTGAATCCGGAGCTGCGGCGCTGGACGACGCCGGTGCGTGCGACCGACTACCAGCTGAACGTCCCGGAAGGAACCGGCGCACAGGTTCTTGCCGCGCTCGCAACGGCTGAGCCCGACGATCTCGTCTCCTTCAATCGCTACAGCGTGAAGAAGGGCGAGACGATTTCAACCATCGCGAAGAAGCTGAAGGTCAGCCGCACCGACCTTGCCGAAGCCAATTACCTCAGCACGAAGGCGAAGCTTGGCGCCGGGCAGCAGCTGATCATCCCGCGCGCGCCGACGACGATCCTCGCCGCGCGCACCGATTCGCCGGCGCCGGTGGCCGAGTCGCGATCGGTGGACGCGGTCGTGGCCAGCAACGTCCAGCCGCCGGCTGTGGAGAGTGAATCCGCCGCCAGTAGCGTCAGCCGCGTGACGCATCGCGTCAAGCGCGGCGAGACGTTGTTCTCGATTGCGAAGTTGTATCGGACCACCGTGTCGGCGCTGAAGCAGGCGAACCGCATCTCGGGCAGCGCCATCAAGGTCGGCCAGCGTCTGACCGTCATCCGCGCCGGCGCCACCGCCAACGCCACGAACTGAATCTGCGTACTTCGAGGCCCCTCTGAGATCGCAGTAACTGCGATCCCAGTCCGTCGCTCGATCCACAAATCGCTGTAAAGCAGGCGCGAAACCGCTGACCAGCACAAGGCGTCGTCTCTTGCAGTTCAGTCGGCCCGGTGCTCGCCATGCTCCGCAGCGCGGCCGTCTTCGGCGTCGACGCCTACCCGGTCGACATCGAAGTGGACGTGTCGTTCGGACTTCCCCACTTCACGATGGTCGGGCTGCCGGACGCGACGGTGCGCGAAAGCCGCGATCGCGTCCGCTCGGCCATCCGCAACTCCGGCTTCGACTTCCCGCGTCACCGCATCACGGTCAACCTTGCGCCGGCCGACGTGCGCAAGGCCGGGTCGTCATTCGATCTGCCGATCGCGCTCGGGTTGCTCGCGATATCGGGATCGCTGAACCGTCACAGCGTCACCGACACCGTGGTCGTCGGCGAGCTCTCGCTCGATGGCGGAATCAACGCGATCCGCGGCGTCCTGCCTATTGCCATCGCCGCACGCCGTTTGGGCCTGAAACGCCTGCTGCTCCCGCCCCAGAACGTCGCCGAGGCGTGCGTCGTCGCGGGACTCGAAGTGTGCCAGGCCCGTTCGCTGCCCGAAGCGGTCGCGGCGTTGAACCGCCCGGACGAGGCGCCGCTGGCGCACGCGTCTCCGGCCGTCGCCCCGCCTCCGTCTTCCGATGACGGCGACCTGTCGGACGTGCGCGGCCAGCTCTTCGCGCGGCGGGCACTGGAGGTCGCGGCGGCGGGCGGTCACAACCTCCTGCTCAGCGGACCACCGGGCGCCGGCAAAACGATGATGGCGCGGCGTCTCGCCTCGATCCTGCCGCCGCTCTCTTTCGACGAAGCGCTGGAGTGCACCGCGATCCACTCGGTGGCCGGAACACTGCCGCAGGGCGCCGGTCTTCTCGTCCAGCGTCCGTTTCGCGCACCCCATCACACGATCTCGAACGTCGCGCTCGTCGGCGGGGGCGCCATTCCGCGGCCGGGCGAGATTTCGCTCGCGCACAACGGCGTGCTGTTCCTCGACGAGATGCCGGAGTTCCACCGCCGGGTGCTCGAGGTGCTGCGCCAGCCGCTCGAGGAAGGGCGCGTCGCGATCGCACGCGCCGCCCGCACCGCGGTCTTCCCCGCGCGATTCGTCCTCGTGGCCGCCATGAATCCGTGCCCGTGCGGATTCAGCGGAGACGACCGCCGGCCGTGCCGCTGCACGCCGGCGCAGATCGCGAACTACCGCGGGCGGCTCTCCGGACCGCTGCGCGACCGGATCGACCTCATCGTCGAGGTGCCGGCGGTGCCGGTTGCGGCCATCGCTGAAGCGGCACCCGGAGAGGCATCGGCAACAGTACGGGAGCGAGTCTGCGCCGCCCGCGAACGGCAGCAGTCGCGGCTGCCGGTTACCGGCGCGCGAACCAACGCGGAGCTGCGTGGCCGGTCCGGCATGCATGCGTGCCGTCCCGACACGGCGGGCCGTGAGCTGCTGCAGCGCGCGGCCGAACGTTTCGGACTCAGTGCCCGCGGCTACGACCGCGTGCTGAAGGTCGCGCGCACGATTGCGGATCTGGGCGACTGCGAGCGCGTCGGATCTGACCAGGTGGCGGAGGCGCTGCACTACAGGCTGGTGGAGTGAGCCGCGCGGAAAGCAGGTGAACCCCTTTGCCGACGCAGAAGCCGGGTTCTTCTGATTAGGCGTGCGTCGGCGTTGGCTCTGACGTCACGGTGGGCACAAAGCCCATCCGCTCCATAGCCTCCGGATCGACATGCAGCAACTCGACGCTGAACCCTTGTGGATCCGTCAGGTATACCACCGTCGCCACTCCCGGCACGGTCCACGGTTCAACATGCCCTTTGAAGCCGTGCGCATTCGCACGGCGATAGAGGTCGTCGAACTCCGTCTTGTCGGTCGTCCCGAGGGCGACGTTCAGGATTCCCTGATCGCTGAGCATGTATCCGGCAGGATGGTTTCTGCTGCGCGGGCTGGAGTACTGCACGAACTCGAGCAGCACGTCGCCCGTGCGGACGACGGCCGTCTCGCGCACGGCGTCGTTCAGTCCCCACAGGTCTTCATGCTCCGCGGTATGAACCAGCGTGTCTCTGGCGCGCTCGCACCGGAGCACGTCGGCCCAGAAGCGCAATGCCCGATCGATATTGCGCACCGTTAGACTGACGCAGGCGATTGCAGGAGATGCCTGCCGCTCCGGAGACGCGGCCAAACTGCCCGCGGGGCTGTCCTCCATCAACTCGATTAGCGTGTCATCGGGATCGAACAGGCAGACGCGCCGCTTGCCGAACGTGCCAATCGGCTCGGTAATGAAGTCGCCGCCGAGCATGTGCACGCGGTCAACCGCGGCGTCGAAGTCGGGGACGTGAATGCCGACGGTCGAATAGCCGATGTCGGACCGGCGCCATGACGGCCGCCGCGGCCGCATGATCGGCCGCGTGAACTGAATCATCTCGATCTGCATGAACGGCTGCCGGCCAACGAGACACCACACGTCCAGCGAGCACTCCGGGAGACCGGGCACGGCGGCGAACTCGGGACCGCCTCGCTCGCGCCGCTCACCGGCCGCCGCGAAGCCGAGCGCCCGCTGATACCACCAGTGCGTCCGGGTGAGGTCGATCGTGCTCAATGCCAGCTGACAACACTGCATCGTGCTCCTCCCGGCCCGCCGGGGAATGATGGTTGATAACCTGCGGCAAGTTGCCGAGGAAGTACTGGCTTACCGCCGACATTGACAGACACGAACTGCCGTACTTTTACCGATCGCGCCGGGCGTCTAGAAGAACCTTGACGGCCGTGGCACCGACGATGACGCCGCCTCCCAGGAGCGTCCAGCCACCAGGGGACTCGCTCCGCATTGCCCAGGTCCGTACCTAATACCCCGTTCTCGTGAACTACAAGGATGGCAATTACCGGCCAGCGAATTGACTTCATCGTCGCTCGATGCGTTGTCGTGGAACTGAAGGCGGCAACGCGAATCGATCCGGCGCATGAAGCAACAGTGATCTCGTACCTGCGCACGATGGGACGACGCCTCGGTCTCCTGCTGAATTTCAACTGTCGAACGATGAAAGAAGGACCCTTTGTGGCTAACCCTTCGTGTCCTTTGTGGCGCAACCGGGTCCGAAGGAGTCTCGATGTGAAGCACATACTTCTGTCCATCTGTCTTCTGGCGCTCTCGCGCTCGATCGCGATGCGGCCTGACGGTCAGTTCGTCCTAAATCTCGACGCTCGAACGTAGCGTTTTCAATCAGACGTGCGCGTCAGTCGCCTTGATTCCAAACGGCGAGTTGCAGCGCGCCGATATGACAGAAACGACGTCCCTCCGACATAACGTTTGATCGGCGCCGATCAAC
>JAICQE010000195.1 GCA_025938035.1 Vicinamibacteria bacterium
ACGCGGTGCAGGGACGGAACGTCGTGCTCGACGAGGTGCGACGCCACCGTCTCGTTTGCCAGGAGCATGAACTCCTCGATGATGCGGTGGGCCACGTTGCGCTCGCTGGCGACAATGGCCTCGATCTGACCGGCGTCGGACAGAATGACTTCCGCTTCCGGCAAATCGAAGTCGATCGAGCCTCGGCGGCGCCGGCGCTGATTCAGAATGTCGAACAGCTCGTGCATCAGCTCGAACATCGGTACCAGCGGACGATACTGTGCGATCGTCTTCGCGTCCCGTTCGGTGAGAATCGCATTCACCGCCGTGTAGGTCATCCGCGCGTCGCTGTTGATCACGCCGTCGTGAATCTCATAGCGGACGACGTGGCCGCGACGGTCGACTTCCATCAGACACGACTGAACCAGCCGATCGACCTGCGCATTCAGACTGCACAAGCCCGTCGCCAGCTCCGCCGGGAACATGTGCACCGCCCGTTCGGTGAAGTACACCGAGGTGCCGCGGGCGTACGCCTCTTCGTCGAGCGCACTGCCCTCCTTCACGTAGTGCGACACGTCGGCGATGTGCACGCCGAGCCAGTAGTGGCCGTTCGGCAGCCGCTCGATCGTGATCGCATCGTCAAAGTCGCGCGCGTGCTCGCCGTCGATGGTGACGGTGGTCACCGGCCGGAAATCCGTCCGGCCGCGGATGTCGCGTTCCTTGACCGCGCTGCCGATGCGCCCGGCTTCCTCGATGGATTCTTCCGAATGGGCGTCGGGAATATTGAATTTGCGGATGATGATCTGCGTGTCGACTCCGGGTTCGTCGACCTTCCCGAGCACGTCGACGACGCGCCCGATTGGGCCGCGCGTCGCCGTCGGCCAGCGCGTGATCTGGACGAGGACCATTTCGCCAGGCTCGGCCGACGATGACTGGCCGGTCGGCACATGGATGTCCGTCAGCACGCGGCGATCGAACGGCACCACGAAGCCAGGCCCGCCCTCGTCCATCTCGTAACGGCCGACGACTGTTTCGTTGCCGCGCTCGAGGATGCGGATAATCCGGCCCTCGAGACCTTTCGCCGTCTCGCGCTCGACGCGGGCGACAACGCGATCGCCGTGCATCGCTTCGAGCAGATTCGCTCCGGCGATGTAGATGTCCCTGCGCTCGGACGTCTCCGCATGCTCGGGCACCACGAAGCCAAACCCGCCAGGGTTCGTCGACAGGCGTCCCACCACCAGGTCCATCTTGTCGGGGACGCCGAAGCGGTTCCCGCGAACCTGCAACAGCTCGCCGGAGGCAACGAGGCCCTTCAGCTGACGTGTGAACGACGCGCGCTCCTCGCGCGGAATGCGCAGGATCTGCGCGAGCTCTCGAGCGGTGGCGGGGTGATGAACGCGTTCGCGGATGAGTGTGATGAGTGGAAGCGGCATCAACTCGCGAGAATAACCTGCAGGTCGCCGACGTTTGTGGCCGTCGGTCCGGTCTTAATCAAGTCTCCAAGCCTTTCGAAGAATACGTAGGTGTTGTTCTCGTCGAGGAATTCGCGCGGATCGAGGCCGGCGGCCTGCGCGCGCTGCAACGTCGACGAGTCGACGATCGCGCCAGCGGCGTCCGTCGGCCCGTCGATGCCATCCGTGCCCAAGCTCGCGCCGGCAACCCGATCGCCGAGCACGGCGAGACCGCTCGCCATGGCGAGAGCGAACTCCTGATTGCGGCCGCCGCGCCCGTGGCCCCGCACGGTCACCGTCGTTTCGCCTGAGGAGATGACGCACAACGGGCGTGCGAGCATCGAGGCGTCGGCGGCGATGCGATTCAGGTGCGCGATAGCCGTCTCACGTGCCTCGCCGGTGACGGGTTCGCGCACGATGAGCACGTGATACCCAAGCTGTCGCGCGGCAGCCTCGGCGCCTTCGATGGCGCCACGCTGCGCGCCGATCACGCGCGCCATCGATCGCTGGAGCCTCACGTCGCCAGTCTGGGGGGTTTCGGGCACGGCAGCCTCGACACCGCGCTGCAGCCGTTGAACGACCGCCGCGGGATAGGCCGCCACACCGCCTCGCGCGTTCAGAATCGCCAGCGCCTGTGCGTACGTGCTGTCATCGGGAACCGTCGGCCCCGACGCGATCACGGACAGGTCGTCACCCACCACGTCGGAAACGGCCAGCGTCAGCACGCTTCCCGTCGCCGCTGCCGCCAGCTGGCCGCCTTTGACGGCGGAGAGGTGCTTGCGGACGGTGTTCAACTCGTAGATGTCGGCACCGTGCTCCATCAGCGTCCGGGCCGTCTGCTGTTTGTCCGCCAGGTCGATGCTGTCCGCCGGCAGCGCCATCAACGCGGATCCACCGCCAGACAGCAGCACCACGAGCAGATCGTCGGGCCCGGACGACTGCGCGATCTCGATCGCCCGCCGCGCCGCGGCCACGCTGCCGTCGGTCGGGAGCGGATGCCCGGCGTTGTGCCACTCGGCGCCTTGCGGCAGCAGCTCCGGGGGATGCGGACCGATGCCGACCATGCGCCGCATCGGCGCGGCCGTGGCTGAGGCAAACGCATTCAACATGACGGCGGCGGCTTTGCCGGCGGCGATCACGTCCACGGCCGCTGCCCGCTGCAGCGGCGCGACGATGTCCGGGTCGTCGAGCGCGCGCCGCACCAATCCACCCGCATCGACGCCATCGATGGCGGCGCGAATGATTGTCGTGAGGTCCTCGCGGAGCCTGCGGTGACGCTGTGTCAGTGGAATGGTGCCAGTTGACCGTTCTTAATTGATGTGGCGAGGATCGGTCCAGGCGGACAGCCCGGTGACGACGTCGAATTGCCGGAGGAGCTTGCCAACGACCTCGTCGGCGTTTTCCACGTTGCAGAGGCGATCGAGCTGGGCGATGACTTTCACCAACGCCTGTTCGACATCATGAATCGCACGTTCCGAATAGAACTCGCGCTGCGCTTCGAGGCGCTGCTGGCGCTTCACGAACTCTTCACGATAGAAATTCGATACGGAATGAATTACGGGCTCGCAGGGCGGGCGTGAATCTGTCAGGAAGCGGGATAAGCGGTTCCGCGACGCAGCCATTACCTGAATGCTCCAGTCTAGCTACCGTGCTGAGCCGCTGTCAACGCAGCCCCGCCCGTGCATGAATGACGCCCCGTTCTGGTCCGAAAGTGCCATACGCCTTGGGCTTCATCCCGCGTGGCGGGCGGCGGTAAATCCGCCGGCACTTCCGACGATCATCCCGCCGGCCAGCAGGTAGCCGACGAACCGCAGCGGCAGAAACTCGATGGTTCCACCGGCGAGAATCGCCCGGATCTCCGTCTCCCACCACGACACGGTGACGGCAAATCCGGCCCCGAGCAGCAGCAGCGCGACGACCGCTCCGATGCCACCCTGCAGCAACCCTTCGGCGACGAATGGCCCACGGATGAACGTCAGCGGTGCACCGACGAGCTCCATGATTTCGATCTCGTCGCGGCGCGCATGCAGTCCGAGGCGAACGACCGTTGCGACCGTGACGGCTGCAGCCACGGCCATGAGCAGCGCCAGGGCGAGACCAGCCCCGCGTACGGTTCGCAGCGTCCCGGCCACGCGGCCAAGCCATTCGCTGTCGTATCCCACGTCGGCGACGCCTGGAGCCGAGCCCAGCTGTTTCACGACCGCAGCGGCGCGGCCGTCGGCCTCTGCCTCCGGTCGCAGCCTGACTTCGACGGAGGCGGGAAACGGGTTGTCGCTGAAGTTCGCGGCCAGCGCCGCGAGGTCCGTGAACTCGCGGCGGAAGCGAGTCAGCGCCTCGGCCTTCGACACATACTCGCGAGCGGCGCCGACTCCGCTCTGATCGATGATCGCTTCGATGGCGCCGCGCTCCTCCGACGTCGCATCGTCGCGCAGATAGACCGAAAACTCGGCCGCCGACGACCAGCGCGCGAGCAGGCGTTCCCCGTTCCACGTGATCAGCAGGAGCGCGCCGAGCACGATCATCGCCAGCGAGATCGCCAGCACGGCGAACGCGCCGGATCCGCCGCTGCGCCGAACGCCGGCCCACGCGAGACGGAACGAATACGCGAGCGCCCTCATGCCATTTCAACCACGCGGCCCTGATCGAGCGTGACCGTGCGCCGCCCGACGAGGCGGATCAGCTCGCGATCGTGGGTCGCCACCAGAACGGTCGTGCCGCCGGCGTTGACCTCGCGCAGCAGGTTCATGATTTCCAGCGACAAGTCCGGATCGAGGTTCCCCGTCGGTTCGTCGGCCAGCACGAGGCTCGGGCCGTTGACGAGCGCGCGGGCGATGGCCACACGCTGCTGCTCGCCGCCGGACAGATCCGATGGATAGGCGCTCAGCCGGTGCTGCAGCCCGACCCACTTCAGCACCTGAAATGCGCGGCGCCGCTGCTGTGACTCGGACGTCCCCATCACTTCGGGGACGAACGAGACGTTCTCGATCACCGTGCGAGTTGGAATCAGCTTGAAGTCCTGGAAGATGAACCCGATGCTCCGCCGGTACTCCTGCACTTCGCGGCGCTTCAGGCTTGCCAGGTTCTGCCCGCTGACGACCAGATCGCCGGACGTCGGCCGCTCCTGCATCAGCAGCAGACGAAGCAGCGTGGACTTGCCCGCGCCGCTCGGTCCCGTCAGAAACACGAACTCGCCCCGCGCAACCGTCAGTGAGAGGTCGTGCAGCGCGTACAGACCGCGGCTGTACATCTTCGAGAGGTGTCGCGTCTCTATCACCCGCTATGCACCCGGGGCGGCCGAAGGCCTATTCACTTGAAACTGGAGGCTCTGATTATAGCTGCTCGCTGGACGGACAGGTAGCCTGTGTTGCCTGAGCAGCCTGGGTAACTAACCGCCGAGCTCTTTCTTCAGCAGCTCGTTGGCGAGCTTGGGGTTTGCTTGCCCCTGCTGCCCTTCATCACCTGGCCGACGAGGAACCCGAACGTCTGCATCTTCCCGGCCCGATACTGCGCCACCGCATCGGCATTGGCGGCGATGACCCCGCGGATGATGTCCGTGAGCGCCGACTCGTCGCCGATCTGGGCGAGGCCGTCGGTGCGGACGATCTCGTCGGCCGAGCGGCCGGAGTCGTACATCCGCGCAAACACGTCCTTGCCGATCGAACTGCTGATGGTCCCCTTTTCGATCAGGATGACGAGACCCGCCAGGCGGTCCGCGCTCAACGGCTGGTCGCCGATGTCCTGGCCCCGCTCCTTCATGGTCCGCAGCAGCTCGCCCATCACCCAGTTGCTGGCGGCCTTCGCGTTTCCGGCCGCGGCGGCGACGGCTTCGAAGTAGTCCGCGAGGCCGGCAGACCCCGTCAGCACACCAGCGTCGTACTCGGGTATGGCGTACTGCTCCACAAAGCGCTGCCGCCGCGCCGCGGGGAGCTCCGGCATGGAGGCCTTGACGCGGGCGACGCGCGCCTCGTCCACCACCAGCGGGAGAAGGTCCGGTTCCGGGAAATAGCGGTAGTCGTGCGCCTCTTCCTTACTGCGCATCGAGTGCGTTCGGCCGGAACCCGAGTCGAAGAGACGCGTTTCCTGGACGACGCGGCCGCCGCTCTCGAGCAGATCGATCTGCCGTCCGATTTCGTATTCGAGCGCCTTCTCGACGTAGCGGAACGAGTTGAGGTTCTTCACTTCGGCTTTGGTGCCGAGCGTCGCCTGGCCGCGCGGGCGCACCGACACGTTCGCGTCGCAGCGCAGGCTGCCTTCCTCCATGTTTCCGTCGTTGACACCGAGCCAGACGAGGATGTCGCGCAGGCGCGAGAAGAACTCCGCCGCGTCGGCGGCGGATCGCAGGTCGGGCTCGGAGACGATCTCGATCAGCGGGACGCCGCTGCGGTTGTAGTCGACATACGTGCGGCGATGGGAGTCGGGGAAGCCTTCGTGCAGCGACTTCCCTGCATCCTCCTCCATGTGGATGCGCGTCAGGCCGATCCATTTCGTCTCGCCGTCAACGGTGATCTCGAGTCCGCCGCCGAGAGCCAGCGGCCGCTCGTACTGCGAAATCTGATAGCCCTTCGGCAGGTCCGGATAGAAGTAGTTCTTGCGGGCAAAGATCGACTCGGGCTGAACGGTGCAGCCGAGCGCGAGCGCGGCCTTGATCGCGAAATCAACGGCCTGGCGGTTCAGCACCGGGAGAGCCCCGGGCAGACCGAGGCACACCGGACACACCTGGGAATTGGGCGCAGCACCGAACGCAGTGCTGCAGCCACAGAAAATCTTCGTGCGGGTCTGAAGCTGGGCGTGAATCTCGAGACCGATGACTGGCTCGTAATCGTTCACTCTTCCAGGTTCTCCCTTCTCAGTTCGTGTTCATGTTCGGTTCGTGGTTCGATGGTTCCCGTTCGGTGTTCGGCTCCGGGCTCGGCTCCGGCTTCGAACAGCGAACTCTAAACTCAGAACGCCGAACCGAACACAGAACACGAACCGAGAAGCGAGCACTCGGCAGCGTGAACTGCTCTGCTATGCCCTCGGCCCCGCATCTTTCACCGCCGCGGGCACATCCTTCTCAAACGTCTTGAAGTTTTCCGCGAACATCGCGGCGAGCCTCTTCGCCTGCGCGTCGTACTCGGCGGCGTCGGGCCAGGTCCCCCGCGGATCGAGCACGTCATCCGGCACGCCCGGGCAGGTCGCCGGCACGTCGATATTGAATACCGGATGACGCGTGTACTGGACGTTGTCGAGCAGTCCCGTCAACGCGGCGGTGATCATCGCCCGTGTGTGCGCAATCTTCATCCGGCTGCCGACGCCGTAGGGGCCACCCGTCCACCCCGTGTTGACCAGCCACACGCGCGACTGATGCCTGGCGATCTTCTCGCCGAGCATCCGCGCGTATACGTTGGGATTGAGCGGCAGAAACGGCGCGCCGAAGCAGGTGCTGAACGTCGCCTTCGGCTCCGTCACCCCCTTCTCCGTCCCCGCCACGCGCGCGGTGTAACCGGACAGGAAGTGGTACATCGCGCCATCAGGTGTCAGCCGTGCGATTGGCGGCAGCACGCCATAGGCATCGGCCGTCAGCATGACGACGTTGCTCGGATGCCCGGCGCGGCCGGACAGCTCGGCGTTGTCGATGAAGTGGATTGGATAAGAGCCGCGGGTGTTTTCGGTGAGGGAGGCGTCGTCGAGGTCGAGCGTCCGTGTGTCGGGATCGATGACCACGTTTTCGAGGATGGTGCCGAAGCGTTTCGTCGTCGCGTAGATCTGCGGCTCCGCTTCGGCTGACAACTTTATGACCTTCGCATAACAGCCGCCCTCGAAGTTGAAGACGCCCGTCTCGCTCCAGCCGTGCTC
>JAICQE010000158.1 GCA_025938035.1 Vicinamibacteria bacterium
ACCGTGGAACTCGCGGCATCGTCTGGTGCGCTTCGGCGTCAAGGCGCGCGAGATCGACCGTGGCCGGCGGCCAGCCAGCAACCTCGGGGGCCGGAGCGATGTCGAGGGCTCGATGAACGAGCCGCAGAAGCTGCCGCTGGTCAAGAGCGGTCTGAAACTGCTGGTCGATCAGCTCGGTGAAAACGACAGCGTCTCAATCGTCGTCTACGCCAGCGCGACGGGCCTGGTTCTTCCGCCGACGCGAGGCGACCGGAAGGAGGTGATCGCGCGCGCGATCGACAACCTGCAGGCCGGCGGATCGACCAACGGTGGGGCCGGCATTCAGCTGGCGTACGCCCAGGCTACCGCCAACTTCATTCGTGGCGGTGCCAATCGCGTCATCCTGATGACCGACGGCGACTTCAACGTCGGGATCACCAGTCAGTCCGACCTGACCCGGCTGATCGAGGATCGCGCCAGGAGCGGTGTCTTTCTGAGCGTGCTCGGCTTCGGCATGGGCAACCTGAAGGACTCGACGATGGAGCGGCTGGCCGATACGGGCAACGGCCACTACGCCTACATCGACACGTTGAACGAGGCGCGCAAGGTCCTGGTCGAGGAGATGAGCGGCACGCTCGTCACCGTCGCCAAGGACGTCAAGATCCAGGTCGACTTCAACCCGGGCAAGGTGGAGGCCTACCGGTTGATCGGCTACGAGAACCGGGTCCTGCGCGCGGAGGACTTCAACAACGATCTGAAGGACGCCGGCGACATGGGCGCGGGCCACACCGTGACGGCCCTCTTCGAGATCGTGCCGCGCGGCGGAACCGTACCGGGGCCGTCGATCGATCCGTCCGTGTTCCAGCCGCAAAGCGGGTCAGCAGGTCGAAGCGAGTCAGCAGGGCGAAGCACGGCGCCGGCGTCGAATGGCAGCGCAAACAGCGACGATCTCCTGGTGCTGCGCCTCCGCTACAAGCTGCCGGACGCCGCCGAGAGCACGCGCATGGACGTGCCGCTGGCCGATCGCGCCGTCGCCTTTCAGCGTGCCGATCCGGACGTCCGCTTCGCCGCTGCGGTTGCCGCGTTTGGCATGATCCTCAAGGACTCGTCCTACAAGGGCGACGCGACGCTCGAATGGGTGCTCGACACGGCATCGGGCAGCGTCGGCCGCGATCGCGGCGGCTATCGTGACGAGTTCGTGTCGCTGGTGCGCAAGGCGATTGCGCTGTCCGACCGTTCGCGATTCGGCAGATGACCGTGGGGCGAGCCTTGTCAGACTCGCCTCGCGAACCCGCAGAGTTCGCGCCACGCCAGGCAGCGGTCGGGCCACGAGCCTGCCGAAAACGCATCGACCCGGCGGCGGGGTCTGTCGATGATTGGCGGCAGGAAGATGCCCTACGCCGCCACGATCCGTCCCGGCGCGCATCGAACGCGCGCGCCGGCCGCACGCGGGACGACTCACGAGACACGCGTGCCTCCGACGCCTGCATCATGGGCGGCGCTGGTCCCGCAGCTCAAGCCAGGCACCTACGCCGACGGTCTGCCGCTTGACGAAGTCCGGTATCTGGCCTGCAAGCTCGTGCTCCGGCCGAACCACTTCGTCTCGCGGCAGAGCCTGTTCGATTTCGCGACCCTGCTGACGGAGCCCGCGAGGAAGAACGGCGTCAAGTTCTCGCCGGGTAAGTCCAGGAAGGATCCGGTTCAGATCCGCGAAGTGCTCTTCGTCGATACGGCTGACTTCCGGCTTTACAGAAACGCCTTCATCCTCCGGCGGCGCATCCGCTATGAGGACGGGTTCCCCGTCGGAGAGCCGGAGATCGTCTTCAAGTTTCGTCATCGCGACCTGCAGACGGCGGCCGAGACGGACGTGCGGCCGCAGATCCTCGGCGACCATCGAATCAAGTTCAAGTGCCAGGCGCTGCCGCTCAAGCGGCAGCTTGGCGGTGTGCGCCTGCTCTATTCCCACAACGTTCAGTTTCCGCGCTCCCACGTGACCGAGGCTGACGTCTGGTCGATGGCGACGATGGTCAAGGTGTTTCCCGTGCTCGAGCGCATCAAGACGGAACCGCACGAACGGATTACGCTCGTCAGCGACACGATCATCGAGGAGGTCCTTCAGGACGTCGGCACGCTCGATTTCGGCGATTCGGTTGAGGCGCCGGTGAACGTCGCGCTCTGGCGCACCCGCGGCGAGCACCGGCCGCTCATCGGCGAATTGTCGTTTCAGATCAAATTCAAGGAGCGGAAGGAATTGAGCCTCGACGCGATGAAGCGGGCCGAGGCCTTCTTCATCGCCCTCCAGTTCGCCGTTCAGCACTGGATTGCGCTCGACGTGACGAAAACAGGCATGGTCTACCGTCTGAACGGCAACGCGCCGATGTCGCACGAGTGAAGCATGGCCCGGCCGGGTGTCCGTCAGGCCGAGGCGCTCATGAAGCGCTTCGGCCTCGCGCCAGCCGATCTGCTCGGGATGCGGTTCGCGATTAACGTCGCACTCGGCACGGCGATCGTCTGGGCGACACTGCGTGCGCTGCACGCCAACAATCCAATCTGGGCCATTGCATCGATGATTGCCGCGTCGGAGCCGCAGCCGGAGCAGGCCCGCCGGATGTTCACTGCCCGACTCGTGAACGTCGCCGTCGGCAGCGTGGCGGGGTTCCTGTTTCTCTTCGCCGCCGGGCCGCACGACTGGATTCTGCCGCTGGCGCTGGCCGCCACCGTGCTGGTGTCGTCCTACGTCGTCCGCGTCAAGACGATGTGGCGTCAGGCGCCGATTACGGCGGCGATCGTCATTGCGTCCGCGGTCTCGAGCCAATCTTCGGCCATCGGCGTCACACAGGGGCTGCATCGGGTCGCAGAAGTCGTGTTCGGCTGCCTCGTCGGCCTGATCGTCAGCCTGGTGATGTCGAGAGTCTGGCTTGTTCCAGTGGACCGGTCCGCCTAAAGGCGGACACTACGTCAGCCACCCGGACTACGTCAGCCAAAATGCGCTCCGCGCTATCACTAGCTCAACGAAAGCACGGCAAGGAACTCGCGCTGTGCGTAGTGCTCGCGGCCCGATCGTTTCTCACGAGGAGCAGAAGACTGTCGGGGCCGGGCCCAACGAGAGATTCCGTCGTTCCCACCGATCGATAGTGCTGGGAGATGTATCGGGCAAGCAGTGGGTAGATCTCACGGAACTCGGCGGGCGACCGTTGAAGGATCAGTGCGGGAGGATGAGCGGTCAGCTGCTGCAGGCTCCGCTGCTGGAATCGCGGCTCGGACCAGTGCCCGCCATGGAGTGCCGCCAGGCCGCCGGCGAAGCCGCGCTGGGCAAAGAACGCGATCTCCGGGGCAAAAAACGTGAGCAGAATCCGATCGGCGGGCCGCGTGCACTCACGAACGTAGAGCGCTAATGCGGTCTGCGCCCGGCTGCCGATGACGTCGGCGTCCGGCGGCGAGGCGGCGGCGGTTTTGAGAAGCGCGGACGGCCTGGCGAGATCCCGCATCAGCCGTTCGTCCCACACGGCGACCGTGGACAGGCTCCACACGAACAGCCCGAGGACGACCACGGACCCCGTTCGCAGAAGCAGTCCCGCGGCCTGGCGGCGCATCTGCCAGACGCTGCGAAACATCCACGCGGCAAGTATCGCTGCCGGCCCGATCATGCCGCCGGCGCGCGCCGCAATGGGATGCCTCAGGATGAACAGATTCAGGATGATGCACAGCACGATGAGGCTCGCCACCTTGGCGATCTCAGTGCGTGAGGCGGAATGCGACCGTCCCTTCAGCGTCAGGATGAGGATGCCGGCCAGCGGCAGCGCGTGGAACAGGTAGTAGAGGAGCGTGTTGGCGTATTCGAAAGTCCATACGTCGGTGTTCAGTACGACGGCGGGAGAGGTGGCGATCCGTGTGCCCGCCCCCTCCCTGATTGCGTACGTCACGACCTGATCGACGACGGCGGGTATGCCCGCTGTCAGTTGCAGAAAGACGAGAGCGGGAAGCGACAGACACGCCACGGCAGCGGCGAGTAAGCCGAGGCGTCGCCGGAGCATGGTCCAGTCGCCGGCGTGGATGACGAGGAATGCGACAACCGCGGCGGCGACGGCATAGATGCCGGTGTCGTATCGAAAGAGCGCGGCACCGACCACGCCCGCGGCGACGGCCCATACGCGCGTCGCCGCCGGCCCGTCGACGTACCGCCAGCACAACGCCACGACAAGGGGATAGAAGAGAACCTTGTCGAAGTCATATCCCCTGGGCAGGGCCAGCAGCGCCAGCAGCGATGCCGCCAGCGCCGTGACGAGCGAGCGCGACGCGTGCAGGGACAGGGCCGCGACGAGCACCGTGCCCGTCGCGATGCAGACCGAGCTGAGGAGGACGTCTCCGAGCAGGCTGTCGCCAAGGAGCCGCTGCAGCCCGGCCGACGCAAATTCCGTCATGAAATATCCGGGATCGAGGAAGTCGCGGAACGGCCATTCGCCGTAGCGCGCGATCTGCCGTGCGCGCGCGATTCGATCGAAGTAGTCGTTGTAGAAGACAAAGCTCGAAACCGTGAAGACGAACGCGGCGAGCCAGAGCACGGACAGAACGGCCGGCCGGACAATCGCACGCCGGGTGTGATCCCGGGCGCGATACAGCAGCGAGACCAAGCAGCCGAACAGCCCGACCGCACTGGCGTACAGCAGCGCCCGCGGCCACGGCGTCGCGAAGCGATCCCCGGCCCAGGTCCGCTCCGTTGGCGCATTCGTCAGCGCGTAGGCCGCCCGGTCGATGAACGCCGTGTCCTCGACGAGCGGGTGGTGGACGATGCGTCTGATGTTCTCCGGGTTCGAGTCCATCAGCCGGTAAGTCACGGTTCGCGGTTCGTTCGGAGCGCGCCATGCCAGCGACAAGTCCCGTTCAGCGGCCGCTCGCGTGTCGTCGGCGACGCCTGGGACCCAGCGCACTTTGACGATCGGGACCGTCCTGGCCGTCGTCAGCCACAGAAGGCCGACGAGGAGGGGCCAGATCGCGCAGAGCACGAGCGCGGCGAGAAGAAATGTCCGGGACGGCCGCATCACGCGTTCAGGTGGTCATCGGCTGCTCCCACCACGCAGCCGCGTGCGGTTCGCGATACGCGTTCGTGCCGCAATGAGTCTCGCCCGAGAGGATACCAGCAGCGCTCCTCCGAACGTCACCCGGCACGCGCTGGCGCCGCGCGGCGAAGGCGGCAATGGCTGCCAGGTTGAGCGCACGTTCGTTCCTCGCGGACACGGGCTTTTTCATCGGTGAGACCCTCGAGCCGAAACGTGGTGGTGATTCACGCTGTAAATAGACGGACCTGCCTCCGTCTTTCACGGCAAGAGATGGGTGGCGGCGTCAGAGAATACCGTACGGGTCGCCGTTGGATTCTCGATCCGATCGAGCATGCGCTGTACAATCCCGACGCGCCGATTCGGCGCCATTGTCTCGAGATTCGAGAGAGGTCATTTTCATGCGCAGAGTGGGTGGAATCATCTCGCTGACGGGAATCGTGGTGGCGATCGCGCTGGCAACGCCGTTTGGACCCTTCGACTCGCGCCTTGCGCTCGCTCAGGGCAGGCAGGGCGGCGGCGGCCGTGCCACGACCAAGCCGTACACGACCTGGCAGTCCTACGCGGGCGGCGCGCATTCCTCGCAATACTCCGCGCTCGATCAGATCAACAAGAAGAACGTCGCGAAGCTGCAGGTGGCGTGGAGTTATCCCATTGGCGGCAACAGCATCTTCAATCCGGTCGTCATCGACGACGTGATGTACGTGCCGTCGGGTGGCGCGCTGGTCGCGCTCGATGCCGCGACGGGCAAGGAGCTGTGGCGGAAGGACGGCATGGCGCCGTCGGGCGCCCGCGGGATGAACTACTGGGAGAGCCCCGATCGATCGGACCGCCGGTTCATCTACCTGCAGCGGGGCGCTGTGGTGGCCGTCAACGCGCAGAACGGTGAGCTGATCACGTCGTTCGGCACTGAAGGCCGTGTGGACCTGCGCGACGCGATGGAGCGGAAATCGGCGAACCCGGTCGGGACCAGCAATCCCGGGCGGATCTTCGAGAACCTCTACATCATCCCGCTGCCGGGCGGACCGAACTACGGCGGCCCGCCCTCCGACGTCCATGCCTACGACGTGCGGACGGGGAAGCTCGCCTGGATCTTCCACGTCATTCCGCATGAAGGGGAGTTCGGATACGACACCTGGCCGGAAGGCCACTACAAGGTCGGCGGCGGCGGGCACAACTGGAGCGAGTTCACCGTTGACGAGGAGAACGGCATCGCGTTCGTGGGCTTCGGCAGCCCGCGCTACGACTTCTACGGCGGCGATCGCAAGGGCAACAATCTGTTCGCCAACTCGCTCGTGGCGATCGACGCCCGCACGGGCAAACGGATCTGGCACCAGCAGCTGATTCATCACGACCTGTGGGACTTCGACATTCCGCAGTCGGCGAAGCTGCTGACGATCCGGCAGAACGGCAAGCCGCGGCAGATCGTCGCGCAGGCCACGAAGCAGGGGTTCCTCTACGTCTTCGACCGGCGGACCGGCCAGCCGATCTGGCCGATTGAGGAGCGGAAGGTGCCGCAGACCGACGTGCCGGGTGAGTGGACGTCGCCGACGCAGCCGTTCCCGACGAAGCCGGCGCCGTTTGCGAAGCAGTCGTTCACCGAGAAGGACATCAACCCGTACCTGCCGAAGGAAGCGCAGGACGAACTGCGGGCGAGACTGCGCTCGTATCGCAACGAGGGAATCTTCACGCCGCCGAGTTTCGAAGGGTCGGTGTCGATGCCGGGGCACAACGGCGGCGCGAACTTCGGGACGAGCGCCGTCGATCCCGATCGCGGCGAGTTCTATGTCGTCCACAAGTCGCTGCCGACGGTGCTTCGGATCACGCTGCCGGCGCCGCCTCGCGGCGCCGGCCCCGGTCCTGGCGGTGCCCCGGCGGCCGGCGGAGGCGGTCGCGGTGCTGGCGGTGGCCGTGGCAATGCGATCGTGACCCCGGAGCAGAAGGCGGAGCTGATGGCGCAGGCCAAGACGCTCGTCGAGAACGCGAAGGGGCAGCGGCTCGAGTTCGGATCGCCCGTCAGCTTCATGCAGATCAACTTTCCCGGCGGGGCGATGACGGCCGTGGCGCCGCCCTGGTCGGAAATGGTGAAGTACGACCTCAACACCGGCGATATCGTCTGGCGCATTCCGACCGGCGTGCAGGAAGCGCCGCCCGAATACAACATTCCGAACAACACCGGGGTTCAGTTCCCGCGGAACGCGCCGCTCGTGACGGCCGGCGGGCTGGTCTTCCTGGCGACTGGTCCCGAGCGCAAGGTGCGGGCCTACGACCGCGACAACGGTCGGGAACTGTGGCAGCACAGTCTTCCGAATGGCGCCGAAGGGATGATGGCCACGTATCAGGTGAACGGACGGCAGTTCGTCGTGCTGCCGGTGGCACAGCCGAACGGCACGTTCCCCGCCACGTTCAATAACGCCGCGCGCGGCGCGGGACCGGCGGCACCAGCGGCCGCGGCACCAGGTGCAGTGCCGGCGCCGGGTGCACCGCCGGCAGCGGGCGCTGCGCCAGGCGGTCAGGCCGCGGCGGGCGGCGGGCGACAGGGCCGAGGCGGCGGCGGACCGCAATTGCCAGCCGCATACATCGCCTTCGCATTGCCGCAGTAGCGCCGCGCATCGCGCCCGGTAGAGGCCGGCCTGTCGTGGCCTCCGTAGTCTGAGCGGAGGAGGCAGGTCGGCCTCTCATGGGTCGGCCTTTCGTCAACGAATGGCGAGCCTCGGTCACATCGCTGTCGGCGCCGCGGCATCGCGGGTTTACCGCGCGGCGCCGCTCGCGCGGCCATCGCTGGCCGCGGTCGTCTTCTGGTCCGGCCTGTCGTTCCTTCCGGACGCCGACGTCATCGCCTTCAGCCTGGGCGTGCCGTACGAAGCCGAGTGGGGACATCGCGGCGCGACGCATTCCTTTGTCTTCGCGCTCGCGATCGGCGTCGCCCTGGGAATTGCCGCCCGACGGCTTGGACGCCCTGCGGTACGGACCGGCGCGATGGCGGCCGTTGTTGTCGCCAGTCATCCATTGCTCGACATTCTCACGGATGGCGGTCTTGGCTGCGCGCTGTTCTGGCCCTTCGACGGCACACGCTACTTCGCGTCCTGGCGGCCGATACCTGTCGCGCCGATCGGGCTTGCGTTCTTCTCGCCGTTCGGCCTGGCCGTGGCGATCTGGGAAGCCGTCATCTTCGCGCCTCTGTGGTGGTACGCGTTTCGGAAGCGAGGGGCCGTCTCGACGCGCAGGACTGCCCTTCGCGCCGCCGGAGTGGGGCTGTGGATTGTCATGCTCTGGCTCCTGACGTCCACCGATCCGTTCCGCGAGCGCATCCTCGCCGCCGTGCTCCGCGACACGACCGAGTACGCGCCCGGCTTCTCCGAAGAGGGGTTTGCCACCGTCGATCGTGATCAGACAGAGGCAGACGTGCGAAGCCGGCTCGGCGAGCCGTTTCGCGAGGTCCTCTGGTTCGGTGGTGGTGCGGACGCCTGTACGCAGGTCGGACTGAACAGCGGAGCCGTGGAGCGCGCGAATCCTCCGGACGCCTGCGCGCGGCGAGGCGTGCGAGCAGGTCTTTCGCGTCAGGAGGTCATCGATGCGGCCGGGCAGCCTGAGAGTTCATGCTGGGTCTACAGTCAAAGCCGGGACGGCGGTTTCTTCAGCGCCCGCGGAGTGTGCTTTGTCAACGGGCGCGTTGACGAAGTCATCCGGCGGTGGGTTCGCGACTGACGTTTCAATCCCCCGCCTCGTCGGGAAGAAATGTCGGGGGGCGGGCGACGTCTAATGGACGTGCGGTTTTTTGCCCTTGCACTCGCATGGTCGACGGCCGCGACGACGACGCAGGACTGGCCGGCGTGCACGTGGATTCCCGGGCCGGGATGCTAGGGCATCCAACTGGACACGCCGCAGCGCTCGTACGTGGTCGTCTTCGAAGCACTCTAAGCGTCTGTGTGCGCACTTGTTCCGGAACGAGTGCGGACTGGACCAGCCCGGCAGGCCACTGTAGATGCCCGCGTTCACGGACGTGTTTGACGGTCGTGTTCAGCGGGCCGGATAATCCGCCAGAGGCCAGCCAACCCGCGCTGTGCCGGCAACGTCAAAGCAGCGGGGAGCGATCATGACCAGAATCTCGATAGCACTCTGCATTGCGCTCTTTGCCGCAGCCGGCGTACACGCGCACCACTCCTTTGCCGCGTACTACTTTGAAGAGCAGACGGTGACGATCGAGGGATCCGTCACCGAGTTCGAGTACCGTTCACCCCACGCGTGGCTGCACGTTCTCGCTCCTGACGCCGATGGCCAGATGCAGCGTTTCTCGGCCGAATGGGCCAATCCGCAGCGGCTGGCGCGCGACGGTGTGACCGCGGATCGATTCAGTGCCGGCGATGTCGTCCGCATCACCGGGAGCCCGGGCCGCACCGCCTCGGAGCGGAAGATTCACCTCAAACGCATCGAGCGGCCGGCGGATGGCTGGGTCTGGGGCGGGACGGGGCGCGGCGGACGCGGCGGCCGTCCGCGCCGCTGATTCAGCGGCTCAGCGCTCGCTATCCTCCTGCGGCGATCGGTCGAACAGCCACCACTGGTGCCCGCAGGCCGTGCACCTGAACTCCAGCACGCCGTCGCCGGTCTGCGCATCGGCCGCTCGCCGGTGACATTTGGGGCACGGGATTTCTGCGCCTCGCGACGCGGATGCCGGTGTCTCCTTTTCTGTCACGTCAGCCGGCGATTTTACGCGTTGCGCCGTCCACTCGTACATGTCCAGAATACGCCTCGATGGCGGACGAGTTCACCGGCTTCACGCGTGATGCGGTCTCATTCTGGAAGGGCCTCGAACGCAACAACAATCGCGAGTGGTTCCAGGCGCACAAGGACCGCTACGAACAGGCGGTCCGCCGGCCGATGCAGCTGCTGATCGACGAGCTGGCGCCGCTCTACGGGCGCGGCCGGCTGTCGCGCATCAACAAGGACATGCGGTTCGCGAAAGAGAAGCCGTACAAGAACTATCTTGCAACGGGCGTCGCCGGCAGCTACATCTCCTTCTCGAAGGACGGTCTGTGGGTGGGTACGGGAATGTACAAGCCCGAGCCCGCAGCGCTTCGACGACTCCGCGAGGCGATCGCCGCCGACGCCTCCGGGCGGGCGCTGACGAAAGTCATCGCGTCGCTGCGGCGGAAAGGCTTCGACGTCGATACGCATGCGCGGCTCGAGAAACCACCGCGCGGTTTCGACGAGGCGCATCCACGGGCCGACCTCCTGCGCATGAAGGACATTTACGTCGGCAGGCTGTTCGGGCCGGACGAGGTATCGTCGGAGAAGGTCCTCCGTGGCGTAGCGAAGGCGATAGCGGAACTGGAGCCGCTTCGCGCCTGGCTGCGCACCTACGTCCGCGGCTGAGGTCCGCCTGAAGGCGGACACTACCTAAACGCATGCCTTCTCCCGACCAGCCGACGCTCATCGTCCCGAGCCGCCGCACGACCTCGGTGATCGATCGCGCGACGACGGGACTGCCACCGGACCTGCTGAGCCGCGCCGCCACGCGGCTGCAGATCCTGGCCTGGCTCTATGCCTTTACGTTC
>JAICQE010000219.1 GCA_025938035.1 Vicinamibacteria bacterium
AGGCGCTGCTCGACGCTTTCACGATTCGCGAACGGAAGGGGCGGTTGTCCGGTTTGAAAGTCGCCATCATCGGCGATCTGCTGCACAGCCGCGTGCTGCGCTCGAACATCCAGCTGCTGACGAAAATGGGTGCCGACGTCTGGGTATCCGGCCCGCCGACGCTGATTCCGGCCGGCATGCGCGATTTCGGCGTCACCGCGACCGCCAACGTGGACGAAGCGGTTGCCGATGCCGACGTCATCATGCTCCTCCGCATTCAGCTCGAGCGGATGGAAGGGGCCTACTTCCCGTCGCAGCGCGAGTACTTCAACGTGTTCGGGATGACCACGAACCGTCTCCGCCTGGCGCGGCCGGACGTGATCATCATGCATCCGGGTCCGATGAACCGCGGTGTCGAAATCGCGTCGGAAGTGGCTGACGGACCGTATTCGGTGATCCTCGATCAAGTGGCCAACGGCGTTGCCGTGCGGATGGCCGTGCTGTATCTGCTCGCCGGCGGTGTGGACCATGAAGAAGCTGCTTAAGGGCGGCCGCGTCGTCGATCCACGTAACGGGATCGACGGAACGTTCGACATCCTGATCGACGGCGAGCGAATCGCGCGCGTCGGCCGTGATCTTCCCGCCGACGGCGCGACCGTGGTCGAGATTCCGCCTGGCCTGGTGGTCTGCCCGGGCCTGATCGACATGCACGTGCATCTGCGCGAGCCGGGGCAGGAGCACAAGGAGACCGTTGCCACCGGCACGGCAGCCGCCGTCGCCGGCGGGTTCACGGCGGTCGCCTGCATGCCCAACACGGCTCCGGTCAACGACAACGCAAACGTGACGACGCTGATTCTGTCGAAGGCTGCTGAAGCGGGTCTCGCGCGTGTCTATCCGATCGGTGCGGTTTCCAAGGGATCGAAGGGCGAACTGCTGGCGGACATCGCCGAACTGCGTCAGGCCGGCTGCGTGGCCATCAGCGACGACGGGCATCCGGTGGCGACGGCATTGCTGATGCGCCGGGCGCTCGAGTACGCCGGCATGTTCGATCTGCCGCTGATCGAGCATTGCGAGGACCCGACGCTGAAGGGAGACGGTGTCGCCCACGAGGGATTTCACGCCTCGGTCCTCGGGCTTCGAGGTATACCGGGCGCGGCGGAAGCGCTCGGCGTCGAGCGCGGCGTGCTGCTTGCCGAGCTGACCGGGTCGACGCTGCACATCGCCCACATGAGCGCCCGCACGTCGATCCGCGCCGTGCGGAAGGGCAAGGAAGCGGGAGTGCGCGTGACGTGCGAAGTCGCACCGCACCATTTCACGCTGACCGACGAAGCGCTCGGCGCGCCGATCGCGTACGACACCAACACCAAGATGAACCCGCCGCTGCGCGAAGCCGCTGACCGGGATGCCATGATCGCGGGAATCGCCGACGGGACGGTCGATGCCATTGCCACCGATCACGCGCCCCACCATTACGACGAAAAGCAGGTCGAATTCGACCGCGCGCCGTTCGGCATCGTCGGGCTCGAAACGGCGGTGTCGCTGACCTTCGATCGACTGGTGCACACCGGCCTGGTCCGGCTGCCGCGCGTCGTCGAGCTGCTCTCGTGCAACCCGGCGCAGATTCTGAAGCTTCCTGGAGGAACGCTCTCCGCCGGCGCCCAGGCGGACATCACCATTCTGGCGCCGGACCTCAAGGTGCGCGTCGATGCGCGGTCGTTCCGCTCGCGCTCGAGGAACACGCCGTTCGACGGCTGGAACCTGCGTGGCGGCGTGGCCGCAACCATCGTCGGCGGGCGCACGGTCTTTACCAACGCGGAGGCGGGGTTGACGAACGTATGAACCGGCGGGAAGAGATTCGCGAGAAGGCGCTCACCGATCTGCAGCGGCACGAAGTGCTGATGCTCAACGGGCATTTCGATTTCGGGAACGGATACCACGGTCCGGTTTACCTCAATCCCCATCAGCTGTTCCGCCATCCCTCGACCATCTGGCGGTTTGCGCAGGATCTGCTCGACATTCTGCCCGCCTCGATCGTCGAAGAGGCGGAAGTCGTGGCCGGACCGGTCATGGGCGGCGCGCTGCTCGCGCACACCATGGCCGGACTGCTCGACAGCCGCCAGCACCTGTCGCGCCCGCGCCTGGTGTTTGCGCCGTTCAGCGTCGATGCGGAATGCGGCCAGACGCTGAGCCGCTTTTATCAGGAGCAGGTAAAAGGGCGGAGGGTCCTGCTCGTGGATGACGTGCGCAACACGGGACAGACCTTTGCACGCTGCGCCGAGCTCGTACGCGGCGGCGGCGGAACGGTCATTGCCACCGCCGAGATTTACGATCGCATGGAATCGATCGTCGAGCTCGAGGTGCCGAATTACCCTCTCGCCGAATACAGGGCCCCGGAAAACTACGCGGCCGCTTCGTGCCCGCTCTGTAAGTCAGGAGTCCCGATCAGCTCGTTTTGAGGCATTTCGGTAATGCATTTTGAATTTTGCATTTTGAATTACGGTGTTTTTACCCCTCTGTGCGTCGTTCCTCATCGTCTTCGGGTCGCCCTACGTCGGAGAGATCCGCGGCGAGATCCAGTCAGCGGCTCCTGAGTATTACCGGTCGATCGTTGTCGCCATCGTCGCCGCGGCGGTGGTCATCGCGGTCATCTCGGCGGTCGTACAGCTGCGCCGATTCAGAGACTCCACGACGGCAGAAACGTCTGGACAGTTACCAATCCGCGTTCGCTACGGGCTGATCGCGGCAGCGGTTGCAATCGGCGGAGGGTACGCGCGCGCGGTACGCACCGGCGATCCCGAAGTCGACGTGGTCGAAGCGTTTCATTTCGTCGAATACGGTCTCGTCGCCTTTCTGTTCTATCGAGCGTGGCGCAGGCGTCCCGACCTTTCCGGCGTGCTGCTGGCCGCGTGTGCTGGCATTGCGGTCGGAATCGCTGACGAGTGGGTGCAGTGGCTGGTACCGGGACGCGTCGGAGAAATGCATGACGTGACGCTGAACGCCGTGGCGATCGTCTGCGGACTTCTGTTCAGCACAGGCGTTCATCCCCCACTGTCGCTGGCGTTCCCACACCGCAGCGGCTCTGGTGTCGCGCTCGGCGCGTCGGTCGCCATACTGGTCATCGCGGTTGCGGGCTTTGTGGACCGCGTCCACCTTGGCTACGAAGTTCACGATGGTCAGGCAGTCGTCTTTCGATCGCGGTACGATGCACGAGATCTGGCGGCTGCAGCGATGAACCGCGCCGCACGTTGGGATGCCTCACCACCGCCGCGACGCGGGTTCAGCCGGGAAGACCACTACCTGACCGAGGGTGAGTGGCACGTCACACGCCGGAATGATGCAGTCGGCACAGGCGATTGGGACGCTGCCTGGGGGGAAAACGTGATCCTCGAGCGGTTCTACGCACCCGTGCTCGACAGGTTGGGTCGCTGGTCGATCGAGCAGAAAGCCGCGGTCGAACGGAGCCTTGCAGGGCGCACGCGGGATCCATACGTCAGCGACGCCGTGCCCTATCCGATTTACGTGGTGCAACGGCCGCGGTTCTGGCTGCTGGCAGGTCTCATCAGCAGCGCCATCGTCTGGTTCTGTGCACGCGCCGGCAGCGCCGCCGCACCGCTTCGAGTGTGATGAAGCTTCCTGCCAGGCTGCAAACGTCGGACGCACGCGGCCGTCTGGACGATCTGTACCGCACGTTCGATCACGTCAACTCCGCGGCGGATCCGATCCATATCGTTCGCCGGTACTCGGAGCCTGACGATCGGGAGATCGTCGGCTTCTGTGCGTCGGCGCTGGCGTTCGGCCGGGTCGCCAGCGTGCTGCAGTCGATTGAAAGGCTCCTGGACGCAATGGGTCCCCGTCCCGCGGCGTTCGTCAGGAACTTTGACGCAGGCCGCCATCGCGGTCCCCTGGAGCCGCTCGTCCACCGGTGGATTCGCGGACGCGACCTCGTTGCGCTGCTGCTGATCCTCCAGCGGATGCTGCGCCAGTCGGGCTCGGTGGAAGCGTTCTTCCTCGTCGGTGACGATGCGGCGCAGCCCGACGTCGGCACGGCTCTGAACTCGTTTTCGGAACGAGCGCTCGGGACAGATCTGCGTCCTGCCTATGGCGCCAGGCCGCCGAAACGGCCGGGCGTCTGCTACTTCTTTCCCCGTCCGTCCGCGGGCAGCGCCTGCAAACGCCTGAACCTGTTTCTGCGGTGGATGGTACGGAAGGACGAGATCGATCTTGGCGTATGGACGGGGGTCAGCCCGGCGCGGCTCGTCGTTCCGCTCGACACGCACGTCATCAGGCTCGGCCGATGTCTCCGTCTGACCCGTTATGCCTCACCAGGCTGGAAAATGGCGGCGGACATCACGGCCGCGCTGCGCGCCCTCGACCCGGCCGATCCTGTCCGCTACGACTTCTCGCTCTGTCACGTCGGGATGATGAATGCGTGCGGGTATGGGCGGCGTCAGCGCGACGCCAACTGTCCGTTGCGAGGGCTCTGCGCGCCGCGGCGGGCGTAGACCGCGGCGGTTTCCTCGACCATCCGTTCGACAGTAAACAGGCGGCGCGCGCGATCCAGGGCGGCGTGGCCCATGCGACGGCGGATCGTCTGATCCTTCAGCAACTGAGTGATTCTCCGTGCCAGCGCCTCTGGTTCACGAGGCGGGACAAGGAAGCCGGTCTCCATATCGTCGACGACTTCAGGCACGCCGCCCACCGCAGTGGCCACCGCAGGTTTTTCAGCCGCCATGGCGTCGACGAGCGACGTGCACATGCCCTCGTGCGTCGAGCTGAGGGCGAAGACGTCGATGTCCTTGAGCAGTTCGAGCACGTCAGCGCGAAAGCCGGCCAGGAACACATGGCGCTCGAGGTGAAGATGCTTGATTTGCTTTTCGAGCTGCGGCCGGAGCTCGCCCTCGCCGAGGATGACAAACCTGACGTCCGAAACCTGCTTGACGACGATGGCTGCGGCCTCGATCAGCGTGTGGTGGTCCTTCTGGGCGACCAGCGCGCCGATGCTGCCGACGATGGGGGAATGGGTCGGGAGGAAGAGCGCCGCATGAAGGTTGCCGTGCGGCAGCGCGACGACCCGTTCGACGTCCACGCCTTCGTGCACCACCTCGATCTTCGAGGGTGGAATCCGATCCGCGATCAGGCGATCGCGCACTGCCCGGCTGATCGCCAGGAAACAGTCCACCTGGGAATACTTCCAGGCCGAGAAGGAATTGCGGGCAATCGGGAACTCGATACGGCGAGAGGCGACAAGCATCGGGCGCGGCCGCGGCGCCGCAATCGAGAGCGCCGTCGCGGCCATTGCCACCGCGTTCGGATCGTGGGCGTGCACGATGTCCGGCCGCAGCTGTTTGAGCACACGCGACAGGCGCCATGCGGCGGCGGGAGCGGGCTCGCCGCGCGACGAGAGCGGCCCCAGATCCAGTCCAACCGACAGGCGCGGGAAGAGCGCACCGGCGGG
>JAICQE010000146.1 GCA_025938035.1 Vicinamibacteria bacterium
CAACGGCGCCGACGTGGCCGCCGAGATCCTGCTCAAGGCGCTCGACAAGCCGCCGAAGAAGCCGCGCGGGCGGCCGAAACTCAAAATCTAAATCGTTCGAATCGTTCGAATCGTTCGAATCGTTCGAATCGTTCGAATCGTTCGGATCGTTCGAGGCGTTCGATCGTTCGATGCAGTCGATTGAACTGATACGCCACAACCTGACACAGAGCCGCGATCGTGTGCTCGCTCGCGTTGCGGACATGCGCAACCACTGCATGGTGTTCCCGACTCCGAACGGAGGCTGTCACACGCTGTGGGTGCTCGGACACCTCGCCTACATCGAGACGCTGGTCATCCGCAGGTTCATGCTCGGCGAAGAAAACCCGCTGGCACAGTGGGAGCAGGTTTTCGACAGCGGCCACGTGAGCGGGGACGCCAGCCTGTTCCCTCCGTTCGATGAGGTGTTGAAACAGTGCCGCGACGTGCGTGGAACAACCCTCGCGCTGCTCGATTCACTGTCCGAAGACGATCTCGACCGATCGAGCGTGAACGCGCCCAAGGGCTTCGACGAGATGTTTGGCACCTATCGCCTGTGCCTGCAGTACGTCGCCGACCACTGGTACATGCACCGCGGCCACCTGGCGGACGCACGGCGCGCCGCTGGATTAGAGCGGAGCTGGTTCTAGTACGTAGTGTCCGCCTTCAGGCGGACCTGCTGCACTAGTTACCGCCGAGCAGAGCGCGAGTCATCTCACAATTCTTCCGGTTGTAGCTGAACTCACCGCCGACGACCGGGGTGGTCTTTGGCGTCGCCAGTTCGAGCGCTGTCCGTCCGTCGCCGGCAACCGCGCGGGCATCGGCGCCAGCTTCGAGGAGAGCGCGAATGTTCCAGTAGCTGCAGCTTCGGGCCGCATACATGAGCGGGGTCAGCTCTTCCCCATCGCGGGCATCGATCTGCGCGCCATGGCGGCTCAGAAGGTCAATGAAGTCTGTATCCCTGCCTACGGCCGCGTGATGCAGCGCCGTCTCACCATTTTTGCCCGTTTTCAAATTCGGATCGGCGCCATGTGAAAGCAGCAGCAACGCGTTGGGACGTGAGGCCACATCGATAGCCGCCATCAATGCTGACTTGTCGGATCGGCCCACGGTATCGCTGTCGACGTCCTGCTCGAGCAGAAATCGAAGCGCGCTGCTGTCTTTCGCTGCCGACGACATCACCAACATGTCTGCGGTAAGCGGCGATCCGGGATCCACGAGAGCCGCGGAAAAAAGCGCCTGCTGGATGTCAGCGTCTCTAACTCCACCATCCCTTCCAAACGCGTAGAGGAGGTCGTCATCGGCAACATGGGCGCCGTGCGTGAGCAACGTCCGCACAGCGTCAACGCGATTGCGTAATACGGCACAGCGCAACGCCGTCCAACCGTCTTCGTTCTTCGCGTTCACATCCCATCGGCTGCGGAGCAGCTCCTCGTACAACTCGGATGAGGGCGTCAAGTAACGGTCGGGGCGCGCAGTGGCATACACACGCCGTTCGAGCGCACGAAGTCCCGGATCGTCCCTGGTCCAGTCCTCCACTTCGTGGATGCGCTCACGGTCACGGTAAGACACGACCGCGACGCCCGCATCAATGACCATCGGTCCAGTTCGCGGAATGCGAAAGAAGCCGGCTCGGTGAAACGCCCGCACGAGCCCGTCAAAGTCAGAAGCGGGAACTCGATAATGATGGGTTCCGGGCACGGCGCATCCGGCCACGCCAGTGAACCAGACGTGCCCGCCGCTTGCCAACTTGAGCTCGAAGCCTGAGCAGCCTTCGCACCAATCCTGACGCAGCCGATACGAGAGTTCTACGTCGCGCGTGTCAACAGCGCATGCTGACACCGCGACCAGGGCCGCAACAACGATGCACTCTCGCCCAGGTCTGCACATGCACTAATGGACACATGGATTCACCCGTTTGTTCCGGAGCCAGAAGTGCGGACCGTGCCCCCCAAGAATCACCAGACCGAGCGCGCCGAACCAGGTCAGCGCGACCGAGAAGCGTCTCCACTCCGGATGCGGGTCCGATCGCCCGGCCGGGCGGACATCGCCGAGCAACCGGATCAGCGATGGATCGCCGGTCAGACCGCCGTCACCGTCCACCGCAAGCGTCCGGCCGCTGCGGATGGCCTCGATGACGCCCGCTTTCGTCCGCTCCGTCACGAAGAGATACGTCCGGCACCGGCCGAGCGTCGGCGGCATTGCGTGGAAATCCGAAGATCCAATCGCGGCGACATTCGCATTAACTCGCCGCGCCCTCCCGAAGAACGCCGCAAGGTCGCTTTTGAAGGCGTCATCCCAGTGAACACCGGAGTGTGCCGCCTCGGCGCCGTCGAGAGCCGCAACGGTTGCGTCGGCGTCATAGCCATGGAATCGCCGCGATGGGTGCGCGGCGATCGCGACGCCGCCCTGTGCCTGCACATCCGCGATCGCGCCCGCGGCGGGCTGGTCCGCGTTCACAGCCTGATCGATGCCCGCCGCAATCATGTGGTATCGCGGGTTGGTGATCTCCTGGCCCGCCAGCATCAGCGGACCGTCACCACGTCGGCTCACCCACTCGGCGAGCCGGCCGGTGAGCGACTGGTTGTGGTTGGTCACCGCGATGACGTCCAGTCCCGCCCTGGCCGCTTCGTCGCGCAGCACCCATGGCGCGAGCGCCCCGTCGCCGGGAAAAGCGTGCACGTGAAAGTCGCCCGACAGCACCAGGTACTCGCCGGCGCGGAGCGGCCCACGCGCCGGGATCCGATCGGTCAGGCTGCCGAGCGCCGCCCCTGCGAACAGAAGCGCCGCCGATCCTACACGCAGCGACAGCCGGCTCACTGAAACATCCTCACGATCGGGCCGTAGACCTGAAACCAGCCGCCAGCGGTCAGGGCGACGAGCTCGAACCCGATCGCCCAGATCGCCAGGAAATGCGCCGCCGCACGCCAGCGCGCACCCGCCGGGCTCGTGCCGAGGACGCGGCGGCAGAACGCGGCAACGATGACTGCGGTCCAGATGGCGGGAAGGACGGCCAGCGCAATCAGCAGGTCCAGCGATGCCGCCCGCATCGAGGCAAACGCGGCGGCAACGGTCAGCAACCAGAGGCTGTAGGGAACGTGCCCGGCAAACCAGAGATCGAGCGCCTGTGGCAGGCTCGGGCGCAGCGACCGGGCGTCGAAAGGCCGACCTGAAGGTCGGCCTCTACCAGTCGCGATGATCGCCGCGCCGACCGCCATCTGAATCGCAACGACAAAGCTGAACGAGAGTACCGACGACACCAGCAGGCCGAGCGTGACTCGCTGCACGGCCATGATGGGCACGGCCGTTCCGATCACGAGAGCGACGATGAGCGGACGACGAAGCATCCGCCACGCGCTCACGCGCTGGTCGACTGCTACGAGCGCGCGGTATGCGCGGTCGGGAGCGAGCGCGACGCCGAGTTCGGTTGAGAAGATGTCCGAGCTTACTTCACGCAGGTGACCAGCGACCAGATCTTCGGCACGTTCACCTTTTCAATCGACTCCGGGCGAAGCCCGGCCTGCGCCAGGAACGCCGGCAGATCGAGATCCGACTTGAAGCCGATGTGGACGGTGAGCGGCGAAATGGAACGCTCGACGCGCGAGAGCACCGGATTGGCGCTGCGGAAGTGATTCAGGATGACGATCTTGCCGCCCGGCTTGCAGACGCGCCGCATCTCGCAGGCGACCGTCACGGGATCGGGCACGACGCTGATCAGGTACGGAGCGTACACGATGTCGAACGTATCGTCGGCAAAGGTCGTCTTCGCGGCATCCATCTCCATCAGGCGGACGTTGCGCAGGCCCTCGCGCGCAACCCGCTCCCGCGCCTTGTCGAGCATCGAGGTCGAGAGGTCGATGCCCGTCACGTGACAGTTGCGCGGATAGAGCGACGCGTTGATGCCGGTGCCGACGCCGACTTCGAGGATGTGGCTCCCTGGCCGGATTTCCATCCGGTCGCGGGCGACGAGTCGCCCGGGGTGGAGCGTCGGGCCGAAGATCAGGTCGTAGACGCTCGCCAGCTTTTCGTAGACGCGTTCGACGAAGTGGTTTTCAACGGCGATCACGGAGAGCGCGCGGGTTCCAACGTCGCTACCGAAATCAGTCTCTTCTCGCTCGAACAGCGCCATTCACGCTCCAGGGACGCGAGCCGACAGTGGCTTCGGGACTATACCATTCATTGGTCGAGGCGGCGGTAGTCAAGTGTGCCGGCGTCGATCAGCAGGTACGACCGGTTCACGCGGTCAATACACACGGACGGCACACCCTCGCGCACGGTTGCGCTGAACCGGTGGTGGTGGCCGCAGAGATGAAGACGCGGCTTGAGCGCCGCGAGGACCTCGTTGATTGCCGGTTTGCCCGCATCGAGGCGCCGGCTCTTCCTGCCCGGCGACGGCTCGTCCACGACGATGAACGGCCGTGCCGCCTCATGTGTCATCAGGATATCGATTGGTGCAAGGTGTTTGCACGCCTCGGCTTCTTCGCGCACGAAATGCCGTCTTTTGTCGTCGCGCTTCTCGACGGCCGCGTCGCGGCGTCCGTGGGGCAATTCCGCGACGGTCGAGTTGAACCACGTCGGCGCAAACGTCCCGCCGAGACCGGCAACCCGCAGCGGGCCGACGTCTGCCGCCGTGCCGTTGCGGATGTAGTGAAGATTGTGCGGCTGCGCCTCACCGGCCTCCCATGCCGCGATGCGCTCGAAGTCCTCGTTGTTCCCCTTGATCCAGAACAACGGCCGCGGCGGCGCCGGGTAGCTCCCAGTACGGCTGGCCACATCGCCGACGCAGATCCAGAGCGGCACGTCGGGATGGCGATCCATCGCGCGTGTCAGCGCGTCGAAGTTGCCGTGGATGTCAGCGACGGCGCCGACGGTCATCCCGCGACGGCGGGCAGCTTGGCGTCAACGGAAGGCTTGACGAGCAGGTCGGTCTTGTCCCAGATGAAATCGTCCTTGCTGTAGACGGCCAGCTCGTAGTCCTTGCCCATGAAGATCGCCGACACCGGGCAGGCTTCCTCGCACATGCCGCAGAAGATGCAGCGCGTCTTGTGTATCTGATACACCGATGCGTAGCGCGGCCCGGCCATCACCGTGCCGTCGTTCTCGGCCGCCTCGAGGTAGATGGCGTCGGCAGGACACGCAACCGAGCAGAGGCCGCAGGCGACGCACTTCTCGAGCCCGTTCTCGTCCCGCATCAGCACCTGTTTGCCGCGGTACTTCGGGAAGACGGGTACTTTCTGGTATGGATAATTCACCGTGACCGGCTTCTTGAACATGTGCCGCAGGGTGGTCAGGAAGCCGACAATGAGCGGACGAATCATGGATCAATCATAAGGCCTAAGGCCGAAGGCCGAAGGCCTAAGGGCTGGTCAAGGCAGCAGGGCTTCGTTCTCCCCTTAGGCCTTAGGCCTTCGGCCTTGGGCCTTCTACAATGTCCCTGTGCCGCAGGATCTGTCGCCCGAGCAATTCCTGCTCACCATCCTCTTCAAGCTCGCCGTCATGGCCGTCCTGGCGACGATGCTGGCGAGGTACCACCGTTTCCGGCACATCCTGATTTTCGAGCGCCGCGGATGGGTGGATCGCCTGGTGTTCATGGCGGCGCTCGGCGTCCCGCTCGCCGCCGGCGTCGCCTTCCGCGTGCAGTTGCGCTACTACGCCGCCGATCTGACGCTCGAAGGCGCCTTCCTGGCCGGCCTGATCGCGGGTCCGTATACCGGCGCACTGCTGGGCCTTCTCGTCAGCGTCCCGGCCGTGTTGAACCACGAATACATCGCGCTGCCGTTCGCCATCGGCTGCGGATTTGCCGGCGGGGGCCTCCGCGAAGCGTGCCCGAAGGAAACCATCTGGCAGTTCACGCCGTTCGTGTTCCTCGATCTGCCGAAGCATCTGCGCAAGATGATTTGGAACCTCGAGCCAATGTGGCAGATCATCCTGCTCCTCGCTCCGTTTTCGCTCGAGATGCTTCGCCAGGTGCTCGGCATGCGCTTCGCCGGCAAGCTCTTCTACCTGTCGTCGATCACGCAGCTCGAGCCCGAGCGGCCGTGGATGATGATTCTCGTGGTACTGGCCACGGTGCTTTGCGTCGCTACACCGATCAAGATCTGGAACAGCGCCAGGGTCGAGCATCGGCTGCAGGAGCAGGAAAAGCTGCTGCTCGCGGCGAAGATCGAGTCGCTGAAGAGCCAGATCAACCCGCACTTTCTCTTCAATACGCTGACGTCGATCTCATCGCTCATTCGCGCCGAGCCGGACACCGCCCGCACGCTCATCATCCGTCTCTCCGCGCTGCTGCGGCGGCTGCTGCGCAGCCATCAGCACTTCGTCTCGCTGCGCGAAGAGCTCGAGGCGATCGACGAATACCTGGACATCGAAGTGATCCGCTTCGGGCCGAAGCTGAAAGTGATCAAGGACATCGACCCGGACACGCTCGACCTGATTGTGCCGAGCATGATTCTGCAGCCGCTGGTGGAGAATTCAATCAAGCACGGCTTCTCGCGCAAGGTCGGCCCCGGCTCGATCACCATCCGCAGCCATCGCGAGAACGGCCGCGCGGTGATCGAGGTCGAAGACGACGGGATGGGATTCTTCACCGACGCGCTCGACCAGCCGATGTCGAGCGGCATCGGGCTGTCGAACGTACGGGAGCGCCTCCGCGTGATCTACGGCACCACATATCAACTGAAGCTCTCCAGCGAACCGGGCAAGGGGACGCTCGCGCGCATCGAGGTGCCGGAGCTGGCATTCGCGCATGAACAGCTCGCTTAAGGTTCTCGTCGTCGACGACGAGCAGCTCGCGCGCGACGAGCTCTGCTACCAGCTTCAGCGTATCGATGAGGTCGAAGTGGTCGCTCAGGCCGGCAACGGCCTGGACGCGCTCTCCGCCGTCGACCAGTGCGAGCCCGACCTCGTCTTCCTGGACGTCCAGATGCCGGGACTGACGGGCTTCGAGGTGGCCAGGCGTCTGTTGACCCGCGGCGACGAGGCGCCGGCCATGGTGTTCGTCACGGCGTTCGATCAGCACGCCATCGAGGCCTTCGAGGTCAACGCGGTGGACTACCTGCTCAAGCCGGTCGAACCGGGACGTCTCGAACAGGCCGTGGACCGGGCCCGGCGGCGCATCGACGGCGGGCGGCCGGGGGCCGGGGCGGGAGCGGGGTTAAACGATCAACTCGAACAGATCGTCAAAATGATGGCTGGGCGGCAGGTGCGCCGGGACCAGGTCGCCATCAAGGTCGGGGAACGGTTCATGCTGGTTCAGGCGGAAGAAATCATCTTCGCCTCCCTGGCCGACGAGTCGATTAACATAGTGACAGGGCAGGTGGCGGGAACGTCCAACTACAGGACCCTGGACGACTTACAGGCACGGCTCGATCCCGAGGTGTTCTGGCGCGTGCACCGGTCGCATCTGGTCAACATCAACAAGATTAAGGAGATCGTCCCTTGGTTCAGCCGGAATTACATCCTTCGGATGAAGGACGCGAAGGGGACGGAGATCCCGGTCAGCCGCGCACAGACGAAACGGCTGCGGGAATACCTGAAGCTCTGACAGCGCCCTTCGCCTCCGCCGATGGACTGCGGCGGGACGAGCCGGAGGCCGACAGCGGCGAACGCGAGCTGCGTGCGGAGGCGACTGAGGGCGAACCCGCAGTACCTGCGTCGGAGCCTCTGACCCGAACCGACCTCCGCTCCGAGCTGGATCACCAGCGCGACGTCGTCATTCACCGGCTGAACGTCTGGAAGGACGAGCTCGTGGCGTGGTTCAAGACGCTCGCGTCGGCGGCTGTGTACGCGACGCTGATCGTCACCTTCGGCTTCCAGGTGGCCCGCGTCGAAGGTCAGAGCATGGCGCCGACGCTCGAGGATCAGGATCGGTTGATCGTCAACAAACTGGTCTACCGGATGGGCGAGCCGCGGCGCGGCGACATCGTGATGCTCTACTACCCCATCAACCCGGATAAGTCGTTCGTGAAGCGGGTGATCGGCGAAGAAGGCGACGAGGTGCAGATCGTCGACGGCCAGGTGTACGTCAACGGCGCGCCCATCCCCGATGACTTCGTCCCGGAGGAATACCGCAGCCACGACGACTGGGGGCCGGAACGGATTCCAGACGGGTACTACTTCGTGATGGGCGACCATCGGAACAACAGCTCCGACAGCCGGCACTGGAAGTTCGTCCCGAAGAAATACATCATCGGCAAGGTCCAGCTCCGCTGGTGGCCGATTCCGCACGCCCGGGTTTTCTAACGCATCCCCGGGCGTGTAATTCAAAATGCAAAATGCAAGATGCAAACTGAAAGGCGTTCGCAGCATCGGTGTGAACCCGGCATGGCTTACCCCGTTTCTGCGTACAACGTCATGTTTGCATTTTGAATTTTGCATTTTGCATTGACCACCGATAGATATCGAGAAGTCACCCGCGTCCTCTGGCGCGTTCTCTTCCTCAATCTCGGCGTCGCCGTCGCGAAAATCGCGCTGGGGTATGCGACCGGCGCGGTCTCGATCCTCTCCGACGGCTTTCACTCGCTGACGGATTCTGCGTCGAACGTCGTCGCGCTCGTCGGCGTGTCGGCGGCGCGCCGGCCGCCCGACGCGGATCATCCGTACGGACACCGTAAATACGAAACGATGGCGTCGCTCGCCATCCTGATCTTCCTTGTCGTGGTGCTCGTACAGGTCGTCTCGGCATCGATCGATCGCCTCATGAACGGCGGCACGCCGCGTGTGTTTCCCGAAGGCATCGCGCTGATGACGGTGACGTTGATCATCAACATCGGCGTCGTCCGGTACGAGCTCGGGCAGGGCCGCCGCCTGCACAGCGAGGTCCTGCGCGCGGACGCCAAACACACGCGGGCGGACGTGCTGACGTCGGTTGCCGTCCTCGGCGCGCTGGTGGGCGTCTGGTGGGGCTACCCGATCCTGGATCCGCTGGCGGCGGTGCTCGTCGCCGGTTTCATCGGCCACGCCTGCTGGAGCATCGCGCAGGAAGCGTCTGGCATCCTCGCGGATCACATTGTGATTCCCGAAGCGGACGTACGGGAGGTGGTTCAGTCCGTTCCGGAGGTGCTCGGCTGCGAGAAGATCCGGACGCGCGGCTCCGCGGACTACGCGTTCCTGGACCTGCATCTGTGGCTCGACGGCTCGACGCCGCTGCAGTCCGCGCATTCGATCTCACACATCGTCAAGGACAGGCTGATGGCGAAATTCCCTCAGCTGGCGGACGTCATCATCCACATCGAGCCGCCGCCTCTCAGGTTGCCTGGGTTGCCCGAGTAGCCTGGGTAAAAACGCAGGCAACCGCGGCAACTCAGTTAACCCAGGCCACCCAGGCCACCCAGGCCACCCAATCGGCATTCCGATTGCTGCGTACACCGGTATGGATCCAGAAGTGGTACGTCCTGAGACGATCGGCGGGCTGATCCGTGGAATTCTGACTGACCTGCGGACGCTGATTCGGGAGGAGATTGCGCTCGCGCGCGTCGAAATCCGCGAACAGGCGGGACGCGCCCGCGCCGCAGCGCTGAGCTTCGGATTGGCGGCGGGAGCGCTGCTCTTCGGCGTGGCGTTTCTGCTGGTGGCAGCGGCCACAGCCATCGCCGAGCTGCTCGGCTGGCCGGTGTGGGCGGGCTTCCTGGCGATCGCCGTCCTGCTGGCGCTGGTCGGGTTCGTGTCGCTTTCGTCGGGCCGCCGGCAGCTGCGGAGGTTTCACGCCGTTCCGCCGCAAACCGTTACGACATTGAAGGAGAATTCCGAATGGATCGCGAAGCGGCTGTCCTCCGCGCAGAAATGAGCCGGACGCGCGCCGAGCTCGACGACAAGCTGACGGCGCTGCACGCGAAGGTCAGCGACCTGACGCCGCGACGGCTCACCGAGCGCTACCTGCCGGAGTACTTCTTCGATCGCGTGGTCGGCGGAATCCTCACGGTCGTCGGCCTGAAGATGGCCTGGTCGCAATACCGTCAGATCAAACACCGCCGCGAACGGCCGCAGCAGCGCGAGCTCAACGGCTACGGCCGCTGGCATTAGCGGCGGATTTCACTTCCGTGGCGCGAACCTTGCGGGTTCGCGAGGCGAGCCTGCAAGGCTCGCCCCACGAAATCCGCGCTCGGCGCATTTGAAAATGCGATAGCGACGAGCCGCTTCGTTTACGACACGATGCGATGTTCGTACGCGAAGCGGACGAGTTCCGCGGTCGAGCGGACCTGCAGCTGCTGCATGACCCGGTATTTGATCGCCTCCACCGACCGCGTCGTCAGACTGAGCGCTGCGGCAATCTCCTTCGCGCGCTGCCCGCGCACGACCAGCCGCAGAACGTCTAGTTGCCGCTCCGTGAGCGCGGTGGTGCCGGGAACCACGCCCTGCACCATCAACAGCACGGTCGGTTTGATGATCTGCGGCGACAGGTAGGTCCTGCCCGCGATCACGAGCTGAAGCGCTTCCTCCAACTCACGCCCGCTCGACTCCTTGAGCACGAACGCCGACGCTCCCATCTTGAGCGCTTCGACCGCCAGGCACGGGTCGGCGTGCATCGTCAGCACCACAGCCTTGAAGGGGATCTTGCGCGCCTTCAGTCGCTGCAAGACCTCGAGGCCGCTGACGTGCGGGATCGACAGGTCCAGCAGCAGCACATCCGGGCAAAGCCGCCCGACCTCCTCGACGACGCCGCGGCCATCGGTCAACGTGCCGACGATCTCGTAGCGGCGGCCGAGCAGCTTGACGAGCGCCTCGATGACGATCTCGTGATCCTCGACGATCAGCATCCGTGGTCGGTCCATGGCGGCCCCATCAGATTTGGGTCCCCGGCGGTCTCGTCCGTCGGACGAGCGGGCGAAGGCCTCGTCTGTTCACGCATTAAATGACGGCATCCTCGCGAACTCTGCACCCGCCCCGGCAGCTGATCAAGCTGGCAGTTGTTCCGGCAGTACGCCTGTCAGATCTACGAGGGTTTGGCGTGGCGGTCGACACATGTCGTTGCCACCCACTGCCGATGGTGCGCGCACCGCATTCGCTCGGTCGCCAAGGCGACAAAACCCGCGAAAAACGCCCCGGCATTCTTCCTGCTACCGGTATGACCAATGGTTCCCGCGCGAGTGCTCGTGGCCGATGACGACGCGGACATGCTTGCCGCGGTGGGAGACGCGTTGGCCAGCCTGGGGTTCGACGTGCGGAGCGTGGACAGCGGAGCCGGCCTGATCGATTGCCTCGCGACCGATGGTCCGTTCGATCTCCTCGTCACCGATATTTCGATGCCGTGGATGGACAGTCTGAAGACGCTCCGCTCGATTCGCACCGCCGGCGTGACGACTCCGGTCATCGTGATCACGGCGCTGACCGACGCGCAGATTCCGAACCGCGTGCAGGCGCTTGGCGCGAACACGATCCTCCTCCGCAAGCCGTTCGACCTCGACGAGCTCGCCGCAGCCGCGCAGCGGATGACGGCCGGCAGCCCGGCGGGTCCCGAGCAGCAGCGGTAAGAGGGACTCTCGCGCCGCGAGCCATTCGCCGTGGCGGGAACAGCGGGTTGCGATGGCCGTTTTGCCCTTTCCA
>JAICQE010000021.1 GCA_025938035.1 Vicinamibacteria bacterium
GCACAGCCCGTTTCTCCACTTCGGTGATGCCGCTCGGCACCGAGATCAGGACCTTTGGGCGGACCGGCATGAACCGGTTCTTGAGAACCCGCTCCAGGAAATCGCGCAGCATCTTCTCGGTGACCTCGAAATCGGCGATGACGCCGTCCTTCATCGGTTTGATCGCCACGATGTTGCCCGGTGTCCGGCCGAGCATCTCCTTGGCGTCCTTGCCAACGGCTTCAACGCGGCCGTTGACTTTGTTGATGGCGACAATCGACGGTTCGTTGACCACGATGCCCTTCCCGCGCGCGTAGACGCAGGTGTTGGCGGTACCGAGGTCGATCGCGAGATCGCTGGAGAAGAGCGACAGGAACGAGCCGAGAGGCATAGGTATCTTTGATTTCCGATCGTTGATTTGTGATTGGCTGGTGAATGGTGATTGGGATCACAACTCACTAACCGCAAATGCTTGTATCCCGTTCTTGCCGGACGCCTTCACCCGGTACATGGCCGCGTCCGCCGCTCGTAGTAATTCTTCGGCCGATCCGGCCGAATCCGGCAGAGTGGCCACCCCAATGGACACCGTTAAATGCACCGAAAGGCCGTCCGAGGCCAGGAATTGAGCCGCGCCCACCCGCTCCCGGATGCGCGCCGCCACCGAAAATGCGCCGTCCCGGCCGGTATCCGGCAGAATCAGGGCGAATTCGTCCCCCCCGAACCGCGCCACGATGTCGGTCTCCCGGGCGCAACCGCGGACGATGGCGGCCGTTTCGGCGAGCGCCTTGCTCCCGGCCAGGTGGCCGTGGTTGTCGTTGACCGTCTTGAACCCGTCCAGGTCGAGGAACAGCAGCGACAGCGGGCGGCCGTGGCGCGAGGCCCGTTTGGTCTCGCGGCGGAGCGCCTGGTTGAGGTAACGGCTGTTGTAGAGCCGGGTCAGGTCGTCGGTCACCGACAAGGCCTCCGCTTTCTGCAGGGCGGTTGCGTTATCGAGGGCAATGGCGGCGGGCTCGAGCACCGTGCGGACGGCGGCCACCAGCGCCGCGCCCAGCGCCGGGGCGGCTTTCGATGGAACCGGGTCAAGGCCGACGAGCGCCCCGACCGTCTTGTGACGGCATATCAGGGGAAACGCGATGGCCGTCCCGGCGGCCCCGGGCGTGGCCCGGGAGTCCTTCGTCAGGTCGCGGGACGCGAACTCGACGCCGTGGCGGAACACCCAGTTTGCCGATGTCCAGAGCGACGGGCCGAGGCTCGGCGTCAGTCCGACATCGGCCAACACGTTCAACTGCCCGTTGGTGTCGTGGGCGACGACCGCCCAGCATGGCGCCGGCAGCCAGTCGTGCGCCTGGCGGACGAGCCAGTCGGCAATCTTCTTCGGGTCCAGCGACTCGTTGGATTCCCGGACGGATTCAACGATGGCGTCCCGATGGTCGAGGCGGGCGCGGAGAGCGCGGATGCGCCCCTTGAGCCGGGCCGCGAAATCGGCCCGCCGGCCGCCGCGCGAACCGCGGGACGCGACGTGAAGCTTCGAGGAAATCGGTTTCACCGATGGCAACGGAAGGCGGTGCTGCTCGGCGACGCCGCTCAGCGCGCTAAGTCCTTATAGGTGTACCAAATATACCACCTTTCATGGTACGATGACGTTTTTCGTCGAGGGAATTCGTCCATGACCATGCTCGATCGCATGCGTCGGCACCGCGGCTGGCTGAAGTGGAGCCTTGGCCTGGTCGCGGTGACGATGGTGATCTTTTTCATTCCGCAGGACTATCTGCAGCCGACCACGTCGGTTGGCGCCGCGCCCGGTGAGGCCATCGCCGAGGTCGAGGGACAGAAGCTGACCGCTGGCGACTTCCAGCAGCGCTACCTCCTGCAGCTGCAGAACTACCGCGACCAGTTCGGCGCCGGCATGAGCGATCAGCTGCTGCGGCAGCTTGGCGTCGATCAGCAGGTCCTCACGCAGATGATCGACGAGCAGGTGGCGCTGCTCGAAGCCGACCGCCACGGCATCACCGTCAGCGACGAAGAGCTCGCGCAGCAGATTTTCGCGATTCCGCAGCTGCAGGAGAACGGCCGTTTCATCGGCGAGGAGCGCTACGAGCAGCTGCTGCTCTCGCAGAACCCGCCGCTGACGAAGTCGCAGTTCGAGGATTCACTGCGCCGCAACCTGATCCTGGACAAGCTGCGGTCGGCCCTCACCGACTGGATCGCCGTGTCCGACTCCGAGCTCGAAAGTGAATACCGTCGCCGCAACGAGAAGGCCAAGCTCCAGGTCGTGGCGCTCACCGCCGACAAATTCCGATCGCAGGTCGCCGTCACCGACGCCGACGTCGCCGCGTACTTCGACTCGCACAAGACGGACTATCGCGTCGGCGAGCAGCGCAAGGTGAAATACCTGCTGCTCGACCGCGAGCAGGCGCGTCAGCGCGTGGCGGTGCCGCCCAACGATATCCAGCGCTATTACAACGACAACATTCAGCAGTACCAGACGCCCGAGCGGGTGCGCGCCAGCCACATCCTGCTGAACACCGGCGGCAAGGACGAAACGGCCGTCCGCAAGCAGGCCGAGGAGCTGCTGGCGAAGGTGAAGGCGGGCGGGGACTTCGCCGCACTCGCGAAGCAGTATTCCGAGGATCCAGGCAGCAAGGAGAAAGGCGGCGATCTCGATTTCTTCCCGCGCGGCCAGATGGTGCCGGAGTTCGAGGCGAGCGCGTTCTCGCTGATGCCGGGACAGGTCAGCGATCTCGTGAAGACGCAGTACGGTTTCCACATCATCAAGGTCGTGGACAAGCAGGCCGCGACGACGCAACCGCTGGAGCAGGTGCGCCCGCGCATCCAGGAAATCCTCGCGTCCCAGATTGCCGATCGGCAGATTACGGAACGATCACAGCAGCTTGCCAGTCGCGTGAAGAATCCCGCCGATCTGGACAAGGTGGCCGCGGAGCTCGGGCTGAAGGTCGAGGAAAGCGGCTTCTTTCAGCGCGCCGAGCCGGTGCCGGGACTGGGCGCTGCGCCCCAGGTCGCGGACGCGGCCTTCACGATGCAGAACAACGCGGTCAGTGAGCCGCTGGCGTCCTCGCGCGGTCCGGTCTTCATCACGGTGACCGGCACGAAAGAGGCGTACACACCCAACCTGGACGAGGTCAAGGATCGGGCGCGCGAAGACCTGATTCGCTCACGGGCCACCGACTTGAGCCGCCAGCGCGCGGCGGCGATCGCGGCGCAGCTGAAGTCGGCGTCGGACTTCGCGGCGGCGGCGAAGGCGCAGGGCTTCGAGGCCAAGGAAAGCGAGCTGGTCGCCCGTGGCAGCGCGCTGCCCGACGTCGGCGTCAGTGCCGAGGTCGAGAAGGTGGCGTTCGCACTGCCGAAGGGCGGGATCAGCGATCCGATTCAGACCCCCAATGCCACCGTCATCGTCCGCGTCGTCGATCGTGATGACGTGACGCCGGAGGAGTTCCGGCTGGCGCGTGAGCGTTTCCGCGCCGAGCTCGTGAACGAGCGCCGCGCGCGCTTCTTCGCCTCGTACATGACCAAGGCAAAGGAGCGGCTGAAGATTGAAGTGAAGGCCGACGTGATCCGCCGGCTCCTCGACGCGCAGCAGATCTGAGGCATGCAGACTTCGTCAAGGTGACACGGACGGCGATGAACAGCACGTCGTCGTGTGCGGTGCGGTAGATTGGGGAGCGGGGACCAGGGACCAGGGACCAGGGACCAGGGACCAGGGATCAGGGGTCGGGGATCAAGTAGAGGCCGACCTTTAGGTCGGCCTTTCCTCATAGCGCAGCCGGCCGCGCGTGGCTCCAATCAGGACCGCGCTGACGACAAGTCCGCACAGCGCCAGCACCAGCTCGAACCGCACGCCGACATTGGGGCGCGTGTGGGCGAAGAATCCAGCCAGCCATCCAGAGACGGTGTTGAACGCGGCGTGCGCGGCAATCGGAGCGAGCACGTTGAACCGTGCGAGGTTGGTGACGAACGTCAGAATGAAGGACGCGCCGACGAGGATCAGCGTGTAGATCCACAGCGGAGCACTCACCCAACCTGGATAGAAGAACATCGGCAGATGCCACCCCACCCAGAGCAGGGCGAGGAGGAGCGTTCCACGCACCGGGCCGAGCGCGGCTTCCAGCCGCGGCAGCGCGTAGCCTCGCCAGCCGGGCTCTTCGCCCAGGGGGCCGCCTAGGAGCGTCGAATAGTTATAGACACTCAACGACGCCAGCGCCGACCACTGCAGCCGGCTCGGGTCCGTCGCGGTGTTTCCCGGCAGCACGACGTAGGTGAACATCATCAGCAGCGCCCCGGCGAGCCCGGCGGCGAGCGCGCGCGGCCATCCGGCGAGGAGGCGCACCGCGCGGTAATTCCCGCTGGTTACGCGATGTGTGATGACGGCCGCGATCGTCGGCGCAAGCGTCGCCAGTGCCGTCCACAGCAGCGACCCCTGCAACAGCACGAGCGGAACGAACACGAGCCATCCGCCCGCGTAGGCGAGAAGGAAGAACAGGACGAGCGGACGCTGCCTCACTCGTCAACGTCTCGAACGATTCGCACCACTCGAACGACTCGAACGTTCATCGAACAAACGTAAACGGCATCAGCGCCAGCGGCTCGCCACGGCGGAACAGCCGCACGGGCGCCGACAGCGCGCCAACCGCACGCTGCTCGGCCCCACTGGCCAGCACACTCCAGACGTTCACGCCGCGGCCGAACTGCGCGGTCAATGCCTCGAACACGCTGCGCCGGCGCGGATAGGCGACGAGTTCCACGTCTTCGCCGGGTGGAATGCGCGCGCGCTCTTTCGCGATTCGCACCGCGGTGTCGAGGCCGCCCAGCGCGTCCACCAGGCCGTTCTCACGCGCCTGACGCCCGGTCCAGACGCGGCCCTGTGCGACGGCGTCGATCTTTTCAGGTGTGGTCTTGCGCGATTCCGCGGCTTTCTCGACGAAGTTCTCGTAGAAGCCCTGCATGTGATCCTGGATCCGCGTGCGGTGATCGGGCTTGAACGGCTCGAACGGCGAATAGATGTCCGCGTTCGCCCCCGACGTGACCGTCTCAGTCGTCAAGCCCAGTTTGTTGAGCGTGCCGCCGAGCGCGATCTTGCCGTAGTAGACGCCAATCGACCCCGTCAGCGTCGCCGGCTGCGCCACGATGACGTGCGCCGGCATCGAAATGTAATAGCCGCCCGAGGCCGCCAGGTCCGACATCGACGCAATCAGCGGCCGCGATGGCTTCTGGTCGCGCGTGATCATCAGCTCACGCCAGACCACGTCGGAGGCCACCGACGACCCGCCCGGGCTGTCCACGCGCAGGATGATGGCTTTCACGGAATCGTCATCCCGCACCTCGCGGATTTGCTCGACGAGCGTCTCGGACCCGACGGTCGGTCCATTCAGCGGATCGAAGCCGCTCCGTCCAGACGTGATGACGCCAACCGCGTAGATGACGGCAATGCGGGAGCGCGGCCGGAAGCCTACCGACTCGGCCCGGACACGCGAGTAGTCCCGGCCCTCGATCCGCCGTGTCTCCCGCGAGCCGGAGCGCAGCTCGGGCACGCGATCGTCGAGTTGATCCTCGTAGGCGAGCTCGTCGACGAGCCCGTGACGCAGCGCATCCTCCGGCGTGAACGGCCCCTGGTCGATCAGCGCGCGCACCTCCTGCTCGCTCTTCTTGCGCGCGTCGGCAATCCCCCGGACCAGCTGGTCGTACATATCGCGGTTGAGCGACTCCGACATCTCCCGGTGGGCGGGCGTGAAGCCCTTCTCCGTGTACTGGTTGACGGCCGTCTTGTACTCGCCGACGTGCAGGAAGTCCGGAACGGCGCCGATCTTGTCGAGTGCGCCGCGCAGAAAGATTTCGTATGACGCCACGCCGGTCAGGTCGAGGGAACTGGTGGGAAGCAGGTAGACCTTGTCGGCGGCGCTCGCCAGGTAGTACTCACGATCGCCCCCGTACTCGAGGAAGGCGACGACGGTCTTCTTCGATTTCTTGAAGTCGATGATCGCGTCGCGCAGCTCCTGGACCTTCGCCCAGTACGGAAGTGACAGTGTCGATGGCATCAGCACCACGGTCTTGATACGTGGATCGCGGCGGGCCTTTTCCAGCGCGCTGACGAACGTCCGCACGGTAATGTTCGAGCCGCCAATCAGCCCGAACACGTCGTCGGGAAGGATTTCCCCGATCTCGCCGCCGGGTCTGAGGACGAGCGCGGCCGTCGACGGAACCGTCGGCCCGCGCGACACGACGAGAAACATCATCGCCAGACCCGCGATGGACACCACCACCGCCAGCCCAATGAACACCAGGACGAAACGAACACCACGTTTCACGTCAGCCTCCCTTGGGGGTCATTGTGTCAAATCCCCGCGGACGGAGCTTCAGGGCAGCCCCAGGCGCCATCAACAACTTCGTCACGTGACCGAACGAAACCCGCCCGGGCCTCCGACGACCGATTCCCAGGAATGCGCAAATAACGGCCGCATGTGACGCGGAACGCAGATTGCCCAGAAACCATGACAGCCCCTGCCCTGCCTTTGAGAATCAGGAGCGGCACTGCCATGTTTACGATTTGCGATCGTCGCGTTTCACTTTCAGCGGGTTTTGCCCGGCTTGCCGGGCTTGCTGCCTGTGGGTTGCTTGCAGCGGCATGCCACGGTGGACTGGATACGCCTGCCGGTCCGAGTGCTCCCGCCGATGCGGCGCTGTCGGCAACGAGCGATGACGAAACGGTCCCCGTCGAAACCGCGACAGTCGCCTCGACGAGACGTGTCACGTACGAGATGGCTGAAGCCAATCTCTCGGGACACTCTGGAAGCTGCACTCTCGCAGGCGCTCGGCTCGGGTTTCGGCTCAAAGCACAAGGTGCAGGCACGCCAGGCACGGTGATTCGTTTCCACCTGATCAGGGCTGATGGGTTCAGGACCACGGCGATCGTTGACGTGAGTCGGCAGGGCACCTTCCGGACCGACCAGGAGCTGGTCACGACGTTCCCGCCGAATGCCGAGGTCCGGTGCGTGCTCCTGAGCATCGACGGCGCGCTGCTCGCGGAAAGCACCACGTTCCACGCGCCGTGAGGAAACCCTGAGGCCTTGGCCCTTGGGCGTTGGCCCTTCGGCCTTCTATGATGGGGGGATGCGAAGACTTCTTATCGCGCTCCTCATCTCCTCGGCGACCGCAACCATAGTCGCGCAACAGAATCGAGCCAACACCTGCGATCCGGACAACGGCGGCTTGACGCTGCCACCGGGCTTCTGCGCGAAAGTGATCGCCGACGTGGCGGCGCCCGCGCGTCACGTTGCGGTGGCGCCGAACGGGGACATCTACACCGTGCTGGCGGTCGCCGGCGGTCCTCTGGCCCCGCCGCCATCGGGCCCGCCGACACCTGGTGTCGTGGCCCTGCGCGATGCCGACCGGGACGGCAGGTACGAGCAGATTGAGAAGTTCGGACCTGGTCTCCAGGGAACCGGCATTCTGCTGAACAACGGCTATCTCTACGTTGGTGCCGACCAGCGCGTAGTGCGCTTCCGTCTCGACGGCAAGTCGCTCGTCCCCACCAGTCAGCCGGAAGTCATCGTCGACGCGCTGCCGCGCGCAAATCCACATTCCGCCAAGTCGATCGCGATCGGTGACGGCAACGCGCTGTATGTCCACGTCGGAGGGCCGACGAACGCGTGTCAGAATCCGGACAGGCGTCCAGGTGCTCCCGGCGAGAACCCGTGCAGCCAGCTCGCCTTGCACGGCGGGGTCTGGAAGTACGAAGCCGGCAAGGCCGGCCAGAAGCACGAGGCGTCGCGACGGTTCGCGACGGGCATCCGGCACACCGTCGCCATGGCGTGGAATCCAGCGTCGCGGCAGCTGTATGCGGCGCAGAACGGACGCGATCAGCTCGATACCCTGTGGCCGAAGTCATTCACGGCGCAGGACAACGCCGAGCGCCCGGCCGAGGAGATGCAGCTGCTGAAACAGGGTTCGAACTTCGGCTGGCCGTACTGCTTCTACGATCTGGCGACGATGAAGCGCCTGCTCAATCCGGAGTACGGCGGCGACGGCAAGTCGGAAGGCGACTGCGCCAAGTACGACAAGCCGATCGCGACGTTCCCGGCGCACAACGCGCCGGTCGGCATGACGTTCTACACCGGGACGCAGTTCCCCGCGTCCTACCGCAACGGCGCATTCGTCGTATTCCACGGATCCTGGAACCGGATGCCGTTTCCGCAAGCCGGCTTCAACATCCGCTTCGTTCCATTCAAGGGTGAGCAGCCGTCCGGCGAGAGTCAGGTCTTTGCTTCCGGTTTCGCCGGCAAGGACGTCGTGAAGATGCCCAACGATGCCGTGTACCGGCCGGTTGGCATCGCGCAGGCACCGGACGGCTCGCTCGTCGTAACGGAGGATGCCAAAGGACGGATATGGCGCGTCAGCTATACAGGGTCGCGATAGTCATCGCCGTGATTGCCGCTGCAGGCGCCTGCGCGGCCGAGGAGAACGCCGAGGAGAACATGGGACAGTCGAACATCACGGAACTGATCAGAACCGACGAAACCACTGGCGGCGGTCACGAGGCCGCCGCCGGGAGAACTGTCACGGTGCATTACACCGGCTGGCTCTACGACCAGAGCAAGCCGGATCACAAAGGGAAGAAGTTCGACAGCTCGCGCGATCGCGGTGAGCCATTCGCGTTCCGCCTCGGCAGGGGGCAGGTGATCCGCGGATGGGACGAAGGGGTCGCGGGCATGAAGGTGGGCGGCCGCCGGACACTGACGATCCCGCCGGATTACGGCTATGGGGCCCAGGGTGCCGGCGGCGCCATCCCGCCGAACGCGACGCTGATCTTCGACGTGGAGCTGCTCGACGTCAGATAGCCGCGAACTCCTCATCGATCACCTGAACGCCGGCGGCGACGGCGTCGCACGCCATGGCCGTCAGGTGATCGTCGTTCCGTTCACGATTCCCGGAGAACAGGTGCGCGCCAGCGTGCGGCGGCTGCGCGAAGGATCGTACGTCGGCGTCGTCGAGGAGATCCTGCGGCAATCCCCACATCGCGTCGCGCCTCGCTGCCCGCATTTCGGTTTCACGGGTCCGGCTGAAGCCGGACACTACGACCGACGAGGCTGTGGCGGGTGTACCTGGCAGCACATCGCCTATCCGGAGCAGCTGCGTCTCAAGTCCGAGCTGGTCACACGACTGCTGCGCGAGGCCGTTCCTCAGGCGCCGGCGGCCCTGCCAACATCGACGGCGGCGCAGATCGATTCGCCATGGGGATACCGGCAGAAGGTTCATTTCGTGTTTGGCCCCGGACCCCGGGGTTCGCTGGCGATGGGACATTACGCGCGCGGCACTCGGCGCGTGATTCCCGTCACCGCCTGTCCAGTACACGACGAGCGCGGCAATGCCCTCGCCTTCGGGTTCCGTGATGCGCTCGACAGCGTGGCGCGGACGTCGCCGAAGCCTCGCGGAGACGGGTCGGGTCCGCGTGATCGTGTAATGAAGGGTCTTGCGGTCAGGGTTGCCGCGAACACGCCGGAGGTCATGGCCGCACTTATCCTGACCGGCCCGGCAGACGGGCGCCTCCGCAACGTGACGCGTCAGGTGTTCGACAAGGACGGCGCGACCACGTCCGTCCACGTCAACCTTCATCCGCGTGGCGACGCGTACATTTTCGGACGCGACACACGGCGCGTCGCCGGCGCCGATCGGCTGCGCGAAGAGGTCGCCGGGCTCTCGTTCCTCATTTCGCCTACCGCGTTCTTCCAGACGAACGTGCGAGCCGCCGACATCCTTGTCCGCCTCGTCGTCGATGCGGTTCCGCAGGCCTCGACCGTGCTCGATCTGTACGCGGGTACGGGGCTGTTCGCCCTTGCCCTGGCCCGCGCCGGCAGGCGGGTGACGGCGGTCGAAGAAAGCCGCGACGCGGTGCAGGACGGCGAGGCGAGCCGCCGCCTGAATGGCATCAGCGCGGACCAGTGCCAGTTCGTCGCCCGTCGTGTCGAGGATGCGCTGCACAGGCTGCGACAGCGGTTCGACGTTGTGATCGTCGATCCACCACGGGCGGGGTGTTCGGCGCAGGTCATCACAGGAGTCTTCAGCGGCCTCAAACCACCGCTGGCTGTCTACATCTCCTGCAACCCGGAAGCGCTGGCCCGGGATTCTCGAGAGATTGCGCGACGTGGTTATGAGATCGCGTCCGTGCAGCCACTGGACATGTTTCCGCACACGGCCCACGTGGAAACGGTCGCCGTCCTGCGTCGCCGCCGGACAATAGAATGACGACCAACGAGTGAACGAGACAGGAGGAAGGAGATCGCCGATGAGGGTTCGAATACGTCTCGCATTGCCGACTGCCTGCTGTGTGATCGCGGCCGCGGTCCTCGCCGCCGCGCAGCAGCAGCCGGCGCCGAATCCCGCACAGGCGAAGTATCCCTACCCTGTCGTGCGCGACATGCGCGGCGTCGTCCCGCCCGGCCCGAAACCGCTGCCATCGCCGCCGCTCGGCGCTGGGCCGTGGACGTTCCAGACGACCGAGGCGAACATCCGCGTCTCTGTTGTCACGAAGGGCTTTTCGAATCCGTACGGGCTCGCCATTCTTCCGGATGGCACCTTCCTCATCACCGAGCGTGCCGGCGCACTGCGCGTCGTCCGCAACGGCGTCATCGACCCGCAACCGGTGCCGGGCGTGCCGCAGGTCATTTATCGCGGAACGGAAGCGGGACTGATGGACATCATCCTGCACCCGAACTACGCGCAGAACCGATGGGTCTACTTCACCTACCACAAGCCAATCGGGAACAACCTCGCCAGCAATGCCGTCGGCCGCGCGGTGTGGAACGGCCAGGGGCTGACCGACGTGAAGGAGATTTTCCTGTCGGACGACGTCGATACCGAGGTCAGCCGGATTACGTTCGGCCGTGACGGGATGCTCTACATGACGATCGGCGGCCCGGGCACCGGTCCTCCCGCCAGCCTCGATCGGCCGCAGCACGGCAACGACTACGCCGGCAAGCTCATTCGCATGCGCGACGATGGTTCGCTGCCGCCCGATAACCCGTTCGCCGGCAGGAAGGATTACAAGCCGTACATCTACGCACTGGGGTTCCGCAATCAGCTTGGGCTGACCACCAATCCATACAACGGCGAGATCTGGGCGGCCGAGCAGGGACCGAACGGCGGCGATGAGGTCAACGTGATCCTGCCCGGGCGGAACTACGGATGGCCGTTTGCCAGCTACGGGCGCGACTACCTCGGTCCGCGGTTCAACGCCGCGCACGCCGCTCGCGGCTTCGAGGAGCCGACGGTCTATTGGGTGCCGTCGATCGCCGTGTCGGGAATGACCTTCTACAACGGCGACCGCTTTCCGAACTGGCGCCGCAACCTGTTCGTCGGCGGCATGCGCGAAGGCGAGATGTCGCCAACCGGCCAGCTGCAGCGCATCGTGTTCAACGACCAGTGGCAGGAGCTGCGGCGCGAGTCGCTGCTGCGGGATCTGCACCAGCGGATTCGCGACGTGCGGCAAGGGCCGGACGGGCTGCTTTACGTGGTGACGGAAGAAACGCAGGCGGCGTTGCTGCGGATTGAGCCAATGTAAAAAACGATGCCGTGCAATTCCCGCTGCGGCGGTGAAATAGCGCGCGAACAATTCATAGGGTGTCTGGTTCTATCGTCTCGATTCACGTCTCAGCAAACGCGCGCGTGAGCAGCTCGGATACGCCGAGCGTGTCGGCCGATCGGCGGAGGTAGCCGCGATCGAGCGCCGGTCCCTGGACTCGAATGATGCCGACGATGTCGCGCCACTGGCGGTCCGACGTGGCGCCGGCGTGCTGGTACCAGCGAAGCTTGTGCAACAGCACATCTTCAGGGGTGTAGATGTACAGGACGTGAGCAGCCGACGGCGGCGAGAACGGGACACGGCGGCGGAGAACCTCCTCATCGATGGGCGTCCCGCCGGCGACAAAAAGGTCCACTTTCATGGCGGTGTCGAGGTGGATGATGTTGACGCTCAGCCGCTCGCTGGCGGCGCGCCTGAGGCGTTCCGCCGGCACGTAGAAGCGGGCCGACAGACCGTCGAGCAGCGCATCGACGTGCTCGGGTCGAAGGTCGACGGAGATGTCAGCGTCCTGCGTGGAACGCGGCTCACCTGCCACACTGCTGGCCAGCGATCCGCCAACGGCATAGCGAAGGCCCAGCGCCTCGAGCACGCGTGCGACGTCGGCGACGATTGTCCAGGGATTGGCGTCGTCCACGACGCGACTACTCCCGCAGGTCGGCTGCGTCCGGGAAGGCCTGCACGGCCAGATTGCGTCCGAGTCGCAGTATCGCGAGTCGCAGGAATTGTTCGCGTGCGGTGGCGCCAGGATATCGACGCCGGACGCCCTCTTTCGCGGCCTCGTGTACGCCGCGGCACAAACCAGCGACAAGCACCGCCTTCTCGTCACGCGACATCCGCTGCCACAGCGCAACCTGGCGTGCCTCGATGTCGAGCGGAGTGTCGTCGGCCAGGGGCGTCCGACCAGGAGAGGTCACTGCGAGATTATGGCGCAGGTCGAACTTACGATGGCGGGACGATAGGAATCATTAGCCGGGTTTGCGCGCGCCTCGTTGATGGAATGCTGCTTATGCGGCCCCACCCTCCCGTCAGCACAGCCGCGACCGCAGTCGTGACGCCTCCACCCGGGCGATAGGGTCCGCGCGTGGATCGAACCCGTCGCCGCGACCCAGCGCTTCGGCGCCCAGGGTGTAGTCCTTCAGGCGGCCGGCCCGCCCCTGAAGCGCCTCCTCGACGATGAACGTGAGTAGTGTTTTCGAGCGTTCCGCGCCGCGAAAGGTGTCGCTGGCGAGGATTCGAACGAGTTGCGCGTGAACGGCCGCGGGAGGAACCTGCGCGATGTCCATGCGGCGACGATTATACGAGCCCGCTCATCTCGGTCCGATGACTGAATGGACGTACGTAACCGTAACAGCGGCATTTGTAACCGGTTCGTTCTTGCGGGCGGCGGACGCCTTCTGGCAACGTGCGAGCGCCTGCTGCGAGATGATGAGATTAGCGAGAGGGCTGAAGCCGACTTCTTTCTTGAGAGCACTCGCCGGACTGGTCCTGTCCTCCCTGCCGGCGGCGTGCGATACGCCAACCCAGCCGAGTCCGAGCCCGAGTGAGCCGAGCCCAGCCAGTGTAGTGGAGGGCGCTCTGAGTGGAACGTATTCGCTGACGATCGCAGCGTCGAGCCGATGCCGATCCGAGCTTCCCAACGAACTGCAGACGCGCACGTACACCGCGACAATCGAGCAGGCGGCGGACGACTCGCTGATGGTCCACGTGGATTACCCGTCCGGCTGGTCGTGGGGACAACCCGACAGATTTCCTGGCCGGTTAGGCGCGACGAACGAAGTCATATTCGAGCTTGGCGTCGAGGAGTGGTGGCTGGCGGGAGGGGAGTTCCTCGCGTACGGAACCACCAGGGTCACGATCGTCGAGGAGCGACTATCCGGATTTCTGGATGGCTATATGAAGGCGATCGTCATAAACGAGGATGGCCGCGGTAACCGGGTCGTCACATGCACGGCTCCGGACCACGCTGTGCTGTTTTCGAGGCGACCGCGGTAAGCGTCCTCATGCCGCTCGCATCGGATGGCGTCCGAGCAGTCGCTCGCCGCCGGCCTCGCGGAATGACGCCAGCGCGCGGTCGCGGCCAGTATGCGCGTCCGCAAGCACGGTGCGGAACACCGGATTGGATCGCAGCGGATCGAAATGACGGCTGCGGTCGAGCGTCGAGGCGGCGAAGTACCGTCTGGCAACGGCGTGCTGCAGGTCTGCGAGTCCGTCGTCGAGCGCACCGACCTCACAGAGCATCCATCCCTCCAGGAAGATCGCTTCCGGGTCGAACTGGATCTTCACGGTTGCCATCGTCGCCATATGCCGCTTCATGTCGTCCGGCCGGCGATCGAGCCACGCCATGAGGTAATCCCACCAGACTCGAAACGTCGGGAGCGTCAGCGTATCGCGGAGGTTGTTCAGCAGTTGACGGGCCTCGTCATGCCGCCCCGCAAGCCCGAGCCCCATGGACGATAGGAATCATTAGCCGGGTTTGCGCGCGCCTCGTTGACGGAATGCTGCTTATGCGGCCCCACCCTCCCGTCAGCACAGCGCGGATTGCCCGCGATGCACAGCGCGGATCATGTGCCGCGTGCGCATGCCTGTCGAACGGCCATGTGAGCAGTCAGGCCTCGGGCACACCGCTCCTGATCGCACCGCCCTCGCGCACGCCGTCTCAACTCAGTAGGGCGAAGCGCTCAGGGCGCCGGCACGTCCTCGTCGTAGCACAGATCCGCCCGGCCGAGTGGAAGCGGCGGCGGTCGTGCGGGCCGGGGCGTGGACACCTCAGCGGGCACGCCGAGATGACCGAGGATGCGCCGGATCACGGTCGGGTCTTCGATGAGGGCGATCAGCTCGAGGCGATCGCCGCAGCGCGGACACGCGAGGACGTCGAAGCCGAAGCTCCGCTGCATCAGCTCCGCCCACAACCGGTTCGTGCGCGGCGGGCCGGGCGGCGCCCTGTGCGAGGACGACTCCCCTGCTCCGCGCGCATCGTCGTCGGCGACCGCGGGGTCGCCCTCGCGCGGCCGCAGCCGCGACCGCCACGCCCGACCGTGCGCCGAGCACACCGTAATACAGCACGAGATTGATCCGCGGGCGCGGCGTGAGCGCCGCAAGCCGTTCGAGCAGCTCCACCGGCTCGAAGAGCAGCCGTGTGGTCCCATCCGCCCACCGGTGCCGCAGATCGAGCAGCACCTGCCCGTCCGTGGTCAGATGCAGCCGCTCGGCCGCGATCGGCGGGCGTAGCGCATAGCGACACAACCGCTCCAGCCGCGCCCGGTCCCGCGGCGGCACGACGACGGCGGCATGGAGATCGAAGCCGTTGCCCCGCGCGTGACAGGGGCCGCGCCCGGACGGCGCCAGCGCCAGCAGGTTCGCCGAGGCGCCACAGCGGCGCACCGCCGCACCGGCCCGCTCCCCGAGCGCCTGCCGTCCCTGCACGGAGGCGCCGGCGATCCCGGCCAGCCCGGCCTCTTCCCGCCATGGATCCGCGGCGCTCCCCTCGCCGAGATCGTCCAGCACGCCGCGCCGGGCCAGCAGACGATGGAGGCGGCGGTCGATCGTCTGGAGCAGCCGGTCCATCTCGTCGTCGGTCGGCGACGTCGCCTCGTCGAACCACAGCGTCCCATCCTCCGCCTGGCTGTACACGCCGTCGAGCACGAGCGCATGGACGTGGATATTCAGATTCAATGCGGCACCGAACCGCTGGATGATCGCCACGGCTCCACCCCGACCACCAGGCATCCCCCGCCGCGGCGAACGCCGCCGCAGATCGCCAAGCACTGCCCGCACGAAGACGCCCGAGACCGCGCGGCAGAGCGGATGGTCCCATGCCAGCACGTAGCGCAGGCGGTGCGGCAGACTCAGCACCCACTGTCGTACTGGCACGATCGGAAAGACGTCATCGACCAGATGCGCGGCACGCTCAGCCATCCGCCGACCGCCACAGCTCGGACAGACCGCACGCCCCTTACAGGAAAACGGCACGAGGCGGTCGAGCCTGCACCGGCCGCACTGAAACCGCGCGAAGCCATGGCAGGGCGCCCGGGCGCCGCAGGTGCATCGACATCGCCGACCGGCTCGCGGCGATCGCCAGCACCGCACGCTCCGCACGGGTCGCGCGCCGCAGGGTCGCCGAAGTGGCGCAGGATCGCCGCGCGCAGGCAGCCGGCGGTCTGGGCATACGCAATCATCGGCGCAGCATGGACGACAGCCTCGATGTCGGCGCCGATCGATCCCCATGCCTTCGGCATCACAGCAAGCACGTCGCGCCCCTCGAGCACGGCACTGATCACATCTTCCTGACCTGGGCGGAACGACGTGTGCCCGAAGCGCCGCCGAAGCGGATCGGCCTTATCTACATCACGCTCGCCAGCAGCAGGACGACGCACATCGCGCCCGCCGCGTGCCAGGCGAGTTCGGTCCGCTTGCGGACGACAAGGACACCCAGGCAGAGGACGAGAGCGGCCGCCATCAGCGCCTGCTTGTAGAGGTCCTCGAACGTCTCCACCGGTTCGGCGTTCGCCGCGCGCGCGCGGAGCCGATCGACAATCCGGAAGGCGATGGTGCGGTCGGATTCCTCGCCGATTTCAAAGTACTCGCCGCCGCCGGCCACGGCGATCTGCAGCAGCGACCTGCGGTCCAGCGTCGAACGGATTCTCGGCGGCGGCCGTGAACCGTCCAGCGCCAGTGGCTCGGGGATCATGCCTCCGACAGCAGTCCCGACACCAACGACGAAGACCGGCACCTTGCGATCCTTGGCGGTCTGCAGCGCGCGGGCAACGTCGCCGGTCCACGACTGGCCGTCGGAGACGACGAGGAACGCTTTCGGATTGCCGCTCTTGCCGAACAGATCCTGATCCTTCTCGATCAGGTTCAGCCCCCATCGGATGCCTTCCTCGATGTTGGTGTCCCAGGTGGTGAGGTTCTCGAGGGCAAAGGGCGAGTGGTCGCCGAGGTGATCGAGAAAGAAAAAAAGCGAGTTCGGGTCGCGGGTCAGCCGCACCTGCGGGGCGGCCAGCTGAGCAAACAGCGCCAGCGCGACGCGGTCGCCGCGCCAGCTCAACGCCTCGGCAAACGTCCGCAGGAATGCGACCGAACGCCGCCACCGATCCGGCCGCACGTCAGCCACATACATCGAAGCCGATGCGTCCTGCAGGATGACGATGTCGGCGCTGGCGCGGCGCGAGAGGGCGATGCGCGCCTGCGGCTTGGCGATGGCGACGATGAGCAGCGCCGAGGCGACGAGCGCCGCCAGCCAGAATGTGAGGTCGCCGGCGAAGTTATAGCGCTCGCGCACCGGAAGCACGCGTGCCGCGGCCAGGCGGCGCGCGTCGGCACGCCGCCGAACGACCCGCCAGCACCACACCATCATCAGGGCGACGGGAACCGTCAGCAGCCACAGCAGCGCCGGCGACTCGAACCGGAACGTCTCGAGCGTAACCTTCGGAATCACCCCTTGCGTGCCTTTTCGCTCGCCTTCCCCGCGTCGCCGCCTTCGGGCGCCTTCTCTTCTCCCTGCAACGGCACGTAGATCTGGAAGCCTTTCGTCGTCGTCGCCTCCGACGGGGCACCACTCTCACCGAGGTCCATGCCCTGCTCCGGCTGTTCCGAGGGCGGCCGGCGGCCCTTGGCAATCTCGTCACGGAGACGCACGACGTACTCGTAGTTGTACGCGGCTTCCTCATGCCAGACGTTGTTCTTCAGGACGGTCATGTAGCCATTGGCGACTTCGTTCAGCACCTGGATTGCGGCATTTCGCTCGGTAACGCCCTTGAGGCCGTTCCGGAACGCCGCGTTCGCGACGACGAGCTGGAGCTCGACGTTGGATTCGTCAACGGCCGCGACCGGTTCGGCCTGCGCCGGCAGGACCGCCGCGTAGTCGCCCTGCCAGTACTGGAGCGCCGCTTCCCGCGCCCGGACTTCCCTGACGGTCTCCTCGCCAAGCTTCGGCACCCACTGCGCGTAGCGAAGGTAGCCCTGTGCATCGTCGAGGCTGGCCCGTGCCAGCGCGTATTGCTGCGTCGACGATCGCTCCTGTGCGTCGGCCAGCGAGCGCTCGAGGCGCGCCGCGGTGAGGGCCACGACACCGGCCGCGAAGAAAACGGCGGCGGCGACGAGATAGGCGGTCACGCTCTTCACAGGTTCCTCCAACTTTTTCCGGTGTTAACCACGAAGACACGAAGGGATCGAAGATCACGAACAACACGTTTGCTGTTCTTCTTCGTGCCCTTCGATCTCTTCGTGCCTTCGTGTTACGGGAACGTCCGAAACACCCCAAAGCTCAATTTCAACAACGCCGCGGTCAGCCACAATGCGGTGGCGACGAGCGCATATCCCGCATAGCGCGGCCGCTGCACGCTGTACTCACGCACGTCGATCCGGCCCGGCGACAGGCGGTCGATCTCGCGCAGCGTGCGGCGCATCGATTCCTCGTCGTATACCGCGTAGAAGCGTCCGCCGGTGCGCTCGACGGTCGGCCGCCAGATCTTGTCCTGCACCACTTCGCCTTCGCGGCGGTTGTAGGCGGTGCGCACCATGTGCACAGGGATCTTCCAGGTGCGCGCCTCGGCGATCAGGTTCTCCACCGGCCGGCCCTTCGGCTGTAGATCCGAGTCGCGGCCGTCCGTGAAGACGACCATCAGATTGCCGGACGCGTTGATGAACGAAAACGTCTTGAACAGCTTTGTCGCCTGCTCGATCCCCTCGACGATCGTCGTGCCCCAGTCGCTGAAACGGCCCCACTCGCGCGGGTCGCTCACCAGCCGGATGCTGAGGAGGATGTTCTCGTAATCCGTCGTGAAGGGGGTGACGACGTACGCCTGGTTGCCGAACTGAATCAACGCCACGAGATCGCGATAGGGTCCGTTCATCCGCCGCTTGATGAACTCCTCCGCGCCTGCAGTTGCCGTGAAGAACGTGGCCTCTCCCTGCGTCTTCATGCTCTCGGTCTTGAACTGCATCACCATGCTCGTGGATGCATCGACGAGCAGCGCAATGCGGCGGCCAGGATAGGACACCTCCTCGCGCGTGAAGCCGGTGTGCGGATCGGCCAGTGCGACGCCGAAAAACGGCAGGCCGGCGACGAACAGCAGCAAGGGCAGGTGCCGTGCCAGCGCGAGCGGCGAGCGGCGCATCTCCGGCAACAGCGCCGGCAGCGTCACATGGGTCCGCCCGGCGCGCGTGCCGAGCATCGCGCGGACGAAGAGCACGAGCACGGCAATCGCCGCGAGCACGACGAACACCAGCAACGCGGTCCGTGCGTCCGCAAACTGCAGATCGCCCCAGCGTGTACGCAGCCATTCGTCGAATGTGTTGCGAAGCGCGATGACGAAGGCCTCGGTCATAGGGCAAATTCAGAATTCAGAATGCAGAATTCAGAATTCTGCATTCATGCCGCCGATCCCGCACGCGTCGGCATGGACGAAACTGCGGCGCCGCGGGCGGCGCCAAACGGAATCAGCGAGCGGAGCCAGAGCCGGCGCACCGGAGCGGCGGCATTGTCGACCGCCGTACTGAGTGCAACGGTGTCGGCCTCCCCGGCGCGTCCATATACCGCGGTGCTGAACAGCTGCAGCGCTTCGAGAATGGGCTGCAGGGTCTCCCGCGACGCAGCGCCGCTGCTGGTCTCGATCGCGGCCATGAGCGCCGCTGGAGTCGTGGCAGCCGACAGGAGCACGCGCTTGCGCCGCAGCAGTCCGGATCGCACCTCGATCTGCCCGACGCGTCCGGACGCGACGTTCGTCACGTGCCGCTGCGCCACGCGGCGGCCGAGCGCTACCGCGCCGGCGATTCGAAGGGCGGCGACAGCTTGGGACATCAGCGCGGGCGTCCACCCGTCGCGCGCGGCGTCGCTGCGGGCGCTGCGCAGCGCGGCCATCGCGCCGCGCAGCACGGTGGCGGCAGGAAGCGGACGAACAACCTTCGCGCCGCGCACGCGGAACCGGCCGGCAAGCCGTACCAGCGCCAGAGCGGCCAGCACACCCGCAAACGCGAAGGCAATCGAGGCACCCACGATCGCGGCCGTGGCGCGGTTGCGCCGCGATTCGACGTTGGCGAACGTCTGGCCCGAGGCGTCGCGGATATCAGCGGCGCTGCGCGGGACGATCGACAGCACCCGCATCGGCAGCGGCGGCAGCACGTAGGTCTGATCGCGTCCTTCCGAGCTCCCGGTCGTACCCGCGGCCTGCAGGTTGTAGGTGACCGTCAGCGACGGGATGTTGACGTCCTGGCCGAAGAAGCCCTCGCTCAGCAGGCGCATCGCGTACTCGTACTGGATATACCGCCACGGCGGCGCGACGACATCCTCGTGGCGGTTGCCGGCCACGGCCTCGAACGGTGTCAGCGAAATCGCACCCGGCTCGAGCTGATTGACCGCCGGCACGACCTTGATGTTCGCCGTTTCGATGACGCCGCAGGTCAACACCAGGGTGAAGCGCTCGCCGACGCGAATGGCGCTGCGATCCGCTTTCCACCAGCAGCGGATTGGATCCGATTCAACCTCTCCGGGTCGGGGCGCGCGCTTCGTCTGCGCATGCGTGGGCACCGCGCCGAGGAGGACGACCACGAGGGCGAAGCAGAATCGGTGTCGCATGAGCGTTGGGATTTGGGGTTTGGGATTTGGGATGTGGGATTTCATTTACATCTTCCGTAGCCGCCGCTCGGCGGTGAACTCCACGAGCGCGGTTTCCATCTGCCACCGGTCCAGGCCGACGCGGACGACGTCGAGCCCTGATGCGCGCGCGAGCGCCTCAATGCGATCCTGCCAGGCGCCGACCCGGTCCGCGAGCCGCCGCAGCTCGCGGCGCGACAGCACCCGCGTTCGGCCGCTCTCGACGTCGTACGCCTCGACCCACCCGTCCGCCACGGCGGGCAGCTGATACGCGAAGCGCACGTCGGCAAGCACCAGAAACACGTCGTGCACGGCGTTCAGCAGCGCCATCTCCTGAACGAGCCGCTGCGCATCAGGAAACAGAAAGTCCGAAATCACCGGGACCAGCGACGCTTTCCGCAGCTGGCTCTCGATGGCCACGATGATGTCGCGGCGTTCCTCGTCGGGATCGATGGTCCGGCGATTCTGATAGAGGTCAAGGCAGTACAGCAGATGCGAGCGGCCGATCCGCGGGCGCGCCGACGCGAGCTGCTGGAACTGATCGTCGAACGTGACCAGGCCGAACAGGTCCTGGAAGAACATCGCCGACAGCCCGGCCGCCGCGACCGCCCGCGCGATGGCGGCGGCGATCGGCACCCCGTGCACGCCGCAGCGCGTGGAGAGCGACGCGTCGGCCACCGCCACGATGGTGGCATTGCTGTCCTGTTCGAAATCGCGGGTGATCATCGGGCTGAAGTTCGTCATCGACGACTGCGCCCAGTCGATCGACGACATCCGATCGCCGGGCTCCCAGTCGCGCACGCCGACGAAGTTGAAGCCGCTCCCCTTGAACACGCTGGCGTGGTCGCCGAGCGTGAACTCCTTCATGCGCTTGATGATGAACAGTTCGATTTCCGCGATCTCGCGGAGGTTGACGAGCGGTTCCTCCGCAACTCCCAACCCGGTCATGGCACCGGGACGCGATCGACGATGTCGTCGACCACCATTTCAACGGTGACGCCGTGGCTTGCGGCGTGGGGTCCGAGCCAGACGCGGTGGCTGAGGATGTAGCGCGCGAGCTCCTGCACGTCCTCCGGATAGACCTCGGTACGGTGGTGCATCAACAGCGCCCACACTTTGACCAGCCGGCCCCAGACGATCGTCGCCCGCGGCGAGGCGCCGAGGTCGACGCACTTCTCGACCAGCTCGGAGGGCGACCGATGGTGCCATTCACTTTCGGCACTGTAGGGCCGTGTCGCGCCCACCAGGCGCCGGATGTACTTGGCGATTGACTCGTGGAGGAACACCTCGCGCGTGATCACCGACCGCAGCTCGATGATCCGTTCTTTCGGGATGAGCGGCTTGAGCCGCACCTGCTTGAAGTCGAAGCTCACCAGCTTCTCTTCCTCCGACGGGGGCAGGTAGGCGATGTTGATCATGATCGCGAAGCGATCCGTCGCCGCCTCGGAGAGCGGAAACGTCCCCTGCCCCAGCTCCACCGGGTTCATCGTCGCAATGGCAAAGCTGAACGGCGCCAGCTCGTAGGTCGTTTTGCCGACCGTGACCGTGCGGTCCTGCAGTCCTTCCAGAAACGCGCTCTGCGATTTGAGCGGGATGCGGTTGATCTCGTCGAGCAGGATGACCTCTGCCGACGCCAGCGGACCGAACTCGGTGATGAATTCGCCCGTCGCCGGGTTGATCATCTGGAAGCCGACGATCTCGGTCGGCTGCAGATCGGCGCGGCCCTGCAGGCGCGCGAACTTGGCGTTGCTGATGGCCGCGAGGATGACGCCGAAGAACGTCTTGCCCACGCCGGGGACGCCGCGGAGCAGCAGATTGCCGGCGTTGACCTGCCGCTTCTGATCCTTGTCGTAGGTCGTCGGTATCTCGGAGAGCAGCACGACGTTCGCGAGCGCCTTCTCCGTGTCGTATCCGACTAACGCGTTTCCCGCCTCGGCGACGATCGCTTCGTGCAGATCGATGGATTCCTGGAGCTCCGGATGCATGAACCGTGAATCATACCTGATGGATCTGTGGCTTCCGCCGTACGGCGGAAGGCCACCAGCAGGCGGACGCGACGAGTCCGCGAGTGTGGTACCGTGCCGCCGCGCCCCATGGTCTCGACGACGAGCCACCCGCACGCAACGGGCTCCGTCCGTACGGTTGCCTTTGCCAGCCTGATTGGAACCACCATCGAGTGGTACGACTTCTTCCTTTACGGCACGGCGGCGGCGCTCGTCTTCAATCGCCTGTTTTTCCCCACCTCCGATCCGCTCACCGGCACGCTGTATTCCTTCGGCACCTACGCGGTCGGGTTCGTTGCGCGTCCGTTTGGCGGCATCATCATCGGCCACTACGGCGACCGGATCGGCCGCAAGTCGATGCTCGTGCTCACGCTGGTCGTGATGGGCGTCGCGACCTTTCTCATCGGCCTGCTGCCGACCTATGAGCAGATCGGTCCGTGGGCGGCGGTCGCCCTCGTCCTGCTGCGCGTGGCGCAGGGGTTCGGCGTCGGCGGCGAGTGGGGCGGCGCCGTGCTCATGGCCGTCGAGCACGCGCCGCGCACCGCCCGCGGCTTCTACGGCAGCTGGCCGCAGGTCGGCGTCCCTGCGGGCCTCCTCTTGTCCACGGCCGTGTTCACCGCGTTCTCCTGGCTGCCCGAGGATCAGTTCCTGGCGTGGGGATGGCGCGTGCCGTTCCTGCTCAGCATCGTCCTCGTCGGCATCGGCCTGGTCATCCGGCTGCGGATCCTCGAGACGCCCGCATTCCTGCGCATCAAGACGCAGGCGGGCGCCGCGCGGCAGCCGATCCTCGAAGTGCTCCTCCGCTACCCGAAGCAGGTGCTGCTCGCGATGGGCGCGCGATTCGCGGAAAACGGCGCGTTCTACATCTTCAGCGTCTTCGTGCTGACCTACGCGACGCAGCGCGCCAACGTCGATCGGCAGCTGGTCCTGAACGGGATCCTCCTCGGATCGGCGGTTGAGCTCGCCGCGATTCCGTTTTTCGGCGCGCTGTCGGATCGCATCGGACGACGGCCCGTCTACCTGTTCGGGGCGGTGATGACCGCCGTCATCGCGTATCCGCTGTTCCTTGCGCTCGATCGGGGAGCGGCCACGCCCATTGCGCTGGCCTTGATTGCCGCATTCACGCTCTCGCATGGCGCCATGTACGCGCCGCAGGCGGCGTTCATGTCCGAGCTGTTCGACGCGCGGGTGCGTTACAGCGGCGCGTCGCTGGGCGCACAGCTGGCCTCGGTATTCGCCGGCGGGCTGGCGCCCTTCGTCGGCACCAGCCTGCTTCAAGCCGGCTACGGCCGCGGCGCCGTGACGCTCTACGTCGTCGGCCTGGCCCTGGTGACGATCGTCGCGGTACTTGCCGCCAGCGAGACCCACCGGTCGGAGGTGGACTAGAACTCGGAACAGAACCTGTGAACACGAACCCGGAAGCGAGAACCTGGAAATGTGAACCGCCGCGCGGATCAATAATCGTCATCGCATGGATCTGATGCGCGCGGCCGTCCTCGAGAGCGCCCCGGGCGGGTTGCACATCGAGGAGATTCCAATTCCCGAACCCGGCCGGGGAGAGATTCTCGTCCGCGTCGCCGCGTGCGGCGTCTGTCACACGGACCTGCACGTGATGAAGGCGGAAGTGGCGTTTCCGACGCCGGCGGTGATGGGCCACGAAATCACCGGCACGGTGGCGGCACTTGGTCCGGGCGTCACGGGCCCGGCGGTCGGAACCGATGTCGCCTGTGCGTTCATCATGCCGTGCGGCTTCTGCGCGGCGTGCGGCGCCGGACGCGACGACCTCTGCGACAACTTCTTCGCGATGAACCGGCTGAAGGGAACGTTGTACGACGGGACCTCCCGTCTCCGGCGCAGGAACGGCTCCCCCCTGGCGATGTATTCGATGGCCGGCCTCGCAGAGTATTCCGTGGTCCCGGCAACCGACGTCTTCCCCCTTGCTCCGGGACTGCCGCTGGCCGAATCGTCCGTGCTCGGCTGCGCGATCTTCACGGCCTACGGTGCGGTGAGGCACGCCGCGGAACTGCGCGGCGGCGAACGCATCGCCGTGGTCGCGTCCGGAGGGGTCGGGATCAACATCGTCCAGATCGCACGCGCGTTTGGCGCCTCGCAGATCATCGCCGTCGATGTGCGCGCCGACAAACTGGATGCGGCGAAACGCCTCGGCGCCACCGACGTCGTCAACGCGCGCGAGGTCGATGCGGTGTCACGGGTCCGCGAGCTGACCGGCGGACGCGGTGTCGACGCGGCGTTCGAGGTCCTGGGCCTTCCGCAGACGTTTACTCAGGCGTTCGAAATGATCCGCGACGGCGGCCGCATGATCGGCGTCGGCATCGCGCCGGTGAAGGCGACGGCAGCCATCGAGATCACGCGGCTGGTGCGGCGGGAACTGCGCATCATCGGTTCCTACGGCGCGCGCACGCGCACGGATATGCCGGAGATCATCCGTCTCGCCGCGCAGGGAATCTTCCGGCCCGAGACAATCGTGACCGAGCGGTTCCCGCTCGCCGAGGCGGATACGGCGTATCAGGCCCTGGCGCGGGGTGAAATCGTGGGACGCGCCATCGTCGTTCCCTGAAACGCAAACAGGAGAGGTTGCCACGGAGGCACGGAGACACGGATCATTTGAAATCGCTTTCTCCGCGGTTCCGTGTCTCCGTGGCGTTTAAGGATCGTCCATGCTCGTAGAAACAATGCTTCACAACTACATCGGCGGAACGTGGGAAGCCGCGCGCGCGACCGAGTCGATTGCGGTCACCAACCCCGCGACGGGAGAGGTGATCGCTCAGGTGCCCTTGTCGTCGCGTGACGACGTCGCGAATGCGGTGAAAGCGGCGGCCGGCGCGCTGCCGGCGTGGCGCCGCACGCCGGCGGGCGATCGCATCCAGCCGCTGTTCAAGCTCAAGGCCCTGCTCGACGAGAGCTTCTCCGACATCGCGCGGCTGATCACGCAGGAATGCGGCAAGACCCTCGCCGAGGCCGAAGGCGAGCTGAGACGCGGGATCGAAAACGTCGAGGTGGCGAGCGGAATTCCGTCGCTGATGATGGGTTCCAACCTCGAAGACATCGCCTCCGGGATCGACGAGCTGATGATCCGTCAGCCGGTCGGCGTCGTCGCCGTCATCACGCCGTTCAATTTCCCCGGAATGATTCCGCTCTGGTTTCTGCCGTATGCGATTGCGTGCGGCAACACGCTCGTGTTGAAGCCGTCCGAAAAGACACCGCTGACGATGGCGCGTGTCATGCAGCTGGTCGAGAAGGCCGGAGTGCCACAGGGAGTCGTCAATCTGGTTCACGGCGGCAAGGACGCGGTCGACGCACTGCTCGATCATCCGGAGGTCCGTGCGATTTCGTTCGTCGGCTCGACGCCCGTCGCGCGCTACATCTACAGCCGCGCGGCCGCCAACGGAAAGCGCGTGCAGTGCCAGGGCGGAGCCAAGAACCCGATCGTCGTCCTGCCGGATGCCGACCTCGACATGACCACGAAGATCGTCGCGGACTCGGCGTTCGGATGTGCCGGACAGCGCTGCCTGGCTTCGTCGGTCGTCATCACCGTGGCGGATGCGGCAAAGCCGTTTACCGAGCGCATCAGCGAAGCGGCCACCTCGCGGAAAGTCGGATACGGCCTCGAGCCGGGCACCGAGATGGGCCCTGTCATTTCCGGTGACAGCCGGACCAGGATCGAGGCGCTGATCGCCCAGGGCATCACCGGCGGCGCGAAGCCGGTCGTGGATGGCCGTAATGCCCGAGTCAGCGGATACGAGAAAGGCCACTTCATCCGCCCGACCGTCCTGGACGACGTCGATCCCGCCGGGGAGCTGGCACGTACGGAAGTCTTCGGCCCCGTGCTCAGCATGATGCGCGTGGATTCGATCGAGGATGCGATCGACCTGGTCAACCGATCTGCCTACGGGAATATGGCGTGCCTGTTCACGAGCAGCGGTGCCGCCGCGCGGCAGTTCCGCTACGAGGCGCGCGTGGGCAACGTCGGCATCAATGTCGGCGTGGCCGCGCCGATGGCCTACTTCCCCTTCTCCGGCTGGAAGGAAAGCTTCTTCGGCGACCTCCACGCCCAGGGTCGCGACGCGATCGACTTCTACACGGAAAAGAAGATCGTCGTCGAACGATGGCCGGCGAACTGGAGCCGTAAGTTCTGATGTGGCAACGCGCCGCAATCGCGGCGGTTGCCGTGGCCGCGGCTGTCGCGTTGTCGATTCCGGCGATCCGTTACTTCAGTAAGGAACCTCCGCCGCTACCGTCGGCCGTTCGCCTGTCGCTTGCACCCCCGGATGGCACGGAGCTCGGCGCCGGAGACGACGTGCTCGATGCGGCCCTCTCTCCCGATCAGCAGGAGTTGGTGTTCGTCGCCAGGCTGGTTCGTCGCAACGACGCCGGCGCCCCCCCAGGTTCAACTCAGCTGTGGCGCCGGCGGTTCGACGCACAGACCGCGGTAGCGCTGGCCGGAACCGATGGCGCCCGCCTTCCGGCGTGGAAGCAGACGGGCAACGTGGTGTCGTTCTTCAGCGAAAACCGGCTGAAGCTTCTGAATTTGAAGACGGGCACTGTCGCAGATGCGGGCGCGGCTCCCTCACCCGCGGGCGCCACGTGGCTGCGCGACGGTTCGCTGCTGTTCGTCCCCGGACCTGGACCCGTAAGGCGCTTGCTCGACGGCCGGATCAGCGATGCCACGCGCCTCCCCCCGGGCGATGTCGCGCACGCGTTTCCGGTCGCGGCGCCAGGCGGTCAGGAGTTCACCTACGTGGCGGTTCGCGGCGATGGACGACGAGTGGTGCGACTACGTGCAGGCGAAACCGAAACGGATCTCGGCATGACGGGCACACACGCCGAACTGCTCGATCGGTGGCTGCTGTTCGTCAGGGATACCACGTTGCTCGTGGACTACCGCGGCGATGATGGCCGGATGGGCGGGCACGATTTCCCGCTCGCGCTCGACGTCGGAGCGACTGAACGCGCTCGCGGCATGTTCGCTGCGTCCGCGGACATGCTCCTTCACGCACCGGCCGGTGAACACCGGCGCCAGATCACCTGGCTCGATTTGGCAACTGGACGAACCGGGACAGTGGGGGACGCCGGCGACTTCTGGCAAATCCGCGTGTCGCCTGATGACCGCAGCCTCGCCGTCACGGCGCGGGATCCGCTGCTCGGTTCACTCGACGTCCTGAACATCCCGGTCGACGATCAGGCCGCGGCGCTGCGGTTGACGACGTCGATCGCCGCCGACAGCGACCCGGTGTGGTCGCCGGATGGCCGGCGGATCGCCGTCCGTTCCATGCAGCGCGGGCGGCCTGAAGTGCTGGTCATGCCGGCGGCGCTTCAAGCCGCGGCGGACAGGCCCGACAGCGCGTCGGCGGCCGCCATGACGGGGGATTTGCCCACGGACTGGCGCGCCGGTGAAATGCTGGTGCAACGACGCGCGGCCGGCGGCTGGGATCTCGTGCGCGTGCAGGCGACCGGCACGTCCCGGGTTGTTGCCGACTCTCCGTTCAATGAAACGGATGGCCGCTGGTCACCCGATGGCCGTTGGACGGCTTACGTGTCCGACGAGCCAGGCCAGCCGGAAATCTACGTCCACAACGAACATGGCGATCGTCAACGCATTTCTCAGGGCGGCGGGACCCACCCCCGGTGGACGCGAGATTCGCGAGCACTGTTGTTCCTCCGCGAATCGATGCTCATGCGCGCCGAGCTGGGGTCGGGAGGCTCGCGGTTCGGCACGCCTCGCCGACTTGTCAATTTCGCTGGCATTCGCGATTTCGATCTCGCCCGCACGCAGACCGACCGCATCTTCACCCTGATGCCCGTCCAACCGAATCGACGCGAAACCGTGTCTGTAATTCTGAACTGGCGATCGCTCGCGGAAGCGCAGCGGCGCCGGTTGGCGAGCAAGACGCCGCCGAAGTTCTAGGCGTCGTAGTACCAGTCGACGATCGTGTCGCGCGTGCCATTACGAACCTCGGTCACTTCGTGAAGGGCGTCTGCGGGAAACGCGATCAGGAGGCCTGGCTCGGGAACGACGTCGATGATTCCGTCCGGCATATGCAGCCGCAGGATTCCCCCGTCGAAGTCGCCCCCGGCTCCCGATGCGCGTGAGGCGTTGAGGAAAAGCACAAGGGCGGCAGCTCTCCGCGCGGCCGGCTGCCACTGCGGGTCGTGCCCGCGATCGCGATGCCGTCGGTAGAAGCCTCCCGCCGGATACCGGATAAACCCTGCGCCTTCGCGCTCACCGAGCGAGAGGCCAAGCGCCTCCGCTACACGATCCCGGCATCCCTCGAGCCTGGCCTCGACGTCGCGCGCGAGGTTCCCCGCTGGCTCGACGAGGCTGGCAACCCTGACCTGCGTGTCGCGCTGGATGCCGCCGGCAAGGACCTCGGCCGGTTCGACCTCGCCGGCGTCCATTCCGCGGCGAATCTCAACGCATTGGGCCGGTGTCAGCAACCCCGGCAACCTGAATACCTGCATAAAGCCCCGGCAATCCCCTGTAATGAAACACCGTCCTCGCCTCAGCCGTATATGATGTCGAAGTGATATCACTTCGATATTGGAGGACACGATGACTCGTGAACGGTTGCGCCATGGGTTGCCTGGGATCCCCTTCCTGCTCGTCGCGTTTCTCGTGCTGGCGGGCATTGTCTGGGTGTTTCTGTCGGCCGTCGCCACGGAGGACCCCTCTGCGCCCCGTGTGCTGACCGCGGTGGGGCTGTTCATCGCCTGGGTATTCCTGATGACCGGATTCTTCATGGTCGCGCCGAACGAAGCCCAGGTGCTCCAGTTGTTCGGGGACTACGTTGGAACGGCGAAGACCACCGGCCTCCGCTATGCGAACCCGTTCTACAAGAAGCGGAAGCTGTCGCTGCGTGTGCGGAACTTCGAAAGCGGGCAGCTCAAGGTGAACGACAGCGAGGGCAACCCGATCGACATCGCCGCGGTCGTCGTATGGCGCGTGGTCGAGACCGCCGAGGCGACGTTCGAGGTGGACGACTACGAGCACTACGTGCATGTGCAGAGCGAAGCGGCGCTCCGCAATGCCGCGACGAGCTATCCGTATGACTCGCACGAGGATCATGTCATGTCGCTGCGCGGTTCCACCGCGGCGGTTGCCGAGCACCTGAAGGCCGAAGTCCAGCAGCGGCTGGACAAAGCGGGCGTCGAGGTGCTCGAGGCGCGGATTAGCCATCTGGCCTACGCGCCCGAGATCGCGGCCGCGATGCTGCAGCGGCAGCAGGCCGGCGCGATCATCGCCGCGCGCCAGCGGATTGTCGAGGGTGCCGTCGGCATGGTGGAAATGGCGCTGCAGATGCTGTCGCACAAGGGCATCGTCACGCTCGACGAGGAGCGCAAGGCGCAAATGGTCAGCAATCTCCTCGTCGTGCTGTGCGGCGAGAAGGCGGCGCAGCCGATTGTGAACACCGGAACGATTCACCAGTAACTCCGTGGCCGAACGGAAGCCCTTCCTTCTGCGGATCGACAGCGGAGTGCTGGACGCGGTGCAGCGCTGGGCGAACGACGATCTGCGCAGCCTGAACGCGCAGATCGAGTTCGTCCTGCGCGACGCGCTGCGCCGGGCCGGCCGGGCGCCCCGGTCCCGCCCCGACGAAACCGCGCAGGAACCCGAAGACCGCGAAACATAACCCCTTCGCGCGCTTCGCGATCTTCGCGTTCTTCGCGGTAAAGGCCGGCGGGCCTACCGGTCGATCCAGATTTGCCGATAATTGCACCGTGCGCCCCCTTCTGAAGTGGGCCGGCGGCAAGCGACAGCTGCTCCCCGCGCTCGAGCAGTACTACCCTGCGACCTTTGGGCGTTATCTCGAGCCCTTCGTCGGCAGCGGCGCGGTGTTCTTTCATCTCGCGTCCACGGGCGTCCTCGACGGCCGCACGGTGATCCTTTCCGACGTCAACACCGATCTGATCGGGTGCTACAGCGTCGTGCGCGACAGGACCGAGGCGGTCATCACGGAGCTGCAGTCGCTCGAACAGGAACACCGTCGCCACGGCGACGAGTGTTACTACGACGTCCGCGATACCAGATTCAATCCGTGGCGGGCGAAGCTGATGGCCGACAGCGGCGGCGACGGAAAGCTGGCCGCGACGCGGTACTCCACGGAGCTGGCGGCGATGCTGATCTTCCTGAATCGGACGGGATTCAACGGCCTGTTCCGCCTCAACAGGCTCGGCGAGTTCAACGTCCCCGCCGGCCGCTACCGTGACCCGCGGATCTGTGATCCGGATCACATCCGGGCGGTTGCGGCGGTGCTGCGGCGTCCCGGCGTGGCGATCGAACACCGCGGGTTCGAAGCGGCGCTGCGCGACGCGGGCGCTGGCGATTTCGTCTACTGCGACCCGCCGTACGCCCCCGTGAGCCGTACGTCCAGCTTTGCGAACTACACCGCCGCCGGCTTCGCGTCGCCCGACCAGCAGCGGCTGATGGACGCCGTGATTCGCGCGTGCCGCCGCGGTGCCCGCGTCGTGGTGTCGAATTCCAGCGCGCCGGAGATCGAAACCGCGTATCGGACGCGCGCCGCACGGCAGGCCAGGATCGCGGTTCACCGCGTCCCGGCGCGGCGGGCCATTAATTCGCGCGGCTCCAGGCGCGGCCCCGTGGACGAGTTAATCATTACGAATGTGCCATCTTCGCTGGCCGGGCTCCGGCCGAGGATGCTGAAGGCCCCAGGGCCAAGGCCCAAGGCCCAAGGGCTGGTCTAGGAATCAGGCTGGTCCATCGGTTAGGCTGAAAGCACGCGAAAGTGGCGGAACTGGCAGACGCGCCAGACTTAGGATCTGGTACCCGAAAGGGTATGGGGGTTCGAGTCCCTCCTTTCGCAATCAGTACCCGCCGACGGGCCACGGAGTCGCGGAGACACGGAGGTTCGTAAAGTTCTGGCTCCGTGGCTCCGTGTCTCCGTGGCGCAGTGTCCTCCGATGAAAACCGAATTCACCGACGTCAGCGAGACCAAGAAGACCCTCACGATCGAGATCCCGAGCGACATCGTCGACGCGGAGATCAACAAGGTCGCGAAGGGCTACTCGAAGCAGGCCAAGCTGCCCGGCTTCAGGCCTGGCAAGGTTCCGGCGACGATCGTCAAGCAGCGCTTCAAGGACCAGATCCTGCACGACGTGATGCATGGCCTGATTCCTCGTGCGGTCGAGGAGGCGCTGCAGGAGCGCGGCATCGAGCCTGTGGACACCCCCAACATCAAGGACGTCGTGCTCGAAGAGGGACAGCCGCTGAAATTCACGGCAGCGGTTGAAACCGTTCCGGCGTTCGATCCCGGCGACCTCGGTACGCTGTCGGCGACGCGTCCGTCGGCTGCGATCACCGACGACGCGGTCGAGCAGATGCTGCAACGGCTGCGCGAACGGTCGGCGAAGTTCGAGCCCGTTGAAGGCCGCGCCATCGCCGAGGGCGACACCGCCGTTCTGGATATCGATCGCAAGGATGCAGACAGCGACGCCGACCGTCATGAGAACGTGTCGATCGAAATCGGCGGGCCGGCGAACCCGCCGGGCTTCGACGCCAACCTCGTCGGACTCGCGGCCGGAGACGACAAGACCTTCACGATCCACTTCCCCGCTGACTATGCCGTCAAGGAGATGGCCGACACCGACGTCATGTACTCCGTCAAGGTCAAGGACGTTCGCCGCAAGGTGCTGCCGGAGCTTGACGATGAGTTTGCAAAGGACCTGGGGGCCTTTGACTCGCTGGCAGCGTTGCGCGACAAGATCCGCGCGGATCTCGAAGAGGAGGCACGCGAGAGCGCAACTCGACAGGTGCGCTCCACGATCCTGAAGCAGCTGTCCGACCGGGTCACCTTCGACCTTCCGACGTCCCTTGTCGAGCGAGAGATCGATCGCCGGCTCGAGGAGTTCGCCCGCCAGTTGATGCAGCAGAACGTGGACCCGAGGCAGGCCGGCATCGACTGGGCCCAGTTCCGGGAAGCTCAGCGGGATCCGGCGCGGGCGGCCGTCGCCAGCGCCCTGGCGCTGGACGAGATCGCCCGGCGCGAAAACATTACGGTTGCGGCCGAAGATGTCGATAAGGAGATTGAACGGTTTGCCGCCCGGGCCGGCCGGACGCCGGCGGCCCTGCGCGCCCAGCTGGAGAAGGAAGGGGGCGTGGCGCGGCTCTACGCCGGGTTACGCCGGGAGAAGGCGGTTGACTTGGCGCTGACGCGTGCTACTATCACCGACGAGTAGCCCGCCGAACCCGTTGACGAACAATGATTTGCGTCACGCAGCTGGTCCGGGCGCTTCCGGCTTGAGACGTAGCCTCCGCTTTAAGGCGGAAGCCACACAGTCCACCAATCGCCATTCACGATTCGCCATACGATTCACACATCGCTAATCACAAATCGTTGATGAACTACTCCCAGCTAGTGCCGATGGTGGTCGAGCAGACCAACCGGGGCGAACGCGCCTACGACATCTATTCGCGGCTGCTGAAGGACAGCATCATCTTCATCGGGACGCCGATCGACGATCAGATCGCCAACCTGGCGATCGCGCAGATGCTGTTCCTGGAGGCGGAAGATCCCGACAAGGACATCATGCTCTACATCAACAGTCCGGGTGGGTCGATTACCGCCGGGCTCGCGATCTACGACACGATGCAGTTCATCAAGCCTGACGTGCAGACGATCTGCATCGGCCAGGCGGCGTCGATGGCGGCTGTGCTGCTGGCTGCCGGCGCCAAGGGCAAGCGGTTTTCGCTCCCCAACTCCCGGATCGTCATCCACCAGCCGCTCATGCAGGGGCTGGCCGGCCAGGCAACCGACATCGATATCCATGCGCGTGAAATTCTGCGCATGCGCGAGCGGCTCAACGAAATCCTTGTGCACCACACGGGGCAGACGTTCAAGCGGATCCAGGAAGACACCGAGCGCGATTACATCATGTCGGCGGACCAGGGAAAGGAATACGGGATAATCGATGACGTCATCCGGAAACGGGTGTAAAGTGGAGACAAAACCGGGTTTAATTTTCGCCTAGGTCCCTCTCCGAAAATTAAACCCGGTTTCTTTTCAGCATGGTCAAGAAGAACGGCGAGACGGAGATTCTGCGCTGCTCGTTCTGCAATAAGGATCAGAACGACGTCCGCAAGCTGATCGCGGGCCCGACGGTCTTTATCTGCGATGAGTGTGTCGAGGTCTGCAACGACATCATCGCGGACGACAACCGCTTCGAGAATCGGGGCGTCCGTTCGTCGCTGCCCTCTCCGCCCGAAATCAAGAAGTTCCTCGACGAGTACGTCATCGGCCAGGAGCGGACGAAGAAGAAGCTCGCCGTCGCCGTCTACAACCACTACAAGCGGATCGAGATCCAGAAGCAGCCGCGCAGCCGGAACGACGTCGAGCTCACGAAGTCGAACATCCTGCTGATCGGCCCGACGGGCACCGGTAAGACGCTGCTCGCGC
>JAICQE010000110.1 GCA_025938035.1 Vicinamibacteria bacterium
GGAACGTCCGCGAGCTGCAGAACGTCATGGCCGCCCTGGCCGTGGAGGCGCCGACGCGTGGCCAGGTGCGCGCGTCACTGCTGCCGGCGGTGATTACCGGCGCCACGACGGTGACCGCGGCGCGCCTGAGCACGGCGCGGCTGCAGTGGGAGCGGCGCTTCGTCGAAGTCGCGCTGGCGCGTGCCGGCGGCAACCGGTCGCGCGCCGCACGCGATCTCGGCCTCACGCGTCAGGGCCTGTTGAAGGCGCTCGAGCGCCTCAGCATCGGCGGCAATGGGTAGCTGGGTTGCCTGGGTAGCTGAGTGTGATCCTACGGACTGACGTCGACCGAGGCAGACAACGATCACATCGTTGCTTTGAGAATGCAACCGCGTTGCCCTGCTGGAAGACAAACCACGGCGCGACGCGGACGTTGAGGTTGCGGTTAATGAAGTGTCTGACCCTGGAACTTGATCAGCAACTGGTCCTGTCTGTTCTGAATAATCTCGTTGGCTAGAGCGCGGTGGATCGCAGCTTCATCGCTCCTACCTTCACGCTGGGCGATGATTCCCAGAATCCCATACGCTTCCGCGCTGTTTGGGTGAACTTTGAGCAGTTCCGCGATTGCTTGCCGCGCCGCAATGAAATCTTCCTTGGAACAGAGACGTGCGGCTTGACGCCGCAGCACTTCCGGTTGCATATCGGGCGTCGCAGCTCGCACCTCGAATCTAAAGCGGGCGAACGAAAGAAGCGGCCGGCCATCACGATTCGATCCGTTCACTTTCACGACAATACGATACAAGGCGGGTTCCAAGTCAGTTGGTAGGTGTACCTCCCATTCGACGCCTTCTTTCGGATCGAGCCGAATCTCGCGTTCCAATGGTATGGAGAACGTGCCGCCGGGCCACGTCTTGAATGGAGACGACACGCGCAGCGGCACATCGACGTCGATCTCATCCAGATATCGACCGTTGAAAGAAGGCCTCTCGAGGCCAAGCTTTTCAGGAGGGAGTGGAGGTGATTTTAGCGCCTCCACGGTGAAGAAGCGCAGCGGATCAGTGGACGCGACCACCAGCGCTGATTCTGTAGTGCCCATGTTGTGAACGGCCACCTTGTAGGTAATCGGTTCGCCTTGGAAGAAAACGAAGTCCTCGCGAGATGTCTTCGTGTACGACTCGCCGAAGTACTCGGCGACTCTATGGCTCACAAGCAGGCCAGGCGGCTTAACGTCAGCAGGCGTGTTTACTTGGGCCACGCCACCGGACAGCCCAAGTAGCGCAAACGTTGCGGCCAGTGCAGTAACGCGCATGGTTGCCTCACTTACTTCGGGGGTCGAGAACGGGCTCTCACCGAATCAGACGCTTGATCACCTCATCTGCTGTCTCCTCTGGTGTCGTAAGTCCGAGGCCCAAATGAACGAAGGACACGGAGCCGTCGTTAACGACAACCGTGATGTCGCCCGTGCTATCGCCTTTGCTGGACCCTTTCCGAGTCATCACTCGGGAAGACAACTCGCCTGATGCCAATACGCTGTGGAGCGCATAGGTATTGGTGACGTCGACCTGCGTGTAGCTGACTTCTACGCGTGGATCACCAATCGTCGGCAGTTCTAGCGTTAATGCATTGCGGCCTCGTTCACGGTTGTAGAGCTCGACCTTTCGCTTCAAATGATTCATGAAGTCTGCCCAGAGTGCCGGGAACTGCGCCTGAAATGCCTGTAGCCGCTCGCCATGAACCTGTTGGTTTCGCGCGGCCTCCGTCGTCGCCTTGTGGTCGTCCTGTTTGTGTTGCCCTGCCAACTCGCGGATCCATTCGTCACTCATCGCGTCCTCAAAATGTTGGCGTTGATCCTAGTTCCGTTCAGGCTGCGAATCATCCAGGCGCCGCTCAGTTCCGCCAGCGGCGCGCTCGAGGCCGTGACGATGACGCTGTCGGCACCCGCCGTTAGCGGTTGGTGCTATAAACGCTGGGAGGCATGCCCAGAATCCATTTCGTTCACATCATTCCCGTTGTCCTGTCGGTTCTGCTCTCCGCCGCGTGCGGAGGCGATGGGGGCCCTGTCTCGCCCGGAACCGGAACGAGCTTTCAGGGCCAGTGGGACGGAACCTGGCAGCGAACGTCGTGCACCGAGACCGGCGGCGCACAAGGGATCGCCTGCAGCCAGCCGTCTGGATCGTCCGGCGGACTTCGCCTGACGCTTTCGCAATCAGGAACCGAAGTCCAGGGAACGCTCGAGTTTGCGATCTTTATCGTCCCGGTCACCGGGACGGTGAATCAGGGCACGTTGTCTCTGTCCGGCCAGGCACATCAGCAGACGGCGACCGGGAGGATAACGGCCTGGAGCACGACGCGCAGCGGCAACACGATGAGCGGCAGCTTCACCTTCTCGATCGTGGCCGACAACCCGGCGGACGGTTCATCGACGGTTACCGTCAGCCTGCAGAACGTCACGAGGACGGCGTGAGACAGGAGACAGGAGAGAGGAGGAAGGAGAGAGGAGGGAAGGAGGCCCTCCTACCTCCTACCTCCTATCTCCTACCCGTGCAGTTCGCGCACGTAGTGCGATCGTGCTTCGACCTCGCTCAGGCGCGTGGCGGCATAAGTCGATGCGTCCACGAGGATCCTCCTCGCTTCCGGATCCGTTGAGGCGCGCAGATGGTCAGGGTCGTGCCCCAACCCGCGGATGTACTCGTCAATGATGCGGCGCTCGAGCTCGGCGAGCGGCTCTTCAAGCGGCGGGCTGTCGGTGCGATCGGTTGCCATCGGCACCTCCACGAATATTGTACCGCCGCCTGGCGGGCTACCGCAGTGTAAGATCGGCGGGATCTTCGGCGGTCCGCCTGAAGGCGGACACTACGTATACCGAACGCCCGCGACAGATGGGTCGCTTTCTCGCCCGACGCCTCGTCCTCACGATTCCTGTTCTGCTCGGCGTCGCGACGCTCGTCTTCTCCCTCATTCACCTCATACCGGGCGATCCCGCGCAGGCGATGCTCGGCGAAGCCGCGCCGCAGTCGGACGTCGAGGAGCTGCGACGCCAGCTCGGACTGGATCGACCGCTTGTCCAGCAGTACGCCGCGTTCCTCGCCGGCCTCGTCAAGGGCGACCTCGGCACGTCGCTGCGGACGGGGCTGCCTGTAACGGAGCAGATCGTCGAGCGCATGCCGGCGACGTTCGAGCTCGCGGCGGCCGCAATGCTGGTGGCGATCCTGTTCTCGATGCCTCTGGGAATTGCCGCGGCCGTTCGACGTGGAACGGTGGTCGATCACGCCGCGATGACCGTCTCGCTCGCGGGCGTATCCGTGCCGAACTTCTGGCTGGGTCCGCTGCTGGCAATCGTGTTTGCCGTCGAGCTGGGCTGGCTGCCGGTCTCCGGACGTGGAACGTGGGCGCACCTGGTCCTGCCGGCCGTCTCGCTCGGCGCCGCGCTTGCGGCGATTCTGGCGCGCATGACCCGGGCGACAATGCTCGAAGAATTGCGGGAGCCATATGTCCAGGCCGCACGGGCACGCGGCGTTTCGAGGTCGCGCGCTGTGATGCGTCACGCCTTTCGGAACAGCCTGATCCCGGTCGTGACCCTCGTCGGGCTGCAGTTCGGCGCCGTGCTGACGGGTGCCGTCATCACCGAGACGATCTTCGCGTGGCCCGGCATCGGCCGGCTGCTCATTCAGTCGATCGGGTTCCGTGATTACCCGCTCGTACAGGGGTGCATTCTCCTGATCGCGCTGACTTACGTCGCGGTCAATCTCATCACCGACATGCTCTACGGCGTGCTCGATCCCAGGATCCGGTACGAATGACGAAGGTTGGCGCTGCCATCGTCCTGGCCGCGATCCTGGCCGCGCTCGCCGGGCCGGTCGTGATGCCGTTCAACCCCTCCGATCAGGAGCTGGCGCTGCGCCTCGAAGGACCGAGTGCCCGGCATTGGTTCGGCCTGGACGAGCTCGGGCGCGACATCCTCGCGCGAGTACTCGTCGGCGCCCGCATTTCGCTGCTCGTCGGGCTGGTCGTCGTCGGCGTGTCGTCCACCATCGGCACGCTGCTCGGGTCGATCGCCGGCTACTTCGGCGGCATCGTCGACGAAATTCTCAGCCGCCTGATGGACATCCTGCTGGCGTTTCCCGGACTGCTGCTGGCCATTGCCATGGTCGCCGTGCTGGGGCCCAGTCTGACGAACGTGATCATTGCGTTGTCCTTGATCGGATGGGTCGGCTACGCCCGCCTCGTTCGGGGACAGGTTCTGCGTGCCCGCGAGCTCGAGTTCGTTCAGGCGGCGCGGGCACTCGGCGCGTCGATTCCGCGAATCCTCGGCCAGCACATCATTCCAACGGCACTGCCCGCCGTCACCGTGCAGGCGACGCTGGGGATGGGGGGCGCGATCCTCGCCGAAGCGGCGCTCAGCTTCCTCGGCCTCGGTGTCCAGCCACCGACGCCAAGCTGGGGAACGATGCTGAGCTACGGCCGCGCGCACATGCTCGAAGCGCCGCACCTGACCATCTTTCCCGGCATGGCGATCGCGGTGCTCGTGCTCGGGTTCAATTTTCTCGGGGATGGGCTACGTGATGCGCTGGATCCGCAGGCCCAAAGACACTCTTAGCGTTCAGTGGCGCGAACCCTTCGGGTTCGCGAGGCGAGCCTGCAAGGCTCGCCCCACGGCTTATTGGCGAAGGGCGGCGTAACGTGCCTCCGCATCCCGGGCGATTTCCGGGCGGCCGCGGCGGCGCGCGATTTCGGCGAGATGCCGGTAGGCGGCGGGATCGACGGGTTGGCGAGTGACTGCCTGCTGCAATGTACGCTCGGCATTGGTGACCTGGTCGGACAGCAGCAGCGCCTCGCCGAGCAGCGCCAACACTTCGCTCGTCGCATCGGGCCGGCGCGCCAGCGGCTCGAGGGCAACCATCGCCTTGCGCAGTGCGGCGGGATCATCCTCCGCAACGGCCTTCTCCAGCCAGACGCGTCCAAGCGCCGCGAACACGGCGGGGGAGCCCGGATGCTTTTCGGCGGCGCGACCGAGGGTCACGACGGCAGCCTCACGCTGACCCGAACGAGCGAGAACCAGCGCGACATCGACCAGGCGGCCAGGCAGCGGGTCCAGAGCCGCGAGCGCTTCGAACTGCTCCACGGCCTCGCGTGGCCGTCCGCGGGCCAGATGGAGGCCGGCCAATTCTTCGCGGGCAGCAATGAGCGCGCCATTCAGCGCAACGGCGCGGTTCAGTTCCCGCAACGCTTCGTCACCCTGTCCCGTGTTGCGCAATGCAAGCCCGAGCAGGTAATGCGCTTCCGCGGACCGATCGTCGAGCTCTATCGCCAGCCGCAGCGGCTCGATGGCGTCCCCGGCCCGGCCGGCGCGCACGTGCGCCATCGCCAGCTTGTAGAGGACTCGCGTGCCACGGTCGTCCAGCTGAAGGTATCGCCTGTAGAAACCGACCGCCTCGCCGTAGCGACCCATGGCGCTGTGGATGTCACCCAGGAGCTCGATTGGCTGCGGGGCCGTCGCGTCGAGGGTATGGGCTTCGCGCGCGTCCCGCAGCGCTGCGGCCAGGTCGAGGTCGCCGCGCCGCCGGTAGGTTTCGGCGCGCTGGAGGTGGGCCAGCATCGAATCCGGCTTGAAGGCAAGTGCGCCGCTGAAGTGCTCGATCGCCTCGGATGTGCGCTCGGCGTCCAGCGCCTCGTCGCCCAGCGCGATCAGGCGACGGAACTCGCGTTCCTGCCGGACCTCCATCCAGACGACCGCCGTAGCCGTGACAACGGCGGCAACAGTGGTAACGAGGACGACTAACCGGTTCACTGGCCTGATATTAGCGGACTCAGGAACCAACTGGGGCGCCCGGTGTCCAAGGTTAAAGGTGTAGACTTCCATGCAGACGCCCTTTACTGGTGAGACCCTAACCGGAAACGTCCTCACGGGAAGCATGAAGAACGCCGGCGCCCTCAGCTGGTCGGAAGTCGACAGCCGCGAAGCGGCCCTCATCAGGCGCTGCACGGCGGGGGACCAGACGGCGTGCGCGGAGCTCGTCGCCGACCACCAGCGCATGGTTTTCACGCTGGCCCTGAACCTTCTGCGCGACCGCGACGAGGCGCTGGATCTGTCCCAGGAGGTCTTTCTCAGAGTTTTCCGAACGCTGTCGAGCTTCCGGGGGCAGTCTGCCCTCCGCACCTGGATCTATCGCATCGTGATCAACCAGGCGCGCAACCGGCAGCGCTGGTGGAGGCGGCGTCACCGCTCCGGCCAGGTGTCGCTGGACGAGCACCTGCAGCAATGCGGCGAGCTCGAATCGAGCGGGACTGTTCTTCCCGATCGGGCGCTGGCCAGCAAGGAGACGGCGGAGAAGATCTGGCGCGCGCTCGACCGGCTGCCGTTCGATCAGCGGACCGCCCTCGTCCTGCGCGAGATTGACGGGCTCCGCTACGAGGAGATCGCGTTTTCGCTTGGTGTGGCGGTGGGCACCGTGAAGTCGCGGCTGACGCGCGCCCGTCAGTCGCTGCGAGCGGAATTGCTGGGGCTGCGGACATGACTCAATACGTCGGCTGCGACCACGCGCGAACCCTGCTCGAAGGGTTGATCGACGGTGAACTGTCGATGGCGGATCAGCTCGCCGTCGAATCGCATCTCCGCTGGTGCGACACGTGCGCGCTCCGTGTGGAGGACATGCGCCTCATCGGCGCCTCGCTGCGGGCGACGTCCGCCGCGCGGCCGGCGGATGACGTGGACGAGGGCGCATTGACGGTGTTGACGGAAAGCCTGCTTGTCCGTGTGCGCACCGAGCGCGCGCAGTCGTTCGCGTCCCGCGTGCGCGAGATGGTGACCGACAGCCGGCTGCTCTGGCCCGCGCTCGGCGCCACGGCATCCGTGCTGTTGTGCGTGGCCGCGGCCACCAGCGTGCTGCGCGCCTCCACCATCCAGGAACCGGATTCACTGGCGGCGATGATTTCAGCCCTTGGCAGCCCCGGCTCGGAGATGCGTCCGCTCCGTCCGGCAGACAACGGCATCTCGTTCCCGCGGTTGAGCGAAAACGACGGCATGCGCGCGAGCGGGACGATCGAGCAGATTCCCGAAGACGACGTGATCTACGCCTTCCGCACCGTGATCGGCCGTGATGGAAGCCTGTCGGATACGGAACTGCTCTCCGGCGACGACACGCCGTTGGCGGATCGCCGTGCGGTGGCGCGGGCGCTGGCGCAGGAGATGGCGCTGCTCAACGCCGTGAACACCACACGGTTCGTCCCCGCGCAGACGCCGCTCGGTCACGCCGTGGCCGTCGATATGGTGTGGCTGGTCGCCAAGACGACGGTCGCTGCGCCTGATTTGTTCCGCAGTCAGCCCGCCCGCGTGGAAACGCGCGTGAAAGTGATCCAGAAGCCGGCGGCGCCGGAACCAGCCGCTCCGCCGCTCAGCGGTCAGCCGGCAGCGCTGCGCGACTCATCGACGGCCTGATCCCGCTCCAGCGGGCGCGCTCGCCGGCGCCTCGCCGCGCGCGCTGGAGACGTTGTTCAACGCATCCGCCGCGCGGACGATCACACCGCGCGCAGCCGCTTCGCCCTCCAGCACCAGCTCGAACTGTTCAACCCGCGAGTCGGCAATGCCGTCCTTCGGGTAGATCGTCTGCCACCGGTCGCCGTCGAGTGAATAGTCGGCCCGTTGCACCGCGGAATACTCGTCGCGGACGTCGAACTCGAGGACGAGACGCGTCCCCTCGCGGCGCACCGACGAGATCGTGATTTCCGGTGGCGCGTTGTCGATATCGAAGGCGCTGCTCTCGAGGGCGCCCGTCAGTGCGGTCGAGGGTGAATTCGAGCCGGCGTCGGATGCGACGACGCGCAGCAGATAACTGCCGTTGGGAACCGATGTCGTGTCCCACACGGTGATCGGATCGATGACCGCGCGCTGCAGGACCTTCCACGACGTTTCGCCTTCGCGGCGATAGAACACGTCGTAGGTCATCTCGTCCTTGTTGTCGTCCTCCGCGCGCCAGACGAACGTGCGCAGACCCTTCTGATACACGCGCCGTCCGAGATTCGGCGGGGAGCCGGGTGTCGTGGCCGCGTTGCGCCGATCCGGCAGGTCGCCGTCGAAGCCGGCGATCTCGGGGTCGGTCGGGAACGGCCGCTGGAAGACGGTTCCCGGCGGATGGAGGGTGATCGACGTGACGCGCGGGCGCTGATTGCGTGGCAGATAGGCCGCCGAGACCGACGTCAGCAGCGGCGACTCGCCTTTGGCGCCGACGAGGATCGCGCGCCACTGCAGGTAACGCGCCCGCGGGCTGGTGATCGCGCTGCCCGACTGGTTCGTATAGGCAGGTGCCCAGTCGCTCCAGGTCTCGTCCGGCGTACGCGTGTTGCCCGAGCGCGTCGAGACTTCGACGCGTGTGCCCGCCGGAGCCTGCGTCCGCCAGCGAATCGTGCCCCAGGCCGCCACGGTCTGTGCGTCGCGGACATCGGACGTGTAGGTGCCGCGTTCGGCGCGCGCGGCCGACAGGCGGAGCAGCTTGCCCGGATTGGACGTGGCGAGGAGCATGCGTCCGTCGCGTTCGGAGAGGATCGATGTGACCTGCTGGACGTTGGCGCGAACGACCAGCGTCGGCTGATACGGTTCGCCCGAGAGCCGATAAATCTTCCCCTTGTTGCCGGTGGCGACGAGCAGGTTGCCGTTGGCTTCGACGGCGAGATCGTAGGGCGTGTCCTCGCGGAGCTCCCACACCAGGTCCCACGCGCCGTCGCTGCTGATCCGGTAGATCGCCCCGGTCACCGGTCCCGTGCTGCGCGGGGTCTGCAGCGGCGGTGGGCCGCCGCCGGACGGCTCCGCGATACCGATGGCTGTGACCTCGGCGGTCACGCTGACGACCGGCGTCGGCCCCGGCGTGTCGGGGGCGGGCGGAGGAGTGGAGCCCGGGGTTCCCGCGACACGGCTGCTGACCGCGATCGCGTACATCGTTCCGTCCTTGTCGACGCGGATGGTCCGGATCTCGTTGAAGCTCGAGTCGAGGATCACGAACGGTTTTCCGGCGGAATCGATGCGGAACACGCGGCCCGGCGACTCGGTTCCGGCAAGCAGGCGTCCCTGCGTATCGAAGGCGAGCGTCATCGCGTGCGTCGCCTTGGTCTCGTAGAAGACCGTTCCCTTGCCGTCCGGGGTGATGCGGTAGATCACGCCCTTGTCGCCGGTGGCGGCAAAGACGTTCCCGGACTTGTCGACAGCCAGGCTCCAGATATAGCGGTCGTCGGGATCGAAAAACACTGACGACTTGCCGGTTGCGTCGACCTTGTAGACCTTGCCTTGCGGCGACGTGCCGACGTAGATGCCGCCGCCGGGCACAGGCGCGATGGCGTGCACCTCCAGCTCTTCGCTGTCGAAAAAGACGCTGCCTTTGCCCGAGGGATCGACGCGGTAGACCTGACCTTCGTTGCCGCTGCCGGCGAAAAGGGTCCCGTCGGCCAGCGCGACCGCCGTCCAGATGAACGGTGCGCTCGAGTCGTACACCGGCGTCGAGGTCGGTCCGAGCGTCAGCCGTCCGTAGGAGTCAATCGAGAGGTTCTCGACTTCTCCCTTCAGAAAGTCTGCTTCGGTCGATACCTGCCAGAAGGTGGGGAGCGCCGCCTCGACCGACAGCGCGGTGCAGACAATCAGAAGCAGGACAGCAAATCGTTGAGACATATCGACGTAAGTGAAAGGTCAAAAGGCAAAAGGCAAACGGCAAAAGAGAGATGTCATCCTTTGATCCTCCTTTGCCTTTTGCCTTTTGCCCTTTGCCTTTCTATCTATTCTTCCAGTGGAAGCGTCAGCGTGCGCGAGCCGGTGACCGCATGGCCGGTCACGATTTCCCATTCGCCCCTGAGGGCGCTCTGGAGCGGGCGGAAGCTGCCGCCGTTGCGGTCCGATTCCATGACGGCAAGCACCGAGGGCGGCAGAGCGGCCAGTGATTCGCCGCGCACGACGGCCCCGCCATCGCGCGTGACCATGCGGACGTACAGCCGGTTGTTTTTCTTGGCGTCGTTGAGGAGCCGGATCATCTGCGGAACGCCGCGTGTCTGCGCCGGCTGCACCTGCAGTTCCCGCGCCTCCCACTGCGACAGCCGCGCGGCGTCGGCAACCATGATCGACACGCTGCCCGCTGCGTTGGCCGGAATACGGACGGGCACCGACTTGGTGATCTCCTCGCCGCGGTACGTCCGCAGGAGAACCTTGAGGTCCACGGTCGTGCCGGCCTTGATGCGCGTGCCGTCCACCCAGGCGCGCTCGAGCGTGGCGCTGCGCGGCTGCTCGCTCGCGTCGATCTCGAGATTGAGGCCTTCGAACTCGACGCCTTCGAACGAGTTTCGCAACAGGAAGTTGATCGGGCCGACGACCGACGCCGCGGCGCCGGCAGACGGCTGATCGCCGGTGAACAGATCCTCGAACGCGATCGCGCCATGGTTCTTGATGTTGGCGCTGCCGCGGAGGGCGTAGGTGCCGACGCCGTTCTGCCGCTCGTACGACTGGAGCGTGTTCAGGATCGACATGTAGGCGAGGATCGGCGTGAACAGTTCGTCGTTCACCATCGCCATGTTGAACGTCCGGCGGAAGCCGCGCTCGGTGTTGTTCAGCGTCAGTTTGATCGGGATCATCGCCGGACCCGCGCCGAGCGTGCCCGCAATCGTCGTCGCTCGATCCTGCGAGATCGTGCCGATCACCTCGCCCGTGCTGGCGATCTTCTGCGAGACCAGCAGGCTGGGCAGCACCACATGGACATACGCGCGCGTGAGCGGGAACTGCGTCGGGCCGAGCCCGTAGAACGGGTGGCCGAAGCCGTAGACCTTGTCGCCGTCAACGTCGGTCAGCGTGCCGGTGGCGCCGATTTCCAGGTCGCCGCTGATCAGCGCGACGCCGATCGGATCGCCCGGTCGAAGCCGCGCCGGCGCCGTTCGCGCAGCCGTGGGGGACTGCCCCGCGCCGGCGAGCGTCGGCACAAAACCCTGCTCATGGAAGATGGATGTCACCGGGGCGACGACCGAAGGGTCGAAACCTCCGAGCGTCAGCGGGGTGGCAATCGGCCGCAGCAGTGGGCCGAGCCCCGCACTGACGTTGCCGAGGACCTGAACGTCGGACGGGCTCTGGGCAAACGGACGCTGCAGCGAGAACGCCTGGCGCAGTGACTGCTGGAAACTCTCCGGCGTGAGCGGTCCGGCGACTTCGACCCGCGGCAGCTGCCGCCGCGGCGTCGAGAGGGTCGCATCCGCGATCATTTCACCAATCGGCGTGATGCCGGCAATCGGTTCTTTCGAGAACTCGCCGAGGGAGTAGGACACCGCGCCGACCAGCCGACCGTCGATATACACCGGGCTCCCGCTCATCCCGGCGATCACGCCGGCGTTGGCCAGCGGACCGCCTTCCAGCCGCGCGAGAATGAGGTCGCGCTTCGGACCGATGACGTTGCGGAGGACGCCAAGGATGTGAACCTTGAACTCGTCCAGTCTGTCGCCCTCGAAGACCGTCCGTCCGACCCCGGTCATGCCGGGACGCAGCTCGTCTACCGGGAAGTGGCGGCTCTGCGCGGGCAGTCCGGCGGCAAGGTAGAGCACGAACGCGAAAAGGGCGGCTCCAGCACGGTAATTCATTGGGCAGGCTCTCGTTGATGATACGGGTAAACCTTTGAAATTCCTAGGGTCTGAGCGGCCTGAGCCTTGACACCCGTCGGGGTGGTGCATTACGCTCGTCACTCGTTTTCTTAGACACGTGACGACGTCTTTTAGCTTCTTCGCGCGCCCGTTTCCCGCCAGCTATTGGTGGTGGTACGGGACTGCACGCTGAAGGGGCGGACGCCAGAGTCTAAGACACAGAATTTCGCAACTCAGGACTTCGAAACGCCTCTTCAGCCGGACCGGTTGGAGAGGCGTTTTTTGTTTTATGCCCAGCTCGCTCTTGTGCGAAACCGTCACGGGCCGGTCGACGGCCGAACTCCGGATGGCGCGCGATGCCGCGGTCGCCGACATGGTCGAAGTGCGGCTGGACGGCGTCGCCGATCTGGACGTCGCTGGTGCGCTCGCGGGCCGCAGCAAGCCCGTCGTGGTGACCTGCCGTCCGCAGTGGGAAGGCGGCCGGTTCGCGGGGTCCGAGGAGGAGCGCCATCGCATCCTGGCCGAAGCGGTGGCGCTCGGCGCCGAGTTCGTAGACGTCGAGTGGGCCGCGCTGCATGCGATCCATAAGCCCGGCTTCGCCGACATCGTCGAACGCGCGCCTTCCCGCGTGGTCGTTTCGTCGCACGACTTCGACGGCGTACCGCGCGACGTGGAAGCGCGGGCGCGCGACATGCGCAGCTACGGCGCAGCGGTGATCAAGATTGCCGTCATGCCTCGGGCACTTCGCGACACGCTGCCGCTGCGGACAATCGCACGCGACGGCGACGCGGTGGTGGTGGGGATGGGGGATGCCGGCGTGCCGACGCGTCTGCTCGCCGCCCGCTTCGGCTCGCGGTGGAGCTACGCCGGCAACGGCGTCGCTCCGGGGCAGATTCCAGCCGGGCGCATGCTGTCGCAGTTCCGGTTTCACGATATTGGTCCGGCGACGCGCATCTTCGGCGTCGTCAGCTCGACGGCGATGCATTCCTTCTCGCCCGTCATGCATAACGCGGCGTTCGCGGCCGCCGCCATCGATGCCGTGTACGTGCCGCTGCAGACGACGGAGTTCGGCGACTTCGACGAATTTGCCGCGGCCCTCGGCATCGAAGGCGTCAGCGTGACGATTCCATTCAAGGGCGACGCGCTGCGCGCCGCGTCGGCCGCCGACGATCTGACGCGCCTGGTGGGGGCCGCCAACACGCTCCGACGGCACACCGATCGTGGCCCCCACACCGATCGTGGACCCCACACCGATCGTGGCGCGGACCTTGTCAGGTCCGCGGAGACCTGGGAGGCGACCAACACCGACGTTGCCGGATTCCTTGCACCGCTGGAGGGGGCCTTCGGCCGGCCGCTTGCCGGTGCGCACGCGGCGGTCCTTGGCGGAGGCGGGTCGGCGCGCGCCGTCGTCGTGGCGCTGCTGTCGCGCGGTGCACGCGTGACGCTTCACACGCGCCGCCGCGAGCAGGCGGAAGCGGTGACCGGATCGCTCCGCATTGGTCCGCCTTCCGCCTACGCGCACAGCGCTACGGCGGACGAGGAAGGCGGACACTACGCCGCCCCCGAAATTGGAGAATGGCCAATCCGCAACGGCTGGGATCTCCTGGTGAACTGCACGCCGCTCGGAAGTCCCACGATGAGGGACGAGTCGCCGCTGCCGGGCGGTCCGTTCGAGGGTCGGCTGGTGTACGACCTCACTTATGGCGCCGGAGAGTCCAGGCTCATTCGCGAGGCGCGTGAAGCGGGGTGTCAGACGCTCGACGGCTTGCCAATGCTGATTGCGCAGGCGGAGCGGCAGTTCGAGTGGTGGACCGGCCAACGGCCGCAACCAGAAGTAATGCTGAATGCGATCGCAAGGCAGCACGCCACGGAGTCACGGAGACACGGAGAGTCTTTATGAACATTATGCCTCCGTGTCTCGGTGCCTCCGTGGCCTGTGATTGGTAAACGTCCGATGCACATAACGAGTTTCGACGAATTCAAGGATCTGGCGCAGCGCGGAACGTTCGTCCCGGTTTACAAGGAGATCGTCGCCGATATGCTGACGCCGGTCTCGGCGTTCCTCAAAATTGCCGAGCACTCGGACTACGCGTTTCTGCTGGAATCGGTGGAAGGCGGCGAACAGGTCGCGCGGTACTCGTTCCTCGGGAAGGATCCGTTTCTGATCCTGCGCGCGCGCGGCGGCAAGACGATCGTCGATCGCGCCGGCCAGCGGTCGGAATCGGACAAGCCGTTCATCGCCACGCTGCGCGAGCTGATGGCGGGATTCCACGCGCCGTTCGTTCCCGGGCTGCCGCGCTTCACCGGCGGCGCGGTGGGATACCTTGGCTACGACGCCGCCGCATGGTTCGAACCGGTCGAGCTGCAGTCGCTGACCGACGAGTCCGATGACGCCGGCTTCATGCTCTTCGACACCGTCCTTGCATTCGACCACGTCCGCCACCGGATTCTCATCATCGCGAACGCCAGGATCACCGGCGACGAAGATCTCGAGTCGCTGTACCAGTTCGCGTGCGCGCGAATCGATTTCGTCGAGCGCGAGCTGGACCGGGCGCTGTCGAAGACCTCCGCGCGCGACGCGTCGACGTTGGACGTGTCGTCGAATGTCTCGCGCGATCAGTTCGAACAGATGGTGCGGACGGCGAAGGAGTACATCGCCGCGGGCGACATCTACCAGGTCGTGCTGTCTCAGCGTTTCGAAGCCGCGCTGAACGCCGACCCGTTCACGGTCTACCGCGCCCTTCGTCATGTGAACCCGTCGCCGTATATGTACTTCCTCCGTGTCGGCGATCGGTCGATCGTCGGGTCGTCGCCGGAGATGCTGGTCCGCGTCGAAGGCCGGCGGATGCAGACTCATCCGATCGCCGGAACGCGGCCGCGCGGCCGGACCGAAGAGGAGGACACGCGGCTGGCGGAGGAGCTCAAGCGCAATGAAAAGGAACGCGCGGAGCATGTGATGCTGGTTGACCTGGGGCGCAACGATCTTGGCCGCGTGTCAGCCTATGGATCGGTCAGGGTGCCGACCTACATGACGGTCGAGCGCTATTCGCATGTCATGCATCTGGTCTCCATCGTCGAAGGGAAGCTCGACGACAGGCACGATCGGCTGGACGCGCTGGTTGCGTGCTTTCCCGCCGGGACGGTGTCGGGAGCGCCGAAGGTTCGCGCGATGGAGATCATTGCTGAACTGGAGAACCGGCGGCGGGGCGTATATGCCGGAGCCGTCGGCTACCTCGACTTCGCAGGCAACCTGGATTTCTGCATCACAATCCGGACGGTGCTCATCGAGAACGGCCGCGCCTATGTGCAGGCCGGCGCCGGCATCGTCGCGGACTCCAACCCGACGGCGGAGTACGAGGAAACACGGGACAAGGCGCGCGGCGTCATCCGCGCGCTGGAGCTGGCGCAGGCTGGGTTGTAGGGGACGACATGATTCTCGTCATCGACAACTACGA
>JAICQE010000057.1 GCA_025938035.1 Vicinamibacteria bacterium
ACGGCTACGCCTTCGGGCGCTTGGCGCCGTACTTCGAGCGGCCCTGCTTGCGGCCCTGGACGCCGACGGCGTCGAGCGTGCCGCGGACGACGTGATAGCGCACGCCCGGCAGGTCCTTCACGCGGCCGCCGCGGATCAGCACCAGCGAGTGCTCCTGCAGGTTATGGCCGACACCCGGAATGTAGGTCGTCACCTCGATACCGTTCGTGAGCCGCACGCGCGCGACCTTGCGCAGCGCCGAGTTCGGCTTCTTCGGCGTTTGCGTGAACACGCGCACGCAGACGCCGCGCTTCTGCGGGCTGACCTGCAGCGCGGGACTCTTCGTCTTGGTGACGATCTTCTTGCGTCCCTGGCGGACGAGCTGACTGATAGTCGGCATTGATCCTCAAAACGGCGTACAGCCGAAAAGCTGCGCCTCGCGCTCAATACATCCGCGCCGGCTGCGAGCTCACAACCGACACGTCGCGGCAAGCCTGAAGACGGGGCGCGCGAACGCGCGACGCCTGGCGCTTGCAGCTGGTGACCCTAACTGTTTATGTCGCGGGGGCTTGCCGCTCGGCGCAGCAGGCCCGGGGAGCTACACGCTCTTATCCACCAGCGAACACCCTGTTACCGCTTAGCGGGCGTTCCGGCAGACCCAAGGAAGGTCGCCAAGACCTTCCGGTAGACACGGGGCTAGATAGGGTGTCCTAACCCCAATAGAACCTGACGAATATAGCATGCAGGAACGTAATCCCGCTAGGGGCTTACTTCCGGTTCGCCAAATAGTTGACGACAGCCGTCATCTGAGCCTCGCTCAAAACGTTTCCGAATGGCGGCATGGTGGCAAATGCATCGACCGCCTCCGGCTCAGCTATCCACTGGCGGAGCCATTTGGCGTCCCGCGCTGCCCCGATGCGGGACAAGTCCGGGGCGGCCGACGCCCCTTCCCCGTCAATCATGTGACACGTGGCGCAGTAGGTCCCCAGAACCAGGGCGGCCTGCCGCTCGCCTCCGCTTGTCGCCGGCGGTTCAACCCCGACGCGCTTTTTCCGCAGATAGGCCACGATGGCGTAGGCCTGGCCGGGACCAAGACCGCCGCTCGGCGGTGGACGAAGCCCGGGGGCGATCACCTCGGGGTCACGGGCATGGGACAGCAGCCACTCCTCGTCCCGCCGAGCCCGGATCTCGGGAATCGGATTGGCGGCGCCGCCCGGCCGGTGGCACGTCACGCACCGCTGATCCGTGGCGATCTCCTTCCCCGCTATCGCCAGGGGACTCCAGCGCGCCGGATCCGCGTGGGCTGGGGTGTCCTGATAGCCGAGGTAAGTCAGGACAATGATGGTCAGACCGATCAGCGCGAAGCCACCGGTCACGAGCGGACGCTTCAGCGGATGACGGTCAGGTCGAGAGTCGATAAATGGAAGCAGGAACAGCAGCCCGACCACGACTCCCGGTATCACCATCGTTGCAATTGGCTCGAGCGGACCCGGGAAGTACTTCAACAGCTGAAACAGGCTGAGGAAGTACCACTCCGGCCGCGGCACATAGGTGGCGTCCGTCGGGTTGGCGACCGCGTCGAGCGGGGGCCGGAAGACGATGGCAAAGGTCAATAGCAGCGAGAAAACAACGGCGCCGACGAGGGTGTCCTTGAGCGCGTGGTCGGGATAGAACGGTCTCGCCGGCCCCTCCACGTGTTTCAGGGCGCCCGAGATGCCGTGTCTGCGCATCAGGTAGAGATGCGCGACAACGAACGCAATCAGCGCAGCCGGCAGCAGGAACACATGCGCCGCATACCAGCGCAGCAGCGTGAGGGCGCCGAGTGTTTCGCCACCCATCAGCACGCCGGCGATGAACTCACCGAACGGGCCGTTGCGCGCGATGTTGATCGTAACCGTGGTCGCCCAGTATGCCTTCTGGTCCCAGGGGAGCAGATAGCCGCTCAGCGCGAAACCCAGAATGATCAACAGGAGGGTCACACCGGTAATCCACGTCACCTCGCGCGGCTTCTTGTACGAGCCGAGCGCGACGACGCGGATCATGTGGATGACCGCGGCAACCACGATGAAGCTGGCGCCGAAAAAGTGCAGGCCGCGCAGAAACGCCCCGAACGTGACGCGCTCCATGACATAGCGAACGCTGTCGTACGCAAATTCCGGCGACGGCACGTAGTAGAAGGTCAGCGCCACACCGGTCACGAGCTGCACGGTGAGCAGCATCAGGATGACGCTGCCGGTCACGAACCACCAGCCGACTCCCGCCGGCAGTTCTTCGTCGAGGAGGCGTTTCCTCCCAGCCCGAATGCCAGTACGTGAATCGAGCCAGTCGATGAGCGCGCGGACAGGACGCATTACAGCTGGACCTGAACCTGCCCGTCTTCGATCCGGGTCATCAAACGAGCCAGCGCACGGGGAGGCGGCCCGGCCTTTACAGCTCCGGTCGTGTCATAGACCCCGCCATGGCACGGGCATCTGAGCAGCTTGGCTTCCGCATCCCAGCTGACGCGACACCCGAGATGCGTGCAGGTCGAATCCAGCGCGATGACCTCGGCCTCCCCGGTCTTGACGAGGAACACGCTGCGCCGCTCCACGACCTGGTTGTAGCCGTCGCTGTGGGCCACACGAATGGTGACCGGGAGAGGTCCTGTTGCCGGGATTTCGGCGAGATTCGCCGCGGTTAACCAGTTCTCTTCGCGGCGGCCGAACACGGGCGACAGGATCGACCCGCCGACGATGACGCCAACGGCGGCGGTAATGAGTGCATGAATTGACTTGATGATTCGAGTAAGGAACCGGCGGCGACCGGCGGGGTCCGGATGCTGAGAAACGTTCATGTAGCTCGATTCTAGTGCGACGGCCAGTGACACACCGGCCGTCGCCGCACCGGAGACGAATACTGTCGAGGCAAAAAGAACGTTTACGGCACTGTCGGCACCGCCTGCGGGAAGACGTAGGCGAACAGCATCGAAATGATGCCCATCGCCGCCATCAGCAGCACGCTGTGTTTGATGGTGAAACGGAAGAGGCGGCTCTCGTCGGCACGGGTCATCCCGGTGGCCGCCACGGCAACGGCGATGCTTTGCACCGAGATCATCTTCCCCATCACACCGGCCGCCGAGTTCACCGATGCCGTCAGGATCGGGTTGAGCCCGATCGCATTGGCCGTCACCACCTGAAGGTTTCCAAACAGCGCATTCGCTGACGTGTCGCTGCCTGTCAGGAACACGCCGAGCCACCCGACCATGGCACTGAAGAACGGGAAGAGGCTGCCACTCGCAGCCATTGCCAGGCCCAGGGTCGACGTCATCCCCGAGTAGTTCATCAGGTACGCGAGACCCAGCATCGACGCGATCGTCAGGATGGCGAACTTCAGCTGCTTGAACGTATCGACGTAGGTCTTCACGACCTGACGAGGACGCACACGCAGAACGAGCGCCGTCGCGAGGATGGCCAGGAAACAGGCGGTCCCCGATGCACTCAGCCAGTTCAGCTCGTACAGTGCCGCGTAAGGCGTCGGCTTCGGCACCACCGGCTCGACACGCGTGATCTGGTTATGCAGCCCGGGCACCGTCAGTCGCGTCGCCACCATCCCGTCGGCCGAGCCGGCCGTGGTTGGCAGCGTTGCGGGGATAACCGAGTTGCCCAGCTCGTTGATCGTCGGCTTGATCGAGCGTTCGCCCCACGCGAGCACGAACACGACCAGCAGCAGATACGGCGCCCACGCCAGGAAAATCTGCCCGCCGGTATGCCTCGACTTCGTCGCTGACACCGGCTGATCGCCCTCGAGCCGCATGATGCTCGCGGGCTTCCAGAACTTCAGCACCGCGATCATGACGACGATGCAGGTCAGCGAGCTCAGGATGTCGGTGAGCTCGGGCCCTTTGGTTCGCGAGACGTAGAACTGAACCGTCGCAAACGACAGGCCGCAGGCGATGATGGCCGGCAGCACTTCCAGCGCCCGCTTCGCCCCGGCCATGACGACGACCAGGTAGCCGGGGATGACGATGGAAATCATCGCGCACAGCATGCCGACGGTGCCGCTGAGCGGCAGCACCGGCAGGCCGGTGACGTTGGCGAGCGTGGTCACCGGGATGCCGATCGAGCCGAACGCGACCGGCGCGGTGTTCGCCAGCAGGCAGATGCCGGCGGCGTAGAACGGATTGAATCCGAGGCCGGCAAGCATGGCGCCGGAGACGGCGACCGGAGCGCCAAAGCCGGCCGCGCCTTCGATGAAGGCGCCGAACGAGAAAGCGATGAACATCGCCTGCAGGCGGCGGTCGTCGGTCAGGCTGCCGACCGAGTCCTTGATGATTTCGAATTTCCCGGTATCGACCGCCAGGCGATACAACATGATCGACGCGAAGACGATCCAGGCGATCGGGAACACGCCGTAGGCGGCGCCATAGATCGTGGCAATCACGGCCAGGTCGGCCGGCATGCCATAGGCGACGAGCGCGACGATCAGCGCGGAGACCAGCGCCGCGAGCGCGGAGATCCAGGCGGCCTTCCGCAGCACCCCGAGCATCACGAACAGCACCACGATGGGGATGGCGGCGACGACCGCGGACAGTGCCAGACTGCCGCCTATCGGTTCATAGTTGTGCTGCCACATGAATCCTCTTCGCTGAAGGCCTAAGGCCAAAGGCCCAAGGCCTAAGGGCTGTCTCAGGCCAAAGGGCGCAACTTATTCCTGGACCAGCCCTTGGGCCTCAGGCCTTGGGCCTTAGGCCTCGCAGCCGACGCCCCTGGATCGATGCGTCGACGAGCTGGATGGGGTGAAAGACCGGCCATTTATACCCCAGGACGCGCGCCGCCGCCGAGATTTGCAGCGTGCACCCCGGATTGGCCGTGGCGATCATGTCGGGGTCGAGCGCGGCGATGTGCCGCGCCTTGCGGGCGCCAAGCGCCGCCGCGTGCTCGGGTTGAACGAGGTTGTAGATGCCGGCGCTGCCGCAGCAGATGTCAGATTCGGCTGGCGTCACGAGCTCGATCCCGGGGATCGCCTGCAGGAGCGCACGCGGCTGCGCGCGGACGCCCTGTCCGTGCGCGAGGTGACAGGCGTCGTGATAGACGACGCGGGCGCGAATCGGCTGGCGGGGTGCGCGTGGTTCGCCCAGCTCCGTCAGCAGCTCCGAAACGTCGCGCACCGTCGCGCTGAACGCGTGCGCGCGCGCGGCCCATGCCGGATCCGCGGCCAGCAGGTCCTTGTATTCCTTCATCGCCGACCCGCAGCCGGCGGCGTTGACGACGATCCGATCGACGCCTGCCGCCTCGAATACCTCGATGTTGTGCTTCGCCAGCCGCCGCGCCTGATCGATATGCCCCGCGTGGAGCGGCAATGCACCGCAACAGCCTTGTGCCGCGGGCGCGTCGACGCTGCACCCTTCGGCCGCGAGGACGTTCACGGTGGCACGGTTCACGTCGGCGAACGACAGGCGCTGCACACAGCCGGTCAGCACGGCGACCTTCATGCGCGGCTCACCGGCAGCGGGTGTGTGCTCCGCCAGGCGGCCGAACATCGAGCGCAACGACACGGGCGGCGATAACGCCAGCGCCGCACCAATCCGCTGCAGCAGGCCCGGCTCCGCAGACGGCTGCGGCTGGCGGACGCCGGCGTTTTCGTAGGGCACCCCGTTACGGGGTGCCATGAGTGCACGGCCGATCGCCCGCACGAGTGGACCTATCAAGGCGAGGGGAAGCATCGCCAGCCGCATCCGCTGCGGATAAGGCACCAGCGCCATCAGCGCCGAACGGAACAGGCGATCCGACGCCGGCCGGTCGTACCGGCGCTCGATTTGCGCCCGGGTCTTTTCGATCAGCGGCCCGTACTGGACACCCGACGGACAGGCCGTCACGCACGCGACACAGCCAAGGCACCGGTCGAAGTGCTGCACGAACGACCGGGTCATCTCCGCGCGCCCTTCGACGCCGGCTTTCATCAGATAGATGCGTCCCCGCGGCGAATCCATCTCCTCGCCCCACAACACGTAGGTCGGACACGTCGGCAGGCAGAAGCCGCAGTGGACGCAGGTGTCGATCAGCGCTGACGGAGGAGCATCCGGCTCCTGGAATGCTGTTGACGTGGACGTCATCGGTTCAGGAGGTTCACGGAGTTCAAGAGGTCCTGTTCACCGGTCAAATCGGGCCTCGGCCGGCGTTCAGGATTCCAGCCGGATCGAATGCGTTTTTCACCGCCCTGGCGACGCGATCGGACGCCCGCCCGGGTCCCCACACGTCCACGCGCTGCTTCAGTTCGTGCGAGCCGCGCAGCACCACGACGTTGCCGACGTCCGGACTGCCTCGCAGCTTCCCGACCGCGGCGGCAAGGGCCGTGGCGTCACCGGTCAGACGTAACACGCCGGCGCCGAGAACACGGCCGGTAAAGGTGACGCCGGCGTTTTCAACGCGCCGCACCTCCTCCAGCAGTGTCAACACCTGCGCCAGCCGCGACGGCAGCCAGCTGAATCGCACCGTCGCGTCGCCATGCGACATCGTGTCGAGCTGCGCCGCCCACGTCGCGCGCTCGTCCATGTCGGACAGTACGATGGTCTCACCCGAGACGAGCGTCCGGGCGGCGGCAATCTGCGCGTCACGGGCGGCAGGGCTCGTCGCGATGCGCAGCTTCAGCTGATACGGACGTTCCCCCCCGTCCGCGCGAATGTCGAACGCCGCCGGCTCGATCTGGCTGGCATCGAGCGCCGCAACGTCGCGGGCAAACACACCGCGATCCGTGTACGACGCGACCAGCGTGGCCGACGATTGAGGTACGGGCACGAGCTTGAACGTCACGTCGACGATTCCGGCGAGCGTGCCGTGCGATCCACTCACCAGCTTTCCGAGGTCGTACCCGGCGACGTTTTTCACGACAGTGCCACCCGCCTTGACGAGACGGCCGTCCGTGAGCGCCAGGGTGATGCCGATCACGAGATCGCGCGGCGTGCCGTTGCGATGGCGCGACGGCCCGGAATCGTTGGTGGCCACGATCCCGCCGATCGTCGCCTCGTCGAATGCGCTGTCAACCGGCAGCCATTGCCGCTCGGCGCTCAACGCGACGTTCAAATCGCGCAAGGTCATACCGGCCTGAACGGTCGCGGTGAGATCGCCGTGCCGGTGCGCGATCACGCGCGTGAGCCGTGTCGTGGCGATGACGAGATCGACGGACGCGGGCTGACGCCCCCAGGCGAGTTTTGTTCCACCGCCGCGGATGACCGTCGCCAGCCTCTCCGCCGACGCGTGCTTGAGCGTGTCGGCGAAGGCCTGCGGCGAATCGGGCTCCGCCACCTGCGGGGGCACTTCCCCGTCGACCCGATCCGCCACCGTGCCCGGGCGCAGGCCGGTCATCAGAAACGTTCCGCGAGACCGGCCTTCTCAACCGGATGCTCGCGATAGGGCCCGGGCACCTCTCCGCACAGGCGCGGCGTCGGCAGCACCTTACCGGGATTACAGAGGCGCTGCGGATCGACCGCGTCGCGCAGCTGCTGCATCACGTCGAGGTCGTCGGCGGAAAACATCCGCGGCATGTAATCCTTCTTGTCCGCGCCGACGCCATGTTCACCGGTAATCGAGCCGCCGGCGTCGACACAGTACTGCAGGATTTCACCGGCGACCTCCTCGGCAAGCGCCGACTGCCCCGGGATCCGCTCGTCGTAGCAGATCAGCGGGTGCAGATTGCCGTCGCCGGCGTGGAAGACGTTGCCAATGCCCAGGCCTGACCGCTCCGACAGCGCGCGAATCCGCCCAAGCACTTCCGGCAGCTTCGTGCGCGGCACGACGCCGTCCTGGACGTAGTAGTTCGGCGACACCCGCCCCATCGCGGCAAACGCGGCCTTGCGGCCGCGCCAGATACGCATCCGCTGCTCGTCGTTCTGCGCGATCTCCACCACCGTTGACCCGGTTCGCCGGCAGATCGCTTCGACGGTCGCGAACAGCTCCCGCACCTCCGCAGCGGGACCGTCGAGCTCGACGATCAGCACCGTATCCGCCGGCGGAAAATTCGCATGGACGGCCGCTTCGGCGGCGCGGATTGCCAGCGCATCCATCATCTCTACCGCGGCTGGAACAATCCCCGCGGCGATGATCTCCGACACCGCGGCACCGGCGTCGCTCGTGCTGTTGTACGCGGCGAGCAGCGTCTGCACCGTCTCCGGCTTGCGCAGGATGCGGACGACGACTTTCGTGACGATCGCCAGCGTGCCCTCGCTGCCGATCAGTACGCCGAGGAGATCGGGACCCGGAGCGTCGGGGAGCGAACCGCCAATCCGCACGATCTCGCCGTCGGGCATCACCGCCTCGGCTTCGAGCACGTGGTGCACGGTGAAGCCGTACTTCAGGCAGTGCGCACCGCCGGAGTTTTCCGCCACATTGCCACCGATCGAGCACACCTGCTGGCTGGACGGATCGGGCGCGTAGTAGTAGCCAAACGGAGCAACCTGGCGCGTGATCTCCAGGTTGGTGACACCAGGTTCGACGGTGACACGCTTGTTGGGAATGTCGATGTCGAGCACGCGGTTGAGACGTGCCAGGCTGATGACGACACCGCCCGGAACAGGGAGCGCTCCGCCAGACAATCCGGTCCCGTGCCCGCGCGCGACGAATGGAACCCCTTCCGCGCTGCAGAGCTGCACGACCTGCTGCACTTCCGACGCGGAGGCGGGAAGGACGACGACCGCCGGTTTCTCGCGCAAATGCGGCAGCGCATCGCACTCGTAGGTCAGCAGCTGCACGGGCTCCCGCAGCACTGCCGCGTCACCGCAAACGGATCGCAGCCGCTGCACCAACCGATCGGTCACAACGGCAATGGTACACTGCGCCAAAGCCGCCCACATGCGCGTCCGCCTCGATTACGGAACAGAAGGCCTTGACGTGGATCTGCCCGATGAACGGATCACGGTCATCGAACCGGTCCCGCGTCCGGCCGTCCCGGATCCGCAGGCGACGCTGAACGCCGCGATCCGGGCGCCGATCGGGAGCCCATCTCTACGCCAGCAGGTACGGAAGGGCCAGCGGATCGCGATTTCCGTCTGCGACATCACGCGCGCGCAGCCGCGGCGCGAGCAGCTCCAGGCGCTCTTCGACGAGATTCCGGACATCCCGAGAGCGGACATCACGATCCTGATCGCCACCGGTACACACCGGGCCAACACGGATGCCGAGCTCGAGCGCATGCTCGGGCGCGACATCCTCTCGACCTGCCGCGTCATCAATCACGACAGCCGCAACGAGGCCACTCTCGGACACGTCGGCCGAACCTCGACAGGCGTCTCGGTCCTGCTGAATCGCGAGTTCCTGCAGGCGGACATCCGCATCACCACGGGGTTCGTCGAGCCGCACTTCTTCGCCGGCTTCAGCGGCGGTCCGAAAATGGTGGCGCCGGGGCTGGCCGGTCTCGAGACGGTGATGACGCTGCACGACGCCGGCCGAATCGGACATCCGAACGCGACGTGGGGCATTACCGAAGGGAATCCGGTGCATGACGATGTCCGCGAGATTGCGAAGATGGTCGGCGTGCATTTCGCGCTCGACGTGACTCTCAACCGCGAACAGCAGATCACCGCCGCGTTTGCCGGCGACATCCTCGAGCAGCATCGCGCCGCGTGCCGCTATGCGAAGGAAACGGCGATGCGCGCCGTCCCGCAACCCTTCGACGTGGTCCTGACGACCAATTCGGGTTATCCCCTCGATCAAAACCTCTACCAGGCGGTCAAGGGTATGTCTGCCGCGGCAAAGATCGTGAAGAACGGCGGGACCATCGTCTGTGCGTCGGAATGCAGGGACGGGCTACCGTCCCACGGATCGTACGGAGCGATCCTGAAGTCGCAGCCAACGCCGCAAGCACTGCTGGCCATGATCGGCAGCCCCGGGTACTCGGCACCTGATCAGTGGCAGGTGCAGGTCCAGTCGCAGATTCAGCTCAAAGCGCAGGTGCTGGTGAAGACGAACGGACTGAGCGCAGACGAGATCAGCGCCGCGCACTTCACACCGATCGACGATGTATCGCGGGCGGTCCATGACCGGCTCGCGCGCGCCGGCTCCGCGGCGACGCTCTGTGTACTGCCGCAAGGCCCACAGACGATTCCTTATTTGGTCGGTAGTTAGTGGTTGGTAGTCGGTAGTTTCACGAGCCACGGAGCCACGAAGACACGGAGGTATGAAGAGTTCCTTCGTGCCTCCGTGATTCCGTGGCTGGTGTTGCTTCTGGGGTGGCAGGCCGCCTGTGGAAAGAACGCGCCACAGATCAGTCCATCTGGCCCAGTCCTTCTCACCGTTCTCACCTGGAACACGCATGGCAGCAGCGGTGATCTGCGGCGCCTTATCTCTGACCTGGAGATCGGCGTCCTGACCGGCGCCCCGCCGCGCCAGTACGTGCTCTTGCTCCAGGAATTCCCCAACCTCGGCCAGGCAGGCGTCGGTTCGCCGACGCACGCGCTGACGCTGTTCGCGAGCCCGGTTCGCAGCGCGACGGGTAACGCGATCGTGTCAACGATCCCGCTCGAGGAGCCGCGAACGATTGACCTGCCGCAGGAGCGCCAGCCACGCGCGGCCGTCGTCGCTGGAATACGAGTCGGCGGACAGCCGCTGTTCGTCGTATCCACGCATCTGGAGAACCGCCTCGGATGGCTGCGCGGGCTCTTCGGCGATCGCGCGCGGGGACGCCAGGCCGAGGCGCTGATACAGGCGCTGCCGCCGGGGCCCGGAGTCGTCGGCGGAGATCTCAACACGATGCTGGGCCCGGACGAGCCCGCGTGGCGTGCCCTGCTGCAGCGTTTTCCAGACACGCCCGATCGGCCCGAACCGACCTTCCGGGATCGGCTCGTGCTCGATCACCTGTTCTTCGATCTGCCGGACGGATGGATCGTGAACCGGCGCGTGACCGAAGACCAGTACGGGTCGGATCATCATCCCGTCATCGCCGACATTCGCCGGCCTTGAACCGCGAAGCGCGCGAAGGTCGCGAAGCACGCGAAGAAACTGATCCTTCGCGGTCTTCGCGATCTTTGCGGTCGTCGTGGTTTATAAAGCGTTGATGCGCAGAGACACGGCAAACGCCGCGCGGCGTTCGCGGGCGGCGTTTGCCGCCGTGCTGTACAGCGCGACGTCGACACCGACGCGCGGCGACAGGTTCAGCCCGACACCGCCGGTTGGATTCCACATCTCGCGTGAATACACGGCGCCGCCGCGCAGCTCGACGAGGCCGGCGCGGTACTCCGCCCCGCCGCGCAGCGAGTCGCCCTGGAAACCGTGCGCGTATTCGGACATCACCGACCACGAGTCGGCGTGATAGCCGCCGTTGACGTGATAGTCCTTCGGCAGTTCGACACGGACGTCTGCCGCGGGAAACGGACCGCCCTCGACGAAATCATCCTGCCCGAGGAACAGGTTGCCCAGCAGGTACGTCGTCTGCTCGGCATTGGTCCAGTTGATCCGGTTCGCGATGCCGTTCACGCCGAAGCCGACTTCGAAGCCGTTGAGGACTGCCGCGACGCCGACGTCGATGGCAAAGCCCCGTCCCGAGTCCGCAGCCGTGCGCACGATTGCCAGCGGCGACGGCAGGAGCGGGTTGATCGTCAGCAGCCCGGCGCCATCGGTATCGAGCCGCAGATCGGCGTCAGCGGCCTCGTAGCGGAATCCACGCAGATAGTTGAAGTTGACCGCGGCGTAAATGCCATCGCGGTCCGAGCCCGGGTTGGCAATCTCAAACCGTCCGCGGTACCCGCCGGTGATGGCCATCGCGATCTGGCCCTGCGTATTACTCTCCAGCCGATACTGCGTGTTCGGGAAGCGGAGCGGATCCTCGCTGGCGAGGATGTCGATGACCCGGTCATCAATCGTGCCCAACGCGCGCATCGACAGATAGGGACCGGCGCCGACGTAGACGCCGTGGAACGGACCTCCCCGGTCGCCGCTGACTCGAATCGTGGCACCCCACGACGGGTTGGCAAGGCCTTCGGCGACCGGCTGGTTCGCCAGCTCGTAGCCGCGGTAGTCGCTGAGATCGCGGCTCAGGGTGGCACTGCGAATGTCGGTAAACAGCTCCCGCCCGCTCTCGGACTCCTGATCGCGGCCGAACTGATAGTGCAGCGGCGACGCGGCATATTCGATCGCCCGGACGAAATCGAACTCTTCGGACTCCGGCTTGAACGTGTCGAAGTTGCGCAGCACCTGGAACAGACCGAGCGGGATGACGATCGTGCGATAGCGGCGCTGTTCTTCCACCATCCGCGACGCCAGGTTGCTCTTGCCGCTGACGTCGCCCAGCGCGATGCTGCGCGCGTCGAACGACCAGTTCTGCGCGAGCGCGGAGTTGACCGAAACCAGGCAGAACGCCAGGACAAAACCCAATCGACGCAGCAGCACGGATCCTCCCAATCAGAGTCGGTCGCCGCCCGGAATCGGCGGAGACCTCGCTGTTTGAAAGGCCGACCTGAAGGTCGGCCTCACCACCTAGAAATCGGCCGCGAACACGCCGAGCTTTAGCTAGCGAGGTACAACTCGCGCGTGATCAGTTATTTAGGGGATGCGGGTCAGTGCGTCAGGACGTGGAGGAGGACGTCCACGCCGAGCGCATAGCCGCGGGGGGAAAACTGATAAAAGAAGTCCGGGTCTTCGCCCTCGCGTTCCCACGAGTCGGCGATGTCGGTGTTGTGCGTCATCAGCACGACGATGCGGCGGTTGGAATCGCGGATGGCGCGGAAATGAACCTCGGCGCTGTCGTCGCCACGTTCCGACGTGTTGGCCCCACTCCACTGCCGCCAGAACTGGATGTTCGTGATCTGCGGAACTTCCTTGAGCTCGAACTGGCTGCGCAGGATCGGGTCATCCGCCGGAATGTCCTCGATCGGAAATTCCTCCGGCGGCAGCACGCGGCCGATCTGATATTCCCAGTTCTCCCATGCCGCGCTCCCCCAGAAGTCGTCGGCCCACAGGAATCCGCCCTTCAGGAAATATTGCCGCAGGCGGTCCGTCTGCGGATCCGTGAACCCGATCGTCCCGGCATCTGAGGCAAACAGCACCGGGCAGTTGAACAGCTGGTCGTCGCCGGGACGGACAACGTAATAGTTGGGAGTGCCATCGGTATCGCGGCTGATGCGCGTCCGGGTCAGTTCGGAGAAACGCGTCGAGAGGTTGATTTCCGCGTACGGGTAATCGGTTTCCCACCCGATACCCGACGGTTCGCTGCGCACCCGCTGATAGGCAAGCCGGCAGATGACGAACCCGCCGTCCGGCATCTGTGCCGGCGCGTAGCGCGCGGCAAAGCCGCCTTCACGGAAGAATCGCTGCGCGTCAACCGCGCCGCTGGCCATCAGCATCGCCACGCCGGTGATCGACGCCGCGAGCAGCAGGCGAACGCGTCGCGAGGGCATGCGCGGAGGTTATCGTGATTTGAACAGCGCGGCAACCTCTGGTTTTGTGACTTTCCCCATCGCGTTGCGCGGCAGCGCGGCAAGCCAGCGAAGATCGCGCGGAATCTTGTAGGGCGCCAGCCGCGGCTTCGCCCAGCTTTGCAGGTCGGCGAGCGAGAGAGCTGTGCCGTCCCGCAATTCAATTGCGGCCGACACCCGCTCGCCCCACTCCTCGTCTGCCACCCCGACGACCGCACACTCGGCGATGCACGGATGCGTCCTCAGCACTTCTTCGATCTCGAGCGCGGACACCTTGAACCCGCCCGTCTTGATGATGTCGACGCTGAGCCGCCCGAGCAGCCGGTAGGCGCCCTGCTCGAGGACGGCCAAATCGCCTGTCCGGAACCAGTCGCCGTGAAAGGCTCCGGCGGTTTCCTCCGGCCGCCGCCAGTATTCCAGGAACACGTTCGGCCCGCGAATCTCGAGCTCACCGGAGCTGCCATCCGGCACCTCCGCGCCGTGCTCGTCGACCAGGCGGGCTTCGACTCCCGGGAGCGGCGTGCCGACGAAGCCGGCGCGGCGCTCTCCGTCGAGCGGATTGGACAGCGCCATGCCGATTTCTGTCATGCCGTAGCGCTCGAGCAGCGTCTGTCCCGTGATGTCGCGCCAGCGCTCGAGCATCTGCACGGGCAGCGCCGCGGATCCGGACATCATCAGCCGCAGGCGCCGCGCCCCGTCGGACCACGCGTGCCGTGTCGCAGACGCGGCGCTCTCCCATGCGGAGATCAGCCGGTGATACATCGTGGGCACGGCAGTGAAGACGCTGATCTCACCGGAGGCGAGCCGCGCCCACACGCGCGGCGCGTCGAAGGGATACAGCATCTCGCACGTCGCCCGGATCGCGAGTGCGGAGCCGAGACCGTTGATGATGCCGTGCACATGGTGCAGCGGGAGGACGAGCAGCAGGCGGTCCGATGGCGTCCATCGCCAGGCGCTGACGAGCGATGAAATCTGCGCGCCGATCATCTGGTGCGTGGTAACGGCGCCCTTGGGCCGCCCGGTGGTGCCGCTGGTGTAGATGATCATGGCGCGCTGATTGGAGCGCAGATGCGGAAGTCCCTCGGACGGCGCGGACTCGAGCGCGTCGCCGGCAAATACGAAGCGCGCCCGCGCCATCCGCGCCAACGCCCGGCCGGCATCGCGATAGGGGGCGTCGGCGACCACCACTGAGGCGTCCGCGTCGCGGATGACGTACTCCAGCTCCGCCGCAGGGTGCGACACGGCCAGCGGTACCGCGACGCCGCCGGCGCGCCAGATCCCGCGCTGGATTGCCGCGTACGCGAACCCCGGTGCGACGAGAAACGCGACACGCGTTTCCCGCAAATCATCGTTGTCACCCAGGAGGTTCCCCGCCACGCGCATCGACGCCGCGTCGAGCTCGCCGTAGGAATGCGCGCGTCCATCCGCGATGATGGCGGTGCGACTGGTCACAGAAGTATTATCTCAACGCTTGACACGCGCCCAAACCAGTGGTTGCTTTTTTGGGAGTGGGACGTTGGAATTGACGACATGCCGCTCATCGAACCCGGTCAGAAAGCTCCTGCATTCGCGCTGAAGGATCAACACGGCGAGGCGCATCGACTGTCCGACTATGCGGGACAGCACGTCGTGCTCTACTTCTATCCGAAAGACGACACGCCTGGCTGCACCAAGGAGTCGTGCGACTTCCAGGCGAGCCTCCCGACGTACAAACGGCGGAAGGCGGCGGTCCTCGGCGTCAGCATTCTCGACGAGAAGAGCAAGGCGAAGTTCGCCACCAAGCACGGGCTGACGTTTCCGCTGCTCGCCGACGCGGATCATGCCGTGGCCGAAAAATACGGCGTGTGGCAGGAGAAATCGCGCTACGGCCGCAAGTACATGGGCATCGCGCGGACAACGTATCTCATCGGGCCCGACGGCAAAGTCGTACAGCGATGGGACAACGTGAAGGTCGACGGTCACGTTGACGCCGTCGCTGAAGCACTCAGAACCGGCGTTCCTTCCTGAGCGCCCCGCGCGGCTACGGCTCGTCGAGCGTAAATCCGACCTTCACCGTCACCTGCCAGTGAGCGATTTTTCCGTCCTCGATGTGGCCGCGCGTCTGCGTGACCTCGAACCATCGCAGGTTCCTCATCGTCGCCGCGGCGCGCGCGACGGCGTTGTTCACGGCTTCGTCGCTGCCGATAGGCGATGAGCCGACCAGTTCAATGGTCTTGTAAACGTGATTGGACAAGGACCGCCTCCTTCCGCCCTGAAAGGATCTTCCGCCTGAAGGCGGAGAACCAACTACCAACGACCAACTACCAACGACCAACTACCAACTAGGGTAGACTGGCGCGGTGAGGGGTTGGCTACCTCGACGGCGCATTCTCGCGGCCGCCCTGCTGGCGGTTGCCGCCCTCGCTGTAGCCGCGCAGGTCGAAGCCCAGTTCTTCCGCAGCTTCCGTTCGGTACGGCTCGCCCGTCCCGGCGACTTCGACGGGACGTTTCAGTTCTGCCGCATCGTGTTTTCCGAGGACCCGCGCGGCGACAGCGGCGGGTGGGACGTGGACTGGCCGCGCGCCGACATCAACCTCTCGATACGGCTGTCGGAGCTGACCAAGACCGTCGTCGGCAAGTCACCGTCCGGCGACCCGAATCACCTGCTGCTTCGCCTCACCGACGAGACGCTCTTCCACTGCCCGTTCATCATGATGACGGAGGTCGGCAACATCTCGCTCAACGACGAGGAGGTCGACCGCCTGCGGGCGTATCTGCTCAAGGGCGGGTTCCTGTGGGCCGACGACTTCTGGGGCAGCTACGCGTGGGACTGGTGGGAGGCGCAGATCCGAAAGGTATTCCCCGCGTCGGAGTATCCAATCATCGACGTGCCGCTGACGCACCCGCTCTTCCGGGCGCAGTTCGAGATGAAAAACGGCGCGCCGCAGATTTCCGCCATCGGCAACTGGGCGCGGGGGGTCGTGTCCGAACGCGGCGCCGACAGCGCCGAGGTGCACGTCCGCGCGATCCTGGACAAACATGACCGCATCATGGTGGTCATCACACACAACACCGATTTCGGCGATTCCTACGAGCGGGAAGGCGAGAACCCGGATTACTTCCTCGAGATGTCGGTGCCCGGTTACGCGTTCGGGATCAACACAATCCTCTACGCGATGACTCACTGACGCGGCCGTTCCTTCTTCCCAGTTCCCACTTCCGGGTTCGTGTTCTCCGTTCGGTTCGGGGTTCGAGGTTCAGGGTTCCGAATTCGGCGTGGAAGTGAAATGCCTACGATCGTGCTTGAAACACGCATCGCCGCGCCCCTCGAACGGTGCTTCGACCTGGCGCGCGATCTGGAGGCGCACGTCAAGACGGCGTCCTTTACCCGCGAACGCCTGGTGACCAGCACAGCCTCCCGATTTCTCGGATACGGTGACGTCGTCACGTTCGAGGCCGTGCATTTCGGGATTCGGCAGCAACTGACCTCGAAGATCGTCGAGTTCGATCCTCCGAACCGGTTCGTGGACGAGATGGTGCAAGGAGCGTTTGCCAGCCTTCGACACGTGCACGAATTCGTTGTCGACGGCGACGCAGTGGTAATGCGCGACACCCTCGTCTGGCGCTCTCCCTTGGGCTTTCTTGGGCTCGTCGCAGACAAGCTCTTCGTCGAGAGGCACCTGAGGAAGTTCATGGTGACGAAGCAGTCTCGGCTCAAGCAATATGCCGAAAGCATCGTGTAATGAACGGCCGGCTACGCTAAGCTCGTAGCATCCTCTTCTTCGAGCTGTTCCCCGTTTTCGTCACGATCGTCGCAGCGATTGCCGGCGTCGCTCTGTACGTCGCGAACCGATCGGGCCACGGCGAACCCTGAACCCCCGAACCACGAACACGAACCCGGACCCGCGAACCTCAGAACCGAACCCAGAACACGAACCCGGAAGCGGGAACTCGGAACGGTGAACGGTCGTGAGGGGCCGCGAATTGTAAGCCATTTTCGGGCGCGGTAACCGTCGAATCCCGCGCTGTCCCGAATCCACAGTGAATGGGCCGGAATGTGTCTTGCTCAGGTGCCTCGCATCCGCGGGGATTAAGGAGCCTTCATGCGCGTGCTCGCTGCGGCTGCCGCGGGCCTGATCCTCGCCGCCTGCGGCGGCGGGGGATCCTCGCCGAGCGGTCCGACCCCCGGCGCACTCACCATCACGATTACTCGTCAGAACGGCTCGCAGTCGTTCTCGCCAAACCCGGCGTCCGCTGGCGGACAGACAGTCGTGTTCAGAAATGCCGACAGCGTGGTGCACCGGGTCAGGCTGAACGACGGGAGCGTCGATACCGGCGACATTGCGCCCGGTGCCAGCAGCACTCCGGTTCAAATGCCGGCGGACGGTACCAACTATCACTGCTCCGTGCACCCGGACATGATTGGCGCTGTCAGCGGAACGGCCGGCGGGCCGCCGCCATGCGAGGGACCGTACTGCGGCTAGTAGCCCATCTTGACGACACCCTGCTGCATCCCGTTCACCGTTCCCTTTTCGAGCCATTCGAGGGACGCGCGGAACAGCAGGGTGTGATTCCGCTCCCACATCGCGTTATGGGACGCACAGCCGAGATCGAGGAGCACCTTTTCTTTGGCGCCGAGATCGGCGTACAGCTCGTTCACACGCGCAGCCGAGACCTGGACGTCGTGAACCGCCGCCACCATCAGCGTCGGCGTCTGTGTCTTCGCCACGACCGCCTGATTCCAGCCCCACGTCGTCGTCTGCGGCGCGCGGCGGACGCCCGGGCCCCACGTCGCACCGACGGGATCCGACTGCATCATCTCTGACCAGACGACGTCGGCAACCGCCGGGTCAACCTGGGTGGCACATGCCGTCTGCCGCTGCCAGAGCGCATCGAGGTCCGCGCGTGACTGCGTGTTGAACGCCGCGCCGTCGGCAGGAACCTTGGCCGGCGGATTCGCCGCGCTGTTCCGTCCATACGCGGGAGCCAGCAGCACCAGCCGCTTCACCTTCTCGGGAAACCGCGCGGCATAGCCGCCGGACCGCGGTCCTCCCAGCGACCAGGCGACGATGCTGACGCGATCGACGCGGCGGAGCGCACGGATGTAATCCACCGCTGCCCCGACGTCGTCCCAATCGGAGGCGATCGTGGTGAGCGCCTGCGGGTAGGACGGAGCACACGGCGCCTTCAACAGCGTGGGAATCCACTCGGCCTGGCGATCGCGTGCCACGTTGCACAGGTCGCTCATCTGCGGCGGCCTCGTCGATCGCCCGTAGCCAGTCATGTCCACGGAGAAGACATCAAAGCCCGCACGCGCCAGGTACCCCATCCAGCTGTAGTCCTGGTACGGGAGGTCGAACGCCACTTCCGCCGGCGTGCCCGCCCCATGCACGAACAGCACGACCCGTTCGGGAGATATCGCCCCGCGCAGACCCGCGCCTGCGAGCACACGCTCGCGGACATAGAGCTGTACCGGCTGCCCGGCTACCGCCGGCACCGTGGACGTGACGCGGACGTAGTGGTCGATCGTCAGCAGACGATCGCTGTCGTCGCCGCGCACGAGGGCGACGCCGCACGCAAGAAAGAGCGCGCCGACGATTAGTCGCCGCAACTGAGAACCACGCACGAGGAACACGAACTCGAAAGCAAGAACCTAGAATTGTGAACGGCCGGTGCCCACATGCGCTGTCTTGATGTGCTCACGCAGGAGGTCGCGACCGAAATCGCCGCTGAAGTCACGCCAGATCGAGTGCACGTGGTTGCCCTGGTTCTGCGTGTTGTCGAACTCGATCAGGAACGTCGGCCCCTGAACCCGGTAATAGTGCAGCGCGCCGCGCTCCACCGGACCGGCCCACGCGAAGGCGATGTTCTCGAAACCGGCGGCCTTGATTTTGGCCATGCGCTGGGCGGCAACGTCCGGCGCCATAAGGCCGGCGTAGGCATCGATCACCCTGGTCAGGAGGTCGCGCTGCGCCGCCGTCATCGCCGAGGCTTTGAGGCCGTCCGGTGACAGCGGTTTGATGTCCAGCGTGTTGTTGGTGACGATCTCGTTAGGCGCGGTGGTGTTGATGATCGCCGCGGCCCGCTGCTTGTCGTCGAGCGCCATCACCAGCGCGCGGCCCGGATCCTCGAGCGACGCCAGTACGCGCTTGCCCTTTTCCGCGCCGTCGCGCACTTCGGCCGGATTCGATCCGGCAAACGAAGGCGTGCTGGCTGCGACCGTGCCCTTGGCGACGAGGAAGTGCAGCGAGATGTGGTGTCCTTCAACACGCCAGCCCCAGTTGCCGGTGGCCGACGGCTGGCCGAAGACGGTGAAGAAATACTTGTTCGGGTCGCGCTCGAACCCGCCGCGGCCGCCACCGCGCCCGCCACCGGGCGCGGCACCACCGGGCGCGGCACCACCGGGCGCGGCGCCACCAGGTGCGACGCCACCAGGTGCGCCGCCGCCGGGCGCAGCGCCAGGTGCGGCACCGCCGCCGCCCGGGCGACCCCCGCCAGCGCGTGCGCCCTCAACGACTCGAAGGATGTCCTCGAGCGCGATGATGGCGGTGTAGGTCTCGTAGCCGCGAACGCTCAAGCCGCTTCTGAGCAGATCGTGCGCGAGCTTCCGCTGCGTCTCGTTCATCGCCCCGAGGGTCAGTCCGTTCCGCGGAAACGCCTCAGTCGGAATGAAGTTCCATCGCAGGTATTCCTCGGACTCCAGCGGGTAGGTGGCCTGCTTCCGCTGTCCGGCGTCGAGCGCGTCGAGGAAGCGGGTGGCCGCCGTGGTCATCGCGGCCGCCGCGGTCGGCGTCCGCTGTGCGGATGCGACGACGGCACCAAAGACCGCCAGGACCATGACAATGAGTGCGAGGCGAGGCGAGAGAAAGCGCTTCATGGCTCCCCTTTCATGAATTCGGAATCCCGACCGGGGCAATGCTAGCACCAGCCGCCAGCAACCTCTTCGGCAAAACGCGAATCGGAGTATGTAGCGTGGCCGGTCATCTGTGGCGTGCGGTGTCGTCTTCAGCGCGAGGATGCTAGCACGGCTGTTACGTTGCTCCGGCAAGCATCGGCAACATCGCACCAGGCCGGCGGTAAGGTCCTTGCACGGTTGGCCGCACCAGGGGCCCCTTATGCATCTCGGTACCGACCTCCGGAACGCTCGCGAACATGCCGGTCTGTCGCTTCAAGATCTGGCCGCCCGCACGCGGATCCCTCAGCGAACGCTTCGCGCCATCGAGGACAACGATTTCGACAACGTTCCTCCCGGCATCTTTGCCCGATCGTTCATCCGGACCTACGCTCAGGAGGTCGGCGTGGATCCGGCCGAAGCAGTCGCGCAGTACCGTTCGATGACCGAGCCGGTGGTGGAGCCCAGCGACGAACCGGAACCCGAAGTTGTCGAGCAGCGAATCCCGTGGCGTTCGTTTGTTCGAGAGCTCTCCGAGTTCGGTCAGCGGTGGGGTTATGCGCTCATCGCGGTGGCGCTGCTGATCGGGTTGATCGGCGTGAACCGGTACGGTTCGGAGGATGGACAACCGGAAGCCGTGGCGGCCGAGCCGGCTCCGCGCATCGAACCGCCGGCCGATTCGCCAACTCCGGTCGCCACCACCGGCGGCGGCATTCAGATAGCGATGCGCGCGCAGGCTCCGTGCTGGGTGCGGGCGGTTGTTGATGGTCAGATGGCGTTTGCCCGCCTGATGCAGCCGGGGGAGACGGAAACACTCTCCGGTCAGCGCGATATCACCATCCGCGTTGGCGACCCCGCCGCTCTGTCGTATTCGATTAACGGCCGCTCCGGCCAGCCGCTCGGATCTGCGAAACAGGCAGTGACGGTCCGCTTCGACACCAGCGGCCAGGCCACACGCGTCTCCTGACGCACGTCGACTGCACGTATACTCCGCGACATCGGTCCGCCTGAAGGCGGACACTACGTGCGCAAGCCCGCCTGAAGGCGGACACTACGTGCGTTAGCCCGCCTGGGAAGGCGGACACTACGACGTGGAGTCCGGCTTCGGCCGGATTTCCAGCGAAGGAACCTTATGGCTGACGACACGACGAAGGGTGCATCGCGCAAACGGCTGCTTGGGCTCGGGCTGGCCGCGGCTCTAGGCTTCGCGGCCGCCGTCGGGGCCGTGCTGGCGCAACCCGCAGCGGTCGAGGAGCTCGTGTTCGTCAACGGCAGCATCCACACGATGGACGCGAAGAATACGGTGGTCGCGACGGTGACCATTCGCAACGGGCGATTTGCCGCCGTCGGCGGCGCTGCTCCCCGGCCTGCCTCCGGACGTCGAATCATCGACCTGCGCAAGCGCACGGTGGTTCCGGGCATCATCGACAACCACAATCACATCGTCGCGATGGGCAACCGGCCCGGGTACCACACGCCGCTGGAGAACGCGACGTCGATTGCCGACGTGCAGTCGATCATTGCGGCACGCGTGGCAGGTGCTCCGAAAGGCGTCTGGATCACGACCATCGGCGGATTCCATCGCAATCATCTGGTTGCGCCAACCGAGATGGCGCGTCTGCCGACGCTCGCCGAGCTCGATAAAGCCGCTCCCGGCAATCCAGTCTTCATCTCGGAGGGCTTCAACGGCCCGTCGGCCACGAACAGCGCCGGCAAGAAGGTTTTCGAGAGCCAGACACCGCCGATACCGGTGGCTGCGGACGGCGCGATCGCAGGAGGACCGCAGGCAACCGGCCGCGCGCTGCTGCTCCTCAGGCAGACGCTGCTGAACGAAGCCGAGCGGCGCCGGGGCGCGATCGATGCCCTGAACTATGGGCTCAGCCTGGGTGTGACGACGCATCTCGATCAGGGCGTGTTCCAGGCAACCAACACGCCCAACGACGGCGCCGCGCACGAAGACAACTACACCATGCAGCTGCCGTTCGTGGCACTGCACCGGGACGGCCGCCTGCCCGCACGGCTGCGCATCAACTACCTGCATCAGGACG
>JAICQE010000140.1 GCA_025938035.1 Vicinamibacteria bacterium
AACGATCCGAACGACTCGAACGACTCGAACGACTCGAACGATATGATCGCTGGATGTCCGTTCGTGACGTCCTGATCGTGGGCGCCGGTCCGTCCGGCCTCGCCACCGCCATTGCCGCCAAGCAGCGCGGCCTCGACTACGTGATTGTCGAGAAGGGGATCCTGGTCAATTCGATCTTCAACTTTCCGACGCACATGGTGTTTTTCACCACGCCGGAACTGCTCGAGATCGGCGGGCTGCCGCTGGTGACGCCGTACGACAAGCCGATGCGCCTCGAAGCGCTCCGCTATTACCGCCGCGTCGTCGATACCTATCAGTTGCAGATCTCCTTTCACGAGAAGGTAATCTCGATCGAGCGGGAAGACGAAGGCGGGACTGTCGTGTTTACGGTCACGACGCAGACGGACCGGGGCGTCAAGCGGGTCAGGCAGGCGCGCGCCGTGGTGCTGGCGATCGGCTATTACGACCTGCCGAACTATCTCGGAATCCCGGGCGAGGATCTGCCGCACGTCTCCCACTACTACACGGATGCGCATCCGTACTACCGGCAGCGCGTGGTCGTCGTCGGCGGGAAGAATTCAGCGGCCGAGGCCGCGCTCGAGCTGTTCCGCGGCGGCGCGCACGTGACGCTGGTGCATCGCCACGCCACGCTGGGCGACTCAATCAAGTACTGGGTTCGTCCCGACATCGAGAACCGCATCAAGGAAGGATCGATTCAGGCGAGGTTCGAGACCACCGTGTGCGAGATCCGTCCGACCGAGGTGGTCGTCCAGCGCGGCGGCACGCGCGAGGAGATCCCCGCCGACGGCGTCTTCCTGTTGACCGGATACCACCCCGATGCGGCGCTGATGGCTGCGGCCGGCATTCAGGTCGACGCGGAGACGCTGGCGCCGGCGCTTCATCCGGAGACGTTCGAGACGAACGTCCCGAACCTGTTTCTGGCTGGTGGATGCGTGGCGGGCAAGGCGACCGGAAACATCTTCATCGAGAACGGCCGGTTCCACGGCGAGAAGATCATCACCGAGCTGGCGGCGCGCTTCGACCATCTGTAGAGCTCGGCCTTTGCCCGGGTAAACGATTTCCGCAGGACTCTGGTATAGAGTCACTGAGCCTGTTTGATCTGATTCGGAGGACAAAAGCAGATGAAGCGTTATCTTGCGGTGGCCATGGCCATCACTCTGATTGCGGGAGCGGCGACCGTGGCCGCCCAAGCGCCCGGTTGGAAGCAGCGCATCGATCGCAGCACGAGCGCGAGCGATCCCGACCCGGCAGGTGAAGTGAAGTTCATGGCGATGGGCGGCGGGTTCCACGCCGTGAACCCCTCGGCAGCGACCTACTGGAATCCCAAGAACACCACGACGGGGAATTACACCCTCAAGGCGACATTTGCGCAGAACGCCCGGAGCAGCCATCCCAATTACCTCGGGCTGCTGTTCGGTGGCAAGGACCTCGACGGGCCGAACCAGAGCTACACGTACTTCCTCGTGGCGCCGCAGAACGGCACCTGGATTCTCAAGCAGCGCACCGGCGAGCAGACGAAGGACGTGCTGCCGCGAGGCAAGAATGCGGCGGTGGTGCAGCTCGATGCGTCCGGCAAGGCGACGAACACGCTGGAAGTGAGAGTCACTGCCGACAAGGTTGATTACGTCGTGAACGGGACCGTCGTCGGGTCGACGCCGAAGACTGCCGTCACCACCGATGGTATCTATGGGTTTCGCGTGAACCACGCAATGCCCGACAACATGATTACCGATCTGAGCGTTACTCCAGGCAAGTAGCTTCCGCCTTCAGGCGGAAGGGAGAAGGAAGACACACTGCGCGCCGCCGGATAACGGCGGCGCGTTCCTGTTATGGCACCTGGCGCTTCGCGTCGTGCACTGCTTCTCTTCGCCGTTCTCGCGGCTTCATTCCCGGTATTCGCACAACAGACAGACGCGCAGTCGGCCGTCCGCCGGCGGCAGATGGTGAACGAGCAGATCGCCGCGCGCGACGTCAAGGATCCGCGCGTCCTCGACGCGATGCGCAAGGTCCCGCGCCATCGCTTCGTGCCGCCGGCGCTGATCTCGCGCGCGTATGACGACAGCCCGCTCCCGATCGGCTACAGCCAGACGATCTCCCAGCCATTCATCGTCGCGCACATGACCGAAGCGCTCGACATCCAGAGTTCCCATAAGGTGCTGGAAATCGGGACCGGATCGGGTTATCAGGCGGCCGTGCTGGGCGAGCTTGCCCGTACCGTCTACACCATAGAGATCGTTCCCGAGCTGGCACGCAGCGCCGCCGCGACGTTGAAGGCGCTCGGCTACCGCAACGTGCACGTGCGTGCGGGCGACGGGTATGCGGGATGGCCCGAACACGCGCCGTTCGATCGCATCATGCTTACTGCCGCGCCGGAGGAAATCCCCAAGCCGCTCATCGATCAGCTCGCGCCACGCGGGCGCCTGCTCGCGCCGGTGGGCGAGCAGGGAGCGGTGCAGTGGCTGACGATCGTCGACAAGACGCCGCAGGGCGTCACCCAGCGGCGAACGCTGCCGGTCCGTTTCGTCCCGTTCACCCGCAGCCGTTAACCAGTCCAGTTCTGTTTCTTGCCGTTTATCCCGCGGCACGGGATCTGATGTTGCAGCGAATAACTGCGCACATCAGCTGCGCGGGGGCCCGGCTGAGCGTGTCCGATAGGAGGAAGGGATGACACGTATAGTTGGTGCCCTCGCGGCCGTTTTCCTAGTCACTTTGGCGGTGACGGCGCAATCGCGAAACGGCAGGGATATTTTCCGGTTCGATACGTTTGGCGATGAGCAGTTGTGGACGACCACCCTGCAGATGCACACGGTCATCCCGAAGCTCACGCCCCGCGCGGCGCTGGGACTTGGTCTGAAAGTAGACGTCGAAGCGCTACCACTGAGCGTCATTACCGCGCTGAAGGCCGACCCCACGCTCTTGGACAACGCCGCCGTGACGCTTCAGCTGCTCCGCTTGAATGCCGTCGTCGGCATTATCGGCCGCGTTGGGCCAGACGACTCGCTGCAGTCGGTCGGCACCACGTGCGCGCTCTGCCATTCCACAGTGGACGACTCGTTCGTGCCGGGCGTCGGCAGACGGCTCGACGGTTGGCCGAACCGCACGCTGAAGGTGGGCGAAATCATCGCCTCCTCGCCCGTCCTGACCGAGGCACAGCGAGCGGTCTACAAGAGCTGGAAGCCCGGCTTCTACGACCCGCGTTTCACGGCGTTCAAGGGCCTCGCCGAAGGTTTCGAGATCCTCAACCCGACGAGCTTCCCGGTGGTGATCCCGCCGGCGTACGGTCTGCGTGGGGTCGAGTTCGAAACCTTCACAGGCGACGGACCGATCTCCTACTGGAACGCCTACGTCGGCATCACCCAGATGGGCGGTCGCGGCGACTTCCACGACCCGCGCATCCCGCTGACCGTCGATCAGCCGCCGCCCGATCTGGTGACGCCGCAACTGCCGGCGCTCCTGGCGTATCAGCTGTCGCTGCGCGCGCCGGATCCGCCGAAGGGGAGCTTCAACGTCGTCGCGGCGCAACGCGGCCGCCATCTGTTCAACGGCCAGGCCCGGTGCGACGCGTGCCACACGCCGCCGAACTTCACGGACGTCCTTCGCGGGCCGAGCCGCGACGTGCCGTTCCTGCATGCTCCTGCGGAGACGCAGATGGAGCCCGAGTACGCGTCGCGCAGCGTGACGGGTCAGTACCGCACGACGCCGCTGCGCGGAATCTGGCAGCATCCGCCCTACTTCCACGACGGCAGTGCCGCCGATCTTCTGGCGGTGGTGAATCACTACAACCGGGTGCTGTCGCTCGGGCTGAACGACGCGCAGAAGGCTGATCTGGTCGAGTATTTGAAGTCGCTGTAACACCAGGATTTCGTGGGGCGAGCCTTGCAGGCTCGCCTCGCGAACCCGAAGACGTTCGCGCCACGGAAACCGAACCGCTAGTGAACCGCGCCGCCCTTCCATTTCGGGCCGAGCGTTTTCATCTCGAGCAGCTCGATCAGCCCGTGACCGCGGGCCAGCAGCCCGTCGCGCTCGAGGAGCGCCTGCCGCTCGAGCGGCTCGAGCCCCATGTACTGCGCCAGCGCGTTCACGAGATCCTCGTCGGCCACTGCGGGGGGAAACTTGGGATCGCCGCCTTCGCGTTCGACCGCGGCGGCCAGCAGCGCTTCGAGCCGCTGCCGCAGCCGGTGCAGCTCGCTGCGCTCGGCGTCGGCGACCCGTTCGGGGAGGGACTCGATCGTGGCGAGGCGGTACGACCTGCTGGAGTCTTCACCGGTGACGCGGAACTTTTCCATGCCCTTGAGCACGATGTTGAAGCGCCCGTCGGCGAGCGGCTCGGAATGGGTGATGACACCGGCGCAACCCACCGGATAGATTGGCGGCCGTCCGTTGTAGTCCGCCTCGTAGCCGGCCTTCAGCAGCGCCATGCCGATGATGCGATCGCCGGCGAGCGCATCCGCCACCATCGTCCGGTACCGCGGCTCGAAGATGTGCAGCGGCATGAACACGTTGGGAAAGAGAACGGCGTTGGGCAGCGGGAAGATGGGAATGACAGGCGGGAGCATCGGACTAGCGAGGCGGGAAGTGTCGCACCAGGTATCCAAACAGGCGCCGGCGCTCCTCGTCCGTGACTGAGGCGCCCCAGCGGGCCATCTTGTCGAGCTCGCGCGACCAGCCGCCCTCGTCGAGGCGTTGCTGCGTGATCAGATCGGCATCGTGACAGACGAGGCACTTCTGACGGACGAGTGCGGTGTCGGCGTCGATCGGCAATGCCAGGGCCTCTGCCGCCGCCGGTCTCGCGGGCGCGGCGGATCCGCCAACCGAGACCGTCACCCGGTCAGGCGCGTTCCATAGGTAACCTGACGGATTCCATTGCGGCATCGCCCCCTGCGTGCGTCCGCGAGAATCCGTCGCCCGCGCCATGACCGTATACGTGCCTGACGGAGCCCCTCGCCATTCATACTCGAAGGATCTCCACGCGTAGGGTTCACGCTCGCGCCCGAGGCTTGTGCGCTGCCACGATTTGCCGCCGTCGGTGGAGATGTCGACGCGGGCGATTTCCCCTTCACCGGTCCATGCAAAGCCGGCGACGCGCAGCCGGCCGGCCGGAACGCTGGCCCCAGTCTCCGGCGACACGATGAGGGATTTGACAGCCATCCCCGTCAGCGGCTCCATCTCGCGTGCCGGAACAACGCTGCCGGGAGCGACTGGCTGCCGTGGGTAGCGATACGCGGTTTGAACGAAGAAGCCGTCGTGCTGTGTCTCGAGCACCGTGATGGCCGTGATCCACTTCACCCAGTAGGCGCCCTCCCACCCGGGAACGATCGCGCGGAGCGGAAACCCGTGCGACTCTGGCAGCGGCACTCCGTTCATCTCGAACGCGAGAAGCGTGTCGCGGTGCATCGCCTTCGCGATCGGAAGCGTGCGCGTGAAGTCGGGTACCGTGCCGATTGGGCGATCGCCGCCGTCGAACAGGACGAACTGTCCGCTTGGCCGGACGCCCGCGCGCTGCAGAACGTCCGACAGGCGCACGCCCGTCCAGCGGGCATTGCCGACCGCGCCGCGCTGCCACTGCACGCCGGCGACGGGAGGATCGAAGAAGGCGCGGCCGTTACCTGCGCACTCCAGCGTGACCACGGTTGTCACTCTGGGAAGGGCTCGCAGATCGGCGAGGCGAAGCGTCAGAGGGCGTTCGATGGCCCCGGCAACGGTCACCGCCCATGTTGCGGCGTCGATGTCCGGTGTCGGCAGATGCGAGCGGACGAAGAAGACGTCGTTCGGCGTGATCCAGTCAGTGAGCAGGCTGACCGGCGTTTCGAGGTCCTGCGGTGTGCGCGATCTCACGATCAATCGTGCGCCCGGCTGCGCACCGCCGCGTTGCAGCGCGCCCAGCGGCGCCAGGCCGGACACGGCGCCGAGCGCCGCGACCTGTGTTGCACCGTGCAGGAAGGTACGACGGGAAATCACGGTCAGTGGATCGTCTTCGTCTTCCGATCCATGTAATCCATCAGCACGTACTGCCCCAGCGTATAGGGCGTCGTGAAGTACGCCTTGCCGCGGCAGATGGCGGCGACGCGGCGCACGAACGCCACCAGGTCGTGGTCGCGCGCCAGCATGAAGGTGTTGATCATGATGCCGGCCTTCTGGCACGCATTCACCTCCGTAAACGTCTCGGCGACGATGTACGGGTCGAGGCCGAAGGCGTTCTTGTAGATCTGGCCGTCAGCACGCGTGAGCGCCGACGGCTTGCCGTCGGTGATCATGACGATCTGCCGCATGTCCTTCTTCTGCCGTTCCAGGATGCGGCGGGCGACGCGCAGGCCTTCGCGGGTGTTCGTGTAATAGGGCCCGACACGCACGCGGCCGAGCTGCTTGAGCGGGATCTCCTCGGCGGAGTCGTGGAAGAGCACCGCGTGCAGCGAGTCGCCCGGATACTGCGTCCGGATCAGGTGCGACAGCGCAAGCGCGACCCGCTTCGCCGGGGTGAAGCGATCTTCGCCGTACAGGATCATGCTGTGGCTGCAATCCAGCATGATGACCGTGGCGCATGAGCTCTGGTACTCGCTCTGCGCGACCATCAGGTCCGAGTGCTCGATGGACAGGGACCAGGGATCGGGGATCGGGGATCGGGATGAGCCAGTGTTTTCCTGATCCCTGATCCCCAATCCCTGATCCCTGTCCCGATGCGTCCGTTGCACCGCATTCAGGATCGTTCCGCTCGGATCGATGTTCAGCGTATCGCCGAACTCGTACGGCTTCGGTGCCGCCACGGTCTCGATGCCGGTGCTGAGATGGCGCGTGTCGTGACGGCCGGCGCTGCTGCGGCCGATCGACCCGAGCAAATCGCGCAGGGCCCGGTAGCCGAGAAAGTCGAGGGCCTTGTCCGTCACTTCGAAGCGGACCGGGCCCGCGTTCTCTCCGGGCCCGCCCATCGAGCCGCGCCGATGCTCGCGCTCGCCGGCCAAATCAGGGGCGCCGGTGACGAACCCCTGTTCCATCATGCGTTCGATGATCTGCTGAATGAGGTCTTCGAGCTGCTGTCGCGCCGCTTCCTGGTCCCCGTCGGCTGGCTCACCCAGGAGTTTCTGCAGCGCCTCATCCGACAGGACGCCGCCGCTGAACAGCGCCTCGAGAATCGCGTCGTGCAGCGCCTGCATCGTCCGGTCCTCGTCGCTGTCGAGCGGGTTGCCCCACGGGTTGCTGAACCCGCTGGTGAGCAGCAGGTCGGACAGCCTCGACACGAGGTCCTCGAGATCGATCTCGTCGAGCAGGTCGCCGGTGTACTTCGTGTAGCGGAATTTCAACGTTCACCTTCTTCCGCCTGAAGGCGGAAGCTACGACCACTACCAACTACCAACTACCAACTAGTTGTAGTACTTCTTCTTCCCCGCGGCCGTCGGCATCGGCGGCTCTTCCTTCAGCGTCACCTCGCGTGCCGGCCGTCGCGGACCGGGATCGCTCCCGTGGTAGCCGCGCTCTTCGCTGCGGCTGATCTTCTTCGTCGCGTACAAGCCCTCGAGGACGAAGTCGATGCCCGCGGCCAGCAGCGGCGGCGGGGCGTTCTTCGGAATGCCAGCAGCACGAGTCAGCTCCACCAGGCCCTGGACCTGTTGCGCGTGGGTCAGCACGTCGGCCGCGCTCATCGTGTCACCCAGCTGCAGGCTGCCGCCGAGGTCGAACCATTCGATGACCTGGCGGGTTTCCAGGTGAGAGAGGTAGCCGTCCGCCACCGTGGCGACCGCGCTGCGGATGATGTCGCGCGCCACTGTTTCGGCGCCCTTGAGCTCGCCCTCGTATTCCATTTCGAACTTTCCGGTGATCGAGGGCAGCGCGGCATACACGTCGGTGACGCGCGCAACCGCGTGCGCTTCGTTCGACATCAGCGCCCGGCGTTCCGCGTTCGAGACCACGTTTTCCATCGCGGAGATCGGCAGCCGCTGGCTGACGCCGGAACGCTTGTCCACACGCCGATCCTGACGTGCCTGGAACGCGATCTCCTCGACGACTTCGGCAACGAACGACGGAATCTCGGTGCGCAGCCCGTCGCCGCGCGTCAGCCACGCTTCCTGCGCCGTGATCGCCATCGCGTCCGCGCGCGCGATGGGATAGTGCGTCCGGATTTCCGAACCGATGCGGTCCTTGAGCGGCGTGATGATCTTGCCTCGCGCCGTGTAGTCCTCGGGATTGGCGGTAAACGCCATCATCACGTCGAGCGGCAGACGCACCGGATAGCCCTTTATCTGGACGTCGCCTTCCTGCAGGATGTTGAACAGGCCGACCTGAATCTTGCCGGCGAGATCCGGCAGCTCGTTGATGGCGAAGATGCCCCGGTTCGCCCGCGGCAGCAGACCGTAGTGCATGGTCAGTTCGCTGGAGAGCTGCAGGCCGGACTTTGCCGCCTTGATCGGGTCGATGTCGCCGACCATGTCGGCGATCGTGACATCCGGAGTGGCGAGCTTTTCCACGTACCGGGCATCGCGAGGCAGCCAGGCAATCGGCGTGGCGTCGCCCTCCGCCGCGAGCCGGGCACGGCACGAGGCGCAGATGGGGTTCAACGGATCGTCGTTAATCTCACAGCCGGGCATGACCGGGATGCTGTCGTCCAGCAGCGTCACCAGCGCGCGCAGCAGGCGCGTCTTGGCCTGCCCGCGGAGGCCGAGCAGGATGAAGTTGTGGCGGGAGAGCAGGGCGTTGACGAGCTGCGGGACGACCGTATCGTCGTAGCCGATGATGCCGGCGAAGAGCGGGCCGCCCGCGCGCAACCTCGCAATGAGATTCTCGCGGACTTCTTCGTGAACGGAGCGGTGCGGCACGCTGCCGGCCTTGACGGCGCGACGCAGCTCGCCAAAAGAGGAAACCTCGGCTCGGACCATACGCGATTCTACATGGGTTGCCTGGGTGGCCTGGGTGGCCTGAGTAGCCTGGGTGCCTCGGTGACTGAGTTGCCTGGGTAGTTAGATGACCTGTACAACCTAAGCGATGCAGACACAGGCGACCCAGGCCACCTAGGCCACCCAGGCAACCCGATGTCCTTTCTTTCGCACACCCATCCGCTCGTGTTCGCGCATCGCGGCGGATGCGCGCTCGGGCCGGAAAACACGATTGCCGCGTTCGATCTTGGCCGTGCTGCGGGAGCCGATGGACTCGAGCTCGACGTCCACCTGTCATCCGATGGCGTCATCGTCGTCTGTCACGACGACCTGCTCGATCGGACGACGAATTCGAACGGACCAATCCAGGCCTGCACCGCGGCTGACCTGGCACGTGTAGACGCCGGACACCGGTACGCTGACGGTGCCGGCGGATTCCCGTTCCGTGGTCTTGGCATCGGCATTCCAACACTGCGCGATGTCCTGGCCCGCTACCGCGACATGCTCATCATCATCGAGATGAAGGAGGACAGCGTGGAGATGGGGCGGGCCGTTGCCGCCGAGGTCCGCGCGGCGGATGCGGTTGAACGCGTCTGCGCCGCCGGGTACGGCCAACGGTCGCTCGATGCCGCCCGCGCCGCGCTTCCGGATATGGCGACGAGTGCCAGCCGTCCGGAAGCACAGTGGGCCGTCTACCGTTCGATGGCCGGCGTGCCGGTGCGCCGTGCTCCATACGACGCATTTCAGGTTCCGGAGACAGCCGGGTGGATCAGAATCATCTCGCCGCGATTCATTCGCCACGTGCACGGCGCCGGCAGGCGCCTGCAGGCATGGACCATTGACGAGGACGCGGATATGCGGCGGCTCCTCGGTTGGGGAATCGATGGGTTGATCAGCAACCGTCCCGATCTCGCCGTTCGCGTTCGGGATGCCTTTGTCCGTGGAGTCCGGGTTCAGCCGGATTTGTGAACATGACTCGAACCGTCGTCGCTTTCGCCCTGTTCATCGAAGTGGGTTCTGCGATTGTCCTCGCGCGGCAGGCTCCGGCCGAAGCCTCGGCATTCGTGAATCGCCTGGCGCAGGCGATGTCGCGCCGCGATCGCGCGGCCGTCGCGGACATGGTGCGGTATCCGTTTTCAGCGTCCGTCGGCGGCGTCGGGGTGCCGATCGCCAACCGCGGTCAACTGATCACCCTCTACGACGGCCTGTTCACGGCTGAACTTCGCTGCCTTGTCGAGGAAAGCGCCGCCAAGGGGGCCGGTGCGCTTCGCCTGGGAGGTGGTGGGATCACCTTCGCCGGCGGCAGCATTCGCGCGGACCAGGTCGATGGCACTTTGAAGATCACGCGGCTGAGCGTGCCGCCTGCGACCGGCATCTCTGCACCGGCGCAACCGCCACCCCGCCGCGTCACTATGCGCCGCGGCGACGTCCAGTACGCCGGCCGTCTCTATGGAGACGGCGTCGACTCCTACATCGTTGCCGCGCGGCGCGGCGACGTTCTGCAGGCGCGCATCGAGCAGTTTGCCGGCCGCAACGCCTTTGTCCGCGTGGTTGAAGGGAAGACTGGCAAGCCGCTGGATCGGGCGGGCTCGAACGCACCGCGGTTCACGAGCGTGACCATTCAGGAGGCGGGTGAGTATCGGGTGGAAGTTGTCCGGCTCGCGCCGTACTGCCTGCCGTCGTTCACCTACCTGCTGACAGTCACCATCAAGTGAACACGAGTGTCCCCCTTCAGGCGGACCGACGTTCGCGATCTTCGTCAATCCTCCGCCGGTCGGCGTATCTCGTCGATGGCGACAACAGGAATCGGCGCGCGGCCAGCGTCGAGTTTGAGGCCCAGCTGCTCCGTCAGCGCTGCGAAGATCGAGGGGCGGTCGGTCGCGGAGCCAACGCTGTCCGACGCCAGGTCCGGCGCGAACTCCAGGTCCAGGTCCCAGTTGCCCTCCAGGCCGGAACGGTTCACGATTACGCGCCCGACGAGGTTTGAGAGAACCCGAACGAACGCGTCAACAGGAAAGCCACTCATGCTGATGACTCCGGGCCGTTGCGTCAGCCCGCACCGGCTGATCGCCGCCGCTGGTGCCGGCTGGCCGGGTGTGCCGGGCGCCGGTCCTCGCAGCGTGCAATCCACCTGCGCCGGTTTCATGCGGTTCCCAAGTGCGCCATCGGCGCGCGATCGGACGAGCAGGTAGACCGGGAGTTCGCGCGTTTCCTCGTGTGTCTTGAGCTCGAAACGATCAGTGGCAATCTCGCGTGCAATCGGCCCGACGGTGTCGATGTTCACCTTGCCACCATCGCGCAGTTTGACCAGCACGTCGTACATGTCGGACCGGGCCCAGCCCGGCGCATTGACCACCTGATCCAGCTGGACCCGAAACGCGACGGCCACCAGGCGCTCCGCCGTCAACCGGAGCCGCAACCGGCCTCCTGGTTCAGGAGCAATCATCCATTGCACGTTTTCGGCGGGAGGATGGCGTCTGACTGACGCCACTTCGACCAGCCCCTGCTGCGCGAGCGGCTGTGCACGCGGGAGTCCGGCGAGGACGACAATGACTGCGAGACCCCGTACCATCACGCACGCCTCCTTCGGCAACGCGCCAGTTGCTTGGACGGAGGATCAGGGCGGAGGGTTGGCGCGTCAGTCGCTGGTCATCGACAGTGTGACCGTTCCGCGCATGGTCATACCCGGCGACGCGGCCCCGGCCGCCTTCATCTTGCCGTTGACACTGCTCGTCACGATGTTCGATCGCAGAATGCCCGTGTCGAGGTTGATGACGTACGTACCCTCGCCCCTGAGGTCCAAGTCGAATGCCGTCTTGCCCTGTCCGTCGGGGGACCCGGAATCGCTGGCGATTCCTCCCGCGGTCGTTGACGTGAATGTGGCAGACCGCCCCCGTGCGTCCTTGTCGACCGAAACCAGCGTCAACCGGGTCTCTCCCGTCAGTTTCATTGCAGCAGCGCCGGGCACCGGCAGCGGCAGCGTGAAATCCATCGGTGCGGTGGTCGTCTCGCCGACGGCAAGCGCTGCCGCGGGCAGATCGCCAAGCATCGATCCCATCAACTGCCTGAACATGTCCTCGGGGAGGCCGTCCGGCATCCCCTGAACGCGGACGATGTCCCCCATCTGGTTGTACGTGAAGACGACGGTCTTGCCAGTGAGCGGGTTGTTGAAGTCCGCGGGCATGGTCTGGCCGTTTATCGACATCTCGATGTGGAACTGGTCATAGGTGATTCCCGCATCGAGCGTGCCGTCCGGTTTCACGGCTCCCGTCTTCTGAGTCATCGCCGCCATCATTCGCATCGCCATCTTCATGGCCATGACGCCCGGCGGCGCGGCCGCTCCGTCGATGGAGATATCGATATCCGCTTCCTGCGCCAACGTCATACGTACCGTCTGTCCCGGGCGCGGAGCCATGCGAATACTGACTTTCTCGGACTGCGCGATAACGGCTGGCGGCCCAGCAAGGAAGGCGATCGCGACGACGAAAATCCTGGTGACGCGTTTCACAGCAGCTTCCTCGCTTTCCTGAATACCTCCACCATCATCCGCGGCGTCAGCTTTCCGGTGTTCGTATTCTGACGACTCGGATGATAGCAGCCGACGAGGGTTGGTGGTGGCGCGGACCTTGTCAGGTCCGCGTTCTGGATCTGCACGACAACTC
>JAICQE010000039.1 GCA_025938035.1 Vicinamibacteria bacterium
CCCCAGCCCTTTGCCGGATCGATCAGCGGCCTGCCGATCGTCTTGACGTAGCCGGCCGCCATCTGGCGGCGCTCACGCAGTTCCCGGCCGCCGCCGGCAATCGTCGCCGCGCGCAGCAGCGCCTGCCCGGCCCGTGTATCACGGAGGTGGAAGTACAGACTCTTTTCGGCGGAGCGGACACGCCCGGCGACGTAGCGCGCCAGCTTCGCGCCGCGCTGCGCCTGCTTCTTCGCGCGGCTCACGCCGCGAAGCGTCTTCTGCACGACGAGTCCAGGGAACCCGGTCACCAGGCGGTGAAACCTCCGTCCACGCGAAGTTCGGCACCGGTCACGTACGCCGAGGCGTCGGACGCCAGAAACTGCAGCGGACCGATCAAGTCCTGATGGCTGGCCATGCGCCCAAGCGGAACCCGGGCGTTGAACTTCGACTTGAACCGGTCGTCCTGGGCGCCCAGCACACCGCCGGGCGACAGCGTGTTCACGCGGACACCGAGTGGTCCCCACGCCGTCGCGAAGTACTTCGTCAGGTTCACGACCGCGGCCTTCGACGCGCCGTATGCCGGCGGCTTCAGAAACGGCGGATCGCTGACGATGTGGTCGTAGAAGCGTGCGTCCGGCGACACGGATGCATAGAGCGAGCCGATGTTGATGATCGAGCCGCGGCCCGCTTTGGCCATGTCGCCGCCGAACAGCTGCGTGACCTGAAACAAGCCCAGCGTGTTGACTTCGAAGATGCGGCGGTTCACGTCGAAGGGGATGTCCTCGAGGCGGTGGCCGCCACCAGCAGCGGCCGGCGGAGCGTCGATGCCGGCGTTGTTGACGAGCACCGACGGGACATCGTGGCGCGCGAGCACCTCGTCGCGCGCGGCGCCGAGTGCGGCGCGATCGGTGACATTCGCCCCGATCAGCGTGAGCCGGCCGGAGTGTGCCGACTGCAGAGCCTCGAATGCCGCGTTCGGTCTGGCGCCGGGCAGATCCAGGCCGATGACCATCGCGCCTGCTTCGAGCAGCGCCTGCGCCCAGACGGGCCCGAGATTGCCGAGCGCACCGGTGACGACCGCCACGCGGCCGTCCAAGCGGAATCTGTCCGTCATGTCAGGGGTCAGTTCAAGGAGTTCACTGGGTGCAATTGGTTCAGACGGTCTCGTTCAGATTGAACGTCTTGAACCTGTTGCACCTCTTGAACCGCCAGCAGAGTGGCTACACTCCTGCCGCGGCAGTAGCGGGCCGCCCGACGAGCTCGAGCGTCAGCGACTGATCGGCGCGGATGTCACGGCTCAGCGCCTGGCCGACGATCTGATCGAGGTAATAGGGCGGCAGGCCGTCGCCCGGGCTCTTGATCGCGACGTCGGCGATGGTCAGCACGTGGCCCGCGGGAAGATCGCGGGCGGCAACCAGCTTCTTCCCCATCTTCAGTACCGGGCTCGCCTCGCTGGCGTAGACCTTCTTGCGGCCGTCGCCGAGCGCCATGCGCACCCGCTGCAGATCCCGAATCATCTTCTTCATGCCGACCGGCTCGAGCGAGAACCGATGGTCGGTGCCCTTCATCGCCCGGTTCAGCGTGAAGTGCTTCTCGATGATCCGGGCGCCGAGCATGTACGCGGCCACCGGCATGGCGATGCCGTTGTCGTGGCCGGAGTAGCCGATGACGATCTCCGGGAACTTTTCGCGATAGGTGGTGATGACCCGCAGGTCGAGCTCGGCGAATTCCGCCGGGTATCCGCACGTGCACTGCAGCAGGCACAGCCGCGGGTTGATCGGCATGATGACGTCATAGGCGCGCTGCACGTCGTCCATGGTGCCGCCGCCGGTGCTCACGATCATCGGCTTGCCGATCTTGGCGACGTGGCGCAGCAGCGGGATGTTCTTCAGATCGCCCGAGGCGATCTTGTAGGCCGGCGTGTTCAGCTCGGCCAGGAAGTCCGCGCTCCTGATGTCGAAGGCCGTCGAGAAGAACGCCATCCCCAGCCGGCCGGACTCCGCCTGCAGTGCCTCGTATTCGGACCTGCCGAACTCGAGCGCCTCGCGGTGTTCGCCGTAGGTGGCGCCAAAGCTGTTCTCGTTGTCGTACGGCTTGTCGTACATCTCGCGCGTGTAGAGCGAGCGGTTGTCGCGCTTCTGCAGCTTCCCGGCGTCGACGCCGCATTCGGCCGCCGCCTGGAACAGCTCCTTGGCCGTCTTCAGGCTGCCCTGATGGTTGTGGCCGATCTCCGCGATGACATACGCATCGCTGTCGTCGCTGATGATGCGGTCGCCGATGATGAGCTGACGCATGGATCGTTCCCTTCAGTTGTCAGTTGTCAGTTGTCACTTGCGACTTTTTCGTACACGAGCACCCGGCCCTTGCCCATCCAGTCGATCCGGTCCTCGAGGTCCTTGCGCTGGCGGAATCCCTCGAGCACGAAGAACAGCCGGAGCAGATCCTTGTTGAGCAGCGTGATGTGCGACGGATCGACGTCGAACTGCGTGGTGACGTCGAGCAGCGTCGCCGGATTCGGGTGAAACCTGGTCGTCACGTACGCGAACTTCGAGCTGATGCGGCAGATGTTCCGGACGCCCTCGCGCACCTGCAGGACGGTCAGGTGCTCGAACACCTCGCGGCAGATCACGAGATCGTAGGCGTTGTCCGGAATGCTCGGCTCCGCCACCGGTCCAATCGTGATCCGGTCGCGCACCTCAGCCGGCGCCAGCTCGCGGGAGCTGGGCGCGAAGTCCACGCCGTCGGCGGCGATGCCCACTTCCTGCAGCAGAAACATCAGCGCGCCGGGACCGCAGCCCAGGTCCAGTACTCGTTTCGGCTGAAACACCTCTTTGATTACCTGCGGGTGCCGTCCCTCGATCTTGCGGCGGGTTTCAATCGTGTAGTCGTTGCCGGCCTGGCGCCAGTCGCTGACGAAATACTCCGAGTCGTAATGCTCAGGTTCGATGACCTTCTGGGTGAAGACCAGGTTCTCGAACGCCGGCAGGTCCACGTGGCCGTTCGGCCCGGATTCGAAGGCCTTCAGCAGCTTGGTCGACGAGTCGCGGACGGTGTCGAGGAAGACGATCTCGATGCCTTCTTCGCGGCAGATCCGCACCTGCTCCGGCGGCAGCCGGCCTTCCCAGTCCTTGCCTTTGATGTAATGCGTCGGCTGGAGTTCCCGGAGGACGGTCTCGGTGTCCACCGGACTGACGTGGGTGAAGTCGATCGGCTTCAGCGCATCGATCACGGCCGCCCGCTGCGCCGCCGGCAGCAGCGGTGCGTGCTTGGCGCTGGTGTACGAATCGGGCGCGATGTTGCACAGGAGCGTGCCGCCGAGTTCGCGCGCGCGAGTGAAGTACTCGACGTGGCCGTGATGCAGCGGATCGAACGCGCCGTCCACCATCGCCACCTTCTTCCGGTACTGCCGCAGGTCCCTGTAGCCAACGATCATCGGTAGCGAATTCTCTCTAATGAATCTCGATCAGCGCGAGGCCGGTGCGATCGAGGAACGGGTAAATCCCGCCGGGTCCGAAGTCGGCGATCGCCTCCGGCGCGATCGGCACTCCGCCGACGTCCAGTGCGGGCACATCGGCCGCGATGTCCTCGCGGACGAAGAACGCATTCACGCCGCGCGGCTCCACCAGCACGAGCCGGTACCCCTTGCGCGCGCCGAGCTTCACCAGGGCGCGCAGCGACGCACCGTAGTACGCAAAGCGGGGAACGTCGAAGCGATGCCTGTTGAATTCCGGATCGTACGGGATCGTCACGGACCGATCGGCGCCGAGAAACGGATTGTATTCGACGATCACGACGCGCGGGCGGCACGAGGTGAGCTGCTCCCACACCCAGTAGTCGATGCCGTCGATGTCGATGCTCAGGAGGTCGATATCGCCGGCGAATCCGTGGGACGAGACGAGGTCGTTGATGTTCTCGCGCGTCACCTGCGCCTGCGCGACGGCGACCGCGGGCGCGAAGCGCCGCTGCAGCGCCGCCACCCGGCCGGCGTCGACGTCGACCATCAACCCGGTCCATCCCAGTTCCTTGGCAAGAAACCCGGAGTTCCCGCCGTTGACGCCGGCGCCAATCTCGACGAAGCGGTGCGTGGCGGCGCCAACCCGCTGGAAGAGGGCGACGGTGATGCCATCCTCCTCGTGCTCCGACAGCCCGCGAAAACGCCGCGCCAGCGTCGCCTGCGGCTCCGGAAGCTGGCCGTTCAGGAACGTGTTCCGGATGAGAGCGTCGACGTTGTACTCAATCTTGCGGAGGCGGCCCGTCTGCGCGACCGCGTCGAGGCGCGCCACGTACTGCGTCAGCGTGTCGATCTGTTTATCCATCCGATCGAGGCGCTTCGCCAGCCGCAGGATGTTCTTCTCCACCGCCTTGGTGAGCCGTTCCTCGCTGCGCTCGATGGTCTTTCTGCTGGCCACGAGATCGTCGCGCGACGCAACGCCGAGGCGTTCCTGGACGAACCGGCGAAGAGCCCGCAGCATCCGCTACGAACCCACCGCCCGGTCCATGTGGACGACACCGCCTTGGACGACACCGCCGAGCACGCTGCGCAGCGTGTCCGCCGAACGGGTGTCGAGGGCGGACGCGGGCACGCCCATCAGCCGCGTCAGACGCCACCAGACATCCATGTGCGACGGCAGCAGTTCCGCCTGCGTCGAATAGAAGGCGAACGACGGCACGCCGTAGAACGTCGCCAGATACGCAAGCCCGCCGTAGGTGCCGACGAACGCTCGCGCGTTGCTGACGATCTCCGTCTGCACCTCCAGGTTCCGCTCGGCGGTCATCAGCCGATCGACATGGTGGATGCCCATGCCCGGCACGTGCAGGTCGTCGTGGTCGTCCAGCTTCAACCCGGTGTTCAGGAGCACCACCGGAACCTCGCGGCTGATCGAGCGCACGACGTCCGCCGCAAACCGCCGGTTCTCCGGCGTATCCGGGAACGACGGACGGAAGTAGAAGCGGACGGCGACGTAGTCGCGCGGCAGATCCTTGAGCGCGGCGCTCCGGTCGACGCGCGCCAGCGGCTTGTACTCGGTGTGCTGCTTCAGAATCCCGACACCGGCCTTCTCGAACCAGAAGAAGCGCAGCAGCCGGTACATCGGTCCCGGGTGCAGCAGCTCGACGCGATCGAGTCCGAGCCGTGTCTTCACCCGATCGGCGATGTCCCGATCCATCGCCTCGATGCGGTATTGCTTCTGATGGCCGGCCTTGTCCCAGCGCAGCTCGTTCGCCTCGCGATACTCATCCAGCGAGAAGAGATCGAACACGTCGACGTACTCCCGGCTGATGTGGCTGTACCAGTGCCGTGCGCCGCCGCGCGAGACGACGATCAGGCGGCGCTTCTCCAGGCCGAACTCCTTCAGCGCCCAGTTGAGAAAGGGAATCCAGTAGAGCAGCTCGTAGCCGACCTCGCCGACCCAGGGGCCGATGACAATCGGAGCGTCCGTCTTCGTGAGCGGCTCGATTTCACGGCGCATCGCCTCGGCGTGCGGTGCGGCAGGAAGCTCGTCGAGCTGATCCTTCACCAGCGACGGAATCACGCGCGTCTTCACGATCGGCAGCGCCTGCAGTGTGTTGAGGAACCAGAGCCCGGGCCGCCGCACCGCTTCGAAGCTGTAGTACCTGACTTTCTTGCCGAGGCGCGCGCGCGCTTTCCTCAAAGCCTTAGCACCCATGAATTCCCTCAGGTGCGCCCTCGTCCAGTCGACCACGCCGCGCCGGGCGATCGAGCGGAGCACCAGACGCAGGCGCCGCTCGTACGGGCGCAAGACCTCGAGCCGTTCCAGGATCCAGAACCGGATGGCGCGCAGGGTCTGCCAGATGTGCAGCAGACCGGCCAGCACGAAGCACTGAACGGACGCGGCGACGCCGGCCGCACGGGAGATCTCCGGACGCCCCTCGCCGCGAACAGTGAAGGTCCAGAACAGGCTGACGGCGTGGCTGATCCACCACGGGAAGTACGCGTAGAGCGGCCGGCCCTGCGGAAAGAAGCTGACGCGCTGACGGCCGAGGCTGAAGATGCGGCCGTACCAGCGACGGAACCACAGCACCTGCGGCACCTGTTTGAACTGACCGTATAGCGACAGCTCCGTGAACAGCAGGCGATCCGGCACCAGCACGTGGCGGTAGACGCCGGCACGCTCCAGCGCGTTGATGCGATAGAGCCCGTAGACCATGTTGCCGGCCGACATGTGTCTGATGCCGCGGCGCATCCGGACCCAGCGATCGGTCACGCCAAACGTGTCGAAGGCCCACGGCCGCCGCTTCAGCACTTCGCCCGCGGCGCCGATGCGCCGGTTGAGCGGGTAGGTGAGCACCACCTCCGGATGCGCGTCGAGCGCCTCGACGAGCTGCTGCAGCCAGCGCGGGTGCCACAGGTCGTGATCGCTCGCCCAGGCGAAATACTCGGCGTCGGGATACTTCGCGCGGGCCGCGTTGAAGGCTTCGTGCGAATTGCCGATCAGGCCGAGGCGCTCGGTGTTGCACTGATACGAGACGCGTGAGTCGAGCGCCTCGTACTCGCGGGCGATCGCCGGCGTCTCGTCGGTGGAACAGTCGTCGACCAGCACCAGCGCGAAATCGGTATACGTCTGGCTGAGGATCGACTCGATCGCCTCCGGAAAATCCTTCGCGTGATTGAAGAGCGGCGATCCGATGATGACGCGAGGCATTATCTGGGTGACCGGAAATGCAGGATGCAGAATGCAGAATGCAGACAGTACGTGCTGTCCCGACCCGCCTGCATTCTGAATTCTGAATTCTGCATTACCGCGTCAGATCTTGATCCGCTTCCAGCCGATCACGTGCTTGTAATCGGTCTTCGAGGGCTCTTCGTCCATCATTTTCTGGTAGCTGACTTTGAGCACCTGGACGTCGCGCGGCCAGAAGTACTTCGCGATGACGCGCGAGACGCTGTCCAGCTCGTGGTTCATCGCCGAGCGTTCGCGATTCAGGCTGTAGAGAAACCGCGCGCCAAGCTCGTGCGACTTCGCCACATACGACATCACCTGCGCCGTCGTCATTTCCTGGAACGAGACCATGTTCACCGCCAGGTCGAGACGATCGGGCGTCAGGTCCGACAGCGCCGTGTTCGGCGTGAAGATGAAATCGTAGTCGCGCCAGTTGGCAAAGATGCGATCGGCCGGCTCTTCGCCCCAGAACCGCACCTTCGCGCCGGGGAACAGCGTCATCAGATACGTCGCGGAGAAGAGAAACAGCTCCGGAAAGTCGCTGATCAGATAGGTCGTGTTCGGGCAGAGCCGCTTGAACTGGTAGGGAAACCCGCCCCATCCCGCGCCGACCTCCCACACCAGCTTTCGCTCATTCGCGTTGGCGGACCCACCAGGGTCCGCCCCACGTCCACGGAACTCTTCGAGCACAGCCCCTTTGTCCAGGGCGATGAGCACTTCGAAGAACTTCAGCGTGTCGAGATTGACCAGCTGACCGTCGATGACGAAGCCGAAGCCGCCGAGATCGGACGGCTCGGGCACGAACAGCTCCGGGTTGCGGGCCGTCGCCTGCAGTGCGTGCAGCTTCTCCGCATAACGGGCGGCTTTCCGCTCGCGGCCCGAGCGGTAGTCGTGCACATGCAGACCCGTGATGTGAAACGAGTGCGCCCGCAGCTTGTCGACGATGAGCGGGCTCGCGTCGAGCATGTACTCGAAGTTGGCGAGCTCTTCTTCCCAGTAGGCGCTCGGCTTGTAGTTCGGGTCGGCCTCGACGCGGCCGCGCATCTCGAGCACGCGCTCGCGCACGTACTCGTAGTTCGCGAAGGCCGGAGTCGCGCGCAGGCGCGCGATCCGCTCCGCCAGCGCGGCCGACGGCGATGCCAGGTGCACGAGATCCGTCACGCGCTACCCTGCCTTTGTCGTCGGCACATCCGCAATCTGGTCGCCGCGAGCCTGTGCCGCGTCCGATGACTGCGGCGGCGCCGCCGCGCGGGGCCGCCGCCGTGCACGCCTGACAGCCGCGGAACCCGCCAGTTTCAACAGCGCCTGCAATGGGTAGAGGACGATCGGAACCGTCGCTCGCGTCCGCCGTTTCGACGCCATCTTTTCCAGCGCGTCGACGAGCAGCGGCGTCGCGGCGACGGACCTGCCGTGCGGCCGGACGAACCGCTCGACGAACTGGTCGCACGCCGCGCGGCCGATCGCCGGCGACTCCACCGTCTCCGCCACCTGCCGCGCGTGCTCGGGCAGCGATTGCGCCACGCGCAGGAAGCCGCCGTTTTCGGCGAGCAGATACCGGAAGTGCAGCGTCCCGCCCTGCGTGTCCTGGAACTCCGGCGCCAGCACCGAGTGCACCGTGCGGCCGACGATGGCCGCCTCGATCATCGCCGTCGTATTCACGCCGACCACTGCCGCACTGTGAAACAGCGAGTCGAAGTAATCCTGCCGATCCGATTCGTTCACCGGGTTCGCGCCGCGCGGATAGATCGCGACGTTCGGGAGATCGCTGAAATCGGCGTCGAGCCAGTGCGTCGAGTTGTACGGATGCGGGCGAATCAGGATGCCGACGTCCGCCAGCCGCGGCTCGTCGCGCAGCGCCGCAATCCACCGGCGCACGAAGAGCAGTTCGGCCTCGGGAGCCGAGATCGATGCCGTCGATCCGACAAACAGGACGAGGGGGCGATCGGCGCTGAGTCCGATCTTCCGGCAGAACGCGCCGCGATCGGTCGGCGTGCGCTCGAACCAGCGGTCGAACGGCTGTGCCCCCGTCACCACGATGTGAGCAGGGTCGATGCCGTGAAACTCGACGGCCTCGGACTGCTGCTCGCGATTCCAGACCGACACCAGATCCGGACGGACACGAATCAGGCCCTTGGTGGTCAGATGATCCCAGCTGGCGATACACGCGGCAGCGGGAATCCCCAGGGCCTGAGCCGACTTGACGTAATCGGTCTGGCCGCACCGCGCGGTCACCAGCGGCGTCACGAGCACGGCATCGGCATGGCGCGATTTGATGAAACGCTCGATGCGCACGCTGCTCGGAATCGCCTTCTCGCAGACGGTGAAGAACCAGACCAGGGCCCGCGTTACGCCGGCCGTCGAGGAGTTCCGGCGGGCGAGGAAGCGGAATACCGGTGGCACGACCTTCCGCATGCGATCGCGCAGATAGACGGCATCGACGAACTTCGGATGGTAGTAGCGGACGTAATCGATCGTGCCGCGTGTGGCGCGGGCCACTGTGGACCAGATCTCGTCGCCATGCGACGGAGGACGCCCGTCGAGGATGTCCACGCCAGGAACGCCGGCGAGCGCCTCAGCGCCCTCGGCCTGTTTGTTCGGCTTGTCGAAGATCACCTCGACGTGGTGCCCTCGCGCGGCAAGGCCGCGGACCGTCGAGTCGAAGTACCGCAGATAGCCCGGGTACTGCATCACGAACAGGAAGCGCCGCTTCCGCCGGCCCTCGGTCACTGTCCTGCGAGCTCTTCGATGGTGCCGGACCGTCCGCTGATCACGTCGACGAGCGGCAGGCCGGCTTTGGCAATCTTCTGAAACACGTCTTTCGCGCGCGTGATGTTCAACGGCGCGCGGTAGCCGGTCGCCACCTCGATTTCGCGAATCTCCGGCGTGAGATCGGTGCGAAGGAAGAACGCGTTGACCCGTTCCGTGGCGACGAGCCGGTAACCCTTCTGGCGGCCGAGGTGCACGAGCGCCGCGAGCGAGGCGCCGCGATAGCCGCGATTGCCGATCGCGCTCAGATCGAATTCCGACGAATACGGAATGGTGACCGCACGCTCGGCGCCGAACAGCCAGTTGTATTCGATCGCCACCACACGAGGCGCACACGCGGTGACGGCCTCCCAGACCCAGTAGTCCATGCCGTCGATGTCGATGCTGAGGAGATCGAGCTCGCCGGTGAAGCCGAACTTCTCCAGCGTCACGTTGACGGCTTCCCGCGTCACCCGCTGCTTCACGGCGCGGACCGGATGTCCCTTGAACCGCAGCGTCACCTTGTCGATCGACGCCGTCTTGGCGTCCACCATCAAGCCGCTCCAGCCGCACTCCTGCGCCAGGAAACCGGAATTGCCGCCGTTCATCCCGCAGCCGATCTCGACGAAGCGGCGATCGGTTGTCCCGATTCGTTTGAACAGCGCCAGCAGGAGGCCGTCCTCCTCGTTCTGCGACAGGTAGCCGAAGCGCTGCGACAGCAGGTCGTAGGGGGCGGGCAGCGTCATGCCGTCGAGATACAGCCTGCGGACGATCGCCGGAATCAAGTCGATGTTCTGCTTGAGATCGGTGACGACCCGCTCGAGCTTGTCGAGCCGGGCGGAGATCTCCTCGAGCGTGGCCTGCGCGCGCTCCGGCGTGGAAGGCGCGGCTCCGGCGGCGGGCCGGGGTCTAGGCGGAAAGAGTTTCATACGTCATCGACAGGAGCCGCGCGTCCGCGACATCGAGCGCCACGAACCGTCCCAGCCCGGCAGTGCCCGACGCTGTGTCGAATACTGCGCCGAACACACGGTGTGCGTGCTCGAGGTGAAAGGGCACGAGCTTCTCGCGGGCGGAAAAGAACGACAGCGAGTCCACGCCGTACATCGGCGCGAGATACGAAAACCCGCCATAGGTCCCGATGAAGCGCCGAGCGCCCGCCACCACGGCGCTCTGCGCGGCCAGGTTGTCGCGGACATCCGTGCGAACGGTGCAGACGCCGGCGGCGGCCGCAACCGTGGCGTCGTGATGATCGTCGAGCTGCGCGCCCGCGCTCAGCAGCACCACCGGCATCTGTTCGGCAGCCTCGGCAATGGTGCGCTGCACGAACGCCCGATTCGCCGCTGTATCTGGAAACGACTGGCTGAAGTAGAACTTCGCGGCCACGTACGCGGCGGGGAGCGTGTCGGTCACCGGGTGGTTCGGCGGCTCCGGCAGCCGCGCATACCGCAGAAACGACCCAATCGGCTCGAAAACCGCTTCTTCCTTCCAGTAGGCGGTCAACAGCCGATACATGACCTGTGGATGCAGCAGGCGGACCCGCCGGACGCCGGCACTCGCCATGGCGCCGGCGATCATCTGTCGATCGAAGGTCGACACCCGATGCTGCTTCCACGTCTCGGCGTGGTTCCGGAACGCCGCGGCGTCAATCAAATCGAGAATCTCGACGCCGCGCCTCGTCAGATCGCGGTACCAGCCGCTGGCACCGCCGCGCGTCACGACAATGAGCCGGTCGCCGTCGATGCGCGCCCGCTCGACCATCCAGCGCACGAAGGGCACCCAATACAGGAGCTCGAAGCCGACCTCGCCGCACCACGGTCCGACGACGATCGGCCCTTCGGAACGCCCGAGCAGCGCCGCCCGCCGCGTCGCCGCCCGGTGATGCCGCGCGTGCTCACGAAGCTGGGTCGACGCGTCGGTGGCCAGCGACAGCAGCCGCTCCTGCTCTTTCAGCCGTCCCATCAGATCGCGCACGCGCTGCGCCAGCGCGGCGATCCGTTCGCCCTGCTCGATGAGCGCGTGCCGCAGGCGGCCGAGCGGTGGTATCAGACGCGCAGCGAGCCTCGTGACCATTCATGCTCGCAATGCAGAATTCAAAATGCGAAATGCAAACTGCGGTTCTCGAATCGTTTGCATTTTGAATTTTGCATTTTGCATTACGTTCAATTGTCTAAAGAACCGGTACTTGTTCCGACTCAAGCTGGCTTCGCTCGAGCAGCCGCGCGAGCGGACCGCGCTTCTCGCCGAGCGCGAGCCCGAGCACGCTCAAATCGCTGGTGTCGAGCACCACGTAGGACCCGCGCCTGAAGCGGCCGAACACCCGTCGCGCCAGCTCGAGATGCTGCACGTTGAAACGCTCGCGGTGCGAGTAGAACGCCAGCGACGTCACGCCGTAAAGCGGCGCCAGGTACGACAACCCGCCGTAGGTGCCGACGAACGCACGGGCGCGGCTGATGACCTTGGTCTGCACCGCCAGGTTGTTCTGCGGCGTCATCAGGTGATCCACCGTATGAATCCGTGGATTGCGACCCGGCCGCATGTCCCAGTGGTCGTCGATGTGCAGATCCGGGTTGAGCAGCACGACGTCGTTCGTCTCGGTGAGCGTATCGAGAAGGCTGGTGACGAACAGCTTGTTCTCTTCGGTGTCCGGGAACGACTCGTTGAAGTAGAAGCGGACGGCGATGTAGTCGCGCGGCAGCCCGCCGACCACGTCGGACGCATCGATCGCCGGCAGCCGCTGGAACGACGCGAACTCGTCGACGAGCCCGATCGACATCTGCTGCTTCCAGAACGGATAGAACAGCCGGTACATGTACATCGGGTGCAGCGTCTCGAGCGCCCGCGCCCCGAGGTGCTGGTGCACCACCTTCAGAATCTCGCGATCGAACTGCGACATCAGCAGGTGCTTCTGCTTGTTCTCGGCGAGCCGCTGCTCGTTCCTCGCGCGGAAGTTTTCCGGCGTGTAGAAGTCGAACAGGTCGAAATACCTGCCGCCGATGTCGCGATACCACGGCGCGACGCCGCCGCGCGACACGACCACGAGCCGCTCCGGATCGAAGTGCCGGTAGGTTTTCACCCAGTTCAGGAACGGAATCCAGTAGAGCAGCTCGAATCCGACTTCGCTCAGCCAGGGACCAACGATGATCGGCTTGTCGCTGCGCGCAATCTTCTGCAGCGTCCGCGGGATCGCCACCATCTCTTCCGTGGGCGCATCGCTGCCCGCGGTGTGCGGCACCACGCGCGGGACGATGTAGCGCTTGGCGAAGCGCTTCATCGGGGCGAACCGGAAGAGGAAGTCGAGCAGCCCGAACGCGCGCTTCCAGAACCAGTTGCCGACCGACAGCGGCCGCAGCTGCGCCTGCCGTTTGCGCGACAGCCGCGTCATCGCCCTCACCATCTTCATCGTCCAGGCGATGGGATAGAGAGCCGCGCGCACCGGATACAGCCACAGCGGCAGGTGTTCCGGCTCCCGGCGCGGCATGCGGCCAAGCGCTTCGACCGCGTCGGCGAGAATCGGCGTCGCCGGCACGTCGATGCCCTGCGGCCGGACGAAGGCTTCGACGAACGAGCGGAGCCTGCGGACGTCCTCCTCGGTGCGGTCGAGCGCGGCCGACAGTGCGCGGGCATGCTCGTCGAGCGTGTCCGCCATGTGCAGCAGGCCGCCGCCCTCGTTCAACAGGTAGTGGAAGTGGAGCGTGCCCTCCTGCGTGCCTTCGTATTTCGGCACGCGCACCGAATAGACCGGGCGGCCGACGATGCCGGCCTCGATCTGCGCGCTGGTGTTGACACCGACGGCGGCGACCGCGTGATACATCGAGTCGAAGTAGTCGTTCTTCGACGAGGCGTCGATCGGATTCGCGCCGCCGCGCGGCCACAGCGCGATGTCTGCCGGAACGCCTGTGGCGGCGTTCCTTGGGCCCTGGAACTCGTCGAAGTCGAACCGCTGCCACGGCTGCAGGTTCTCCGGATGCGGGCGAATCAGGATGCCCGCCTCGCGGACGCGCGGATCGGGCGCCGATCGCACGGCGCGGATCCAGTCGGCGACGAACTCAGCCTCGTCGGGCGCGATGAACTGCGAGGAACAGAGGTAGAGGAAGAACGGCCTGTCCGGCGAGAGGCCGATCTTGGCGCAGAACTCCTGCCGGCTGGTGCTCGGGCGCCGCTCGAACCACTGGTCGTACACGGGCGCGCCAGTGACTCCGACGTTTTCCGCCTTCACGCGATGCATCGACACGGCTTCGCGCCGCTGCGCTTCGTTCCAGACGAACACGCGGTCCGGCAGCACGCGAATCAATCCCTTGTTCGTCAGGTTGTCCCAGCTGTGCACGCACAGGGCGCTGCGGATGCCGAGGCTGCGCGCCGCCTTCACGTACTCCACCTGATCCGACCCGAGATCGACGAGCGGAGTAATCAGCACGACATCAGGGTTCTGCGACTTGACGATCTCGCGGATCCAGACGTCGAGCGGCAGCGCGCGCTCGATGGTGCGGAGCGTGGCCGCGGCAGCGGCAACGCCGGCGCGCGTGCGGAAGATCGGCAGGCGGAAAAACGTCCGCAGCGGCCCCGGAATGCGCAGGCCCGCGCGCGCCTTGAGCGCGGTCGCGTCCGCGTACTCGGGCGTCAGGTAGCGGACGTAGTCGGTCGTGAAGCGGAGCGCACGGGCAAGCCCAAGCCAGAACCTCCACGGCGTCTTCTTGCCAAGCTCGTGCGACGTGATCTCCGGATGGTCGTTGGTGAGCTCCCACAGCATCCGCCCGTCGCCGAGCTTGTCCTGCATCATGAAGGCAAGGTGGATGTGGTGGCCGCGGCGCGCCAGCTCCTTCAGCGTCGACGTGTAATTCCGCAGCGCGCCCGGATGGCGCATGGAGAAGAGGATCTTCATCAGTTCTGAGTTTTGAGTTCTGAGTCTTGAGTCAGAGTTACCTGAGCCAGAGGTTCTGATCTCATTGCTGCTCCGGAGCGAGCCGTTTCATGAACGTGTAAGTCATGCGCGCAATTTGGTTCCCTTCGTTGATGAGGGGCGCCGCGACGTCATTCGGAATCGGGTGTAAACGTTCACTCAGTGTTCACGGCGTAGTCCATGGCCCGACGCCAAATCTCAAGCTTGTGGTAGTCCTGCACAACTCAAGACTCACAACTCAAGACTCACAACTCACGACTGACAGCTGCCGCCTCACAGCTTATCGACCGATGCGGCTTCTTCCCGATTGAAGAACCACATCCCGGTCACCAGGGTGACGAGCACGGTCGCCAGGGATGTCATCGCCGGGATCGCGGGGAAGGCACCCTCGCCGAACGCTCCCCATCGGAACGCTTCGACCACCGGGGCCATCGGATTCAGGGCGACCAGCCACCGGTACCCTTCAGGGATCTGCGCCAGGGGATAGACAATGGGCGTCATCAGGAACCAGAACGGCGTCACATACCGGAGTCCGTAACGCACGTCTCGATAGCGCGCCTGCAGTACGGACGTCCACAGGCCAACCGCAATCGCGAACAGGAGGCTGACCGCGAGTGCCGCCGCCGATACCAACAGGCCCGGCTGCAGCCGGACGTACCAGACGCCGTCGTGGTTGTAGAAGAACACCACCGCCATCGTCAGCACGACGAGAAGGATTGCGAGGTAGAGGAGTCCGGGAGCCACTGCGGCGCACGGAAGGATGAGGCGCGGGAAATACACCCGCGTGACCAGCCGGCGATGCTGTTCGACGCTGCGCGTGACGTAGAGCAGCGATCGTTCGAATACCATCCACGCCGACATGCCGCAGGCGAAGAAGAGAAAATACGGGACGTGATCGACCTTCTGCGCCTGGTCGAGCATGCCGCCGAAGATGAGCGCGTTGAGGCCGATCGGGAAGACCACGCGCAGCAACAGCCACAACCAGCCGAGCGTGCTGCGGCGGTAGAGCGACGTCACGGTGGCCGACGCGAAGAACCACCAGAGATACCTGTAGGACCACAGCTCGCGCAGACGCGCGAACGCGCCGTGCTGCCTTGGTTCGATGACCCACACGCCGGCGTCAGCGCTAGACACGGACCGCGTCTGTCTCCGTCTGCAGCGTCCACTCGAGCGTCGGGTTCACGACGCCCTTGCGGTGCCGGCCGTCCTCCGCTGTCACGCCCTGCTCGCCGTAGACCATGAAGGCGAGCGCCTTGTTCACGACCAGCGCGTGCTCTTCCTCCTCGCCACGAAGCAGCATGATGCTGACGCTGACGGTGTAGGTCGTTTCGGCCAGCAGGTTCGCCGGGATGCGGACGAGCGCTTCGTAGCTGGTGTCGGCGGCAACGGGCACCAGCTCGGGCTGCGCGGAGCGGAAGACGAGGACGCCCTTCGTCATCAGGTCGATCGCGCAACGCACCCGTGCCTTCGCGCGCCGGGTGCGGAATCGGATTCGCACGTAGACGTCTTCCGTGCGCGGCGGCGAACCGATCTCGCGGCCGTCCAGGGTCAGCAGCTTGACGTCGACGACCTCGCCGTACTTGGCCGCGTGGCTCGTGCCCTTGTAGCCGGGCGCCGCGCTCAGCGCATCCCACGCCGCGTTCTGGTATTCGGTCACGGTTTCTTCGGGCGCACCGTCCCGGTGCACGGCTCCGTCTTTCACCCAGATGACCCGATCGCAGATGCGCGACACGGCCTCCATGTCGTGCGACACGAACAGCACCGTGAGCCCGGTGTCGCGCGCCAGCTCGCGCACCTTCTGCAGACATTGCTCCTGAAACGCCATGTCTCCCACCGCGAGAATCTCGTCGGCAAGGAGCACGGACGGCTCCATGTTGATCGCCACGGAAAATGCCAGGCGCAGATACATGCCACTCGAAAAGTACTGAAGCGGCGTATTGAGGTGCTCGGCAATCTCGGCGAAGGAGACGATGTCCGGGAGGCGGCGTTGGGCAACGGCGCGCGGGATCCCGTTGATCGCCGCGTTCATGTAGATATTCTCCAGCGCCGTCGCGTCCTCGTCGAACCCGGCACCCAACTCGAGCAGGGAGACGACGCGGCCGCGGCCACGGACGCGGCCGCTGGTCGGCGCGATCACCCTGGCGATGATCTTGAGCAGCGTGCTCTTGCCGGCGCCGTTCGAACCGATGACGCCGAGGACCGTGCCCTGGTCGACGTCAAAGGTGACGTCCCGCAGCGCCCACAGCTCGCGGACGTTGAGTTCGCGGGCGAGCGGCACGGACAGCGCCCGCCTGATCCGATCGAGCCTCGACTCGACGCGCGGCAACTCGGCCTCCGCGCGCGGAATCCAGTAGCGTTTGCTGATCCGGTCGATGCTGAGGCTGTTCACGTTGTTGACGCGTCCGCCTGAAGGCGGACACTACGAACAGGCGGACACTACGAACGGCACGGCCGAGGACGAAGCTTCGCCCTCTCAGTCACATCTGCGTACGTGCGACTGCCGCATCACCAGCGGCCGCGCACACAGCATCCGCCTTCAGGCGGGCTTTATGGGCGCAGCCGGCAAACCTCAGCACACACGGGCGTTATCAGCGGATGCCGCGCCGAGCTGGTTCGGATCGGTCGTGTGGAGACCGGCATCCGGCTGGGCGCTGAGCTGTCCGCGTGGCGCGAAGCCGTGGTGTGAGGGGGCAAATTTGAATTAAACAGGTGTCGATTGCCAGCTCGGCTGGGTCGTACAAACCGAGCACAGTGTACAGCATACGAAGAGCTGCCAGCAACAGACTTGGCACTCATTAGGTCACATGCCTGATGAGATGGACTAGGCGATCTCGACCAGCTCGAGCGCATGCTCGTCGGCGTACCGGAACACGTCCTCGCCCTTCTGCATCAGGACGTCATATTTTTCGAGCAGCCGGTACGCGCGCGACGGATCGCAGGCCGGAACGTGCGGCGCAATGTCGTGGCGCAGAAAAAACGCATTCACACCCGCGGGTTCGACCGCAACAAGGCGATACCCCTTGCGCGTGTTCAAGCGCGTCAGCGCGGTCAGCGACGCTCCGTAGTACATCGAATGGTGGCGATGCCGATCGAACTGGGGATCGTAGGGGATCGTGACCGACCGATCGGGCCCGAACATCGAGTTGTATTCCATGATCAGCACGCGCGGCGACGAGGCCGTCACCGCTTCCCAGATCCAATAGTCGTTGCCGTCGAGATCGAGACTGAAGAGATCGACCTCACCGGCATAGCCATGGCCGGTAATCAGATCATTGATGTTCTCGCGCGTGATCCAGGCGGCAACCGCGGTCGTCATCGGAAACCGGCGGCCGACCTGCTGCATGTGGTCGCGATGACCATCGACCATCAGGCCGGACCAGCCGCACTCACGAGCGAGAAACGCGCCGTTGCCCCCGCTCAGTCCAGACCCGATTTCAATGAAGCGTTGTGTCTTGGCGCCGGCCTCGTGCAGCAGCGCGAGCGTGAGCCCGTCCTCCTGATTCTGCGAACTGAGCCTGAACCGCTGCGCGGTCAGGCGCTCCGGGTACGGCAGCGACGCCGAATCGACGTAGCGCGCGCGGAGGAGGGCCTGAATGGCGGGCTCCACGTGCCGCGTACGAAGCCAGATCTTGTGCAGCGTGTCGCCCTGTGCCTCGAGCCGCTCGAGGCGCCGATTGATCTGCGCCAGCTGCTCGGCCTGCCGTGCGCCGGTCAGTACGTTCTTTATTCGCCTGAAAAGGCCCATCGGTCGTCAGTTGTCAGTTGTCAGTTGTCAGGATCCGCTCCGCGTCCTGTCCGGCGGCGATCAGATCGGCCAGCGCCTCGGTCAGGCGCGAGGCCGACAACCCGTTCAGCGCGCGCGTCAGCGACGTCACCGCCGCCAGATCGGACATCAGCAGCTGCGCCGCCAGCCGGTCGATCGCATCCCACTCCGTCCCCTCGCGGTCGCGCAGCAGCGCCGTCAGCGCCGTGACCCGCCGCAGCAGCGCGTCGATCTGCGGCGTGGCCGTGCGCTGCGCGCTCTCACCCGCCGCATCGCCGTCGATCGCGACGCGAACCACGGTCGGCGGGCCGATCGCGGCCATCAGCGCATTCAACCGCTGCGAATCTGACTCGTGCATCCCGGCCGCATCATATCCGCTAGAATCGCTTCACCGCATGGGTCTTCTGCACTCGCTCCTCGGAGCCGTCGGCCTGGCATCCGCGGGTCAGGTCCGCACCGCGCAGCAACGCGCCACCGACCTGAAGCGCGCCGTCGGGGAAAGCCGCGAAGAGGCCGCCCGCTGGAAGGCGAAGGCGAACGAGCTGTCGGCAAAGCTGTCCGATGCCGAACATGCGGCGGAGCGGCTGCCGAAGGTTGAACGTCAGCTGCAGCAATGGAAACAGCGCGACGAAATGCACGCGGCCAAGCTCGCCGAGGTACGTGAGCGCATGCGCCGCGCGGAACGGGCCGCCGCGCTCAGCCAGGAGCATCTGATCGCCACCGAAACGAAGCTGGACATCGTCGAAGCAGCGCTTGGCGTGCTCGATCGGCGCACGCGACGGCCGCTGTGACGCCCTTCGACTCGCTGACGCTCGCTCAGGGCAGGCCGGCGCTCTCGATCGTCGTCACCGGACGAAACGACGGCCATGGCGGCGACTTCAACGGACGGTTTCTCCGCACTCTCGCCTTCAATCACGACCGCCTGACGGAGCGCGGCGTGACCTACGAGCTCGTGCTCGTCGAATGGGGCCCGCCGGCCGATCGGCCGCGCCTCTCCGACATCGTCCGCGAGACGCTCCCCCGCGTCGCACCGGTGCTTGCGGGTTATCTCGTCGATCCCCGGTATCACGACGCCTGCAGCCTGAATCCGCGGCTGACCTATATGGAGTTTCTCGCCAAGAATGTGGGCATCCGGCGCGCGCGGGGGCGTGCGGTTCTTTCCACCAACGCGGACATTTACCTCGGCCGCGGAGTCGTGGACGCGCTGGCCGGCACCGCGATTGAAGCGCGCACGGTGTATCGGGCCACGCGGGTTGACGTGAAGCTCGGCGCCGACGAGAGCCAGGTCCATTGGGATCTGCTCGAAGACACGCGTAACCAGACGGCGAACAAGCCCATTCAACCGCCGCTGTATTCCGGGGGGTCGGGCGATTTCCTGCTGCTCGATCGAGACAGCTTCCACGCACTGCGAGGCTTCAACGAGATTTACCGCCTGGCACGCCTCGGCACCGACCTGAATTTTCTCGTCAAGGCGTACTCGAGCGGATTCCGCATCGTCGATATCGGCGGCGAGGTGTACCACACGTCACACGTCGGTAGTTTTCGTATCTCCAAGAACATCGTTCCCGGCGAGGTCGAGGCAAGCTGGGGGACGGACTGGCCTGCCCGTCGTGTCGTCTACGAAAACCCGGAGTTCTGGGGGCTGCGCGATGCGCCGTCACGGCAGATCGACGAACAGACTGCCTGGCTGGATTTCTCGTGGGATGCGGTCCCGCCGCTGGCAGACCTGCGGAGACTGGTGCTTCCCGTCGCGCGCACCGGTATCGCGACCATCACTCAGTCGTAAGGCGTCTGCCGGGGAAGCACGGCCAACCGGTGACTTTGTCCAGTGCCGATGGCGATGATTCCCTGCGAATGAGGATGCTGAAGCGGTCGCCGTCTTCGTCGAACGACGCTGCGGGCACATATTCACTCTCGATGTGCCGCATGACCGCGGGGAACGTCGTCACCGCGGCCTGATAGTTGTTCCGGTTGGCCAGCACGATGCGCGGTGCGGAGCGAGTGACTTTCTCGAGCTCGCGGCGCTGTTCCTCGTCTATGCCGCGAAACGCCTCGAAGTAATACAAGTGCCGGCCGGCCATCAGCCGGTCCGCGTCGGCGTGAATCTCCGGCGCAAACCACAAGACAAGAATGCGGTCCGACGCCGCCGTGCAGCGGCGAACGTACTTCGCAAGGCGCATGGACACAGGTCCGGTGTTCCCGGACCAGAACTCTGATGGAGGCATCGCGCGCAGCCGTGCGCCGATTTCGCGCCAGGCGCCCTGCGCGCGCTCCACCGACTGGCCCTCGCCGATCAGCCAGGCGATGCGATCGCCGAAATCGCCCGCCACGGCGAAACTCTTTGCCGCCAGCACCATCAGAAGGATTGCGGCCACGCGCAACGGCCACTTCACGATCGCCGGGTAGGCCGAACGAAGCAGTATCGACAGGAAGACGCCGAACAGAATCAGCGGCAAGACGATGACGTCTGCGGCGCGCGACTCGTACGGTTCACGCAATAAACCAAAATTCACGACGACGGCAAACGCCGAGAATAGAAGAAGCGGCGTTGGCGTGAGGGCGGGCGGCAGCAGCCTGCGCAGGGTTGGTCCCGCCAGGAGCGCCGCCAGGAGCGGCATCGCGTGCAGGATCATGGCGGCGGCGGCGCCGGCGAGGATCTGCTGGTCGAGACCGGGCAGCACGGTGAAGCGCAGCCACGGCACTTTGAATCTCAGGCGATCCCACGGCGTCCACTGCGACCACGAGAACACGGCGGGGCCGCGTTCGACGCCGGCCGTGTCCTCGATGAGCGGATCCTCGATCATCGATTTCAGCGAGTCGAGCGATCGCGCGGACAGCCGCACACGCTGCGCTTGAGGTCCGTCATCTTCAATGGCGGTGAGTCCGTACCGGGCAAGCGTGGCTCGACGCGCGTCGGCGGGCGCGTTCGCCTGCCACCTGATTGTCATCTCCGGCGCGTACGCTTCGGCTGGTTCGGACTGCAGGACGTCGCTTGTGGTGCGCAGCGGCCATTTGAGCGGCGCGCGCGATCGGCCGCGCTCGTCCTGAAGCGCGGTCATCTCCATGCGGGCGAGATTGACGGGGCCGATCTCGACGGCCGCGAAGACGAGGTATGGGAGTGTCATCGCCAGCGCCACGGCACCGGCGATCACCGTGCGTCGAACGGCGAGCCTCGAAAACCCGTGCGCCGCAATCATCCCCAGTGCCACGCCGACGGCGACCAGGACACCGTGGTCATGGCGCCAGTAGAAGGCGGCCGCCGTGGACAATCCGGCGGCGATCGCCTTCTGCGTTGACGGCCACCAGACGTTGTTCCACCACAGCCAGGCGGCAACCGCATAGACGATCCATTTCGGATACGCGTACGCGCGAGGCACCGCGATGATGAAGAGCGCTGCGCAGATCGCGGCAATGAGCGTGGAGCCCGTGATCTGCTGCAGAATCCGGTACGCGAGATACACCGCCACAGCCGTCGCCACCCCGATGACAACCGCCTCGGCCAGCAGGCGATTGCCAAACACCAGCTGCGATGCCGCGCTCACTACCTCTTGCAGCGTCGTGCTCAGATCCCAGAAGTCGCGCAGCGGAAGGTCGCCGTGGAACAGCTGACGCGCGAACGCCAGATGCTGATAGTCGTCGTTGACGGGTGTGCTCGTCAGGATGGCTTTATGCAGTCCTGCGGCGAGGGCGATGACGATGCCAGGGACGTGATCGCGCGGATGACGCTCGATCCGCATCAAGAGGTCAGGACACCGCAGCGCCGGTCTTGTCCGGCTCGTGCTGTGGCGCCACGCGCGTGCGCGCGTCGAGGACGTTGGCCGCCCCCTCGAGGATCTCCAGTTTCACCTCGATGGCATTGAGCTGATCGCGAGCGAGCGTCAGCGCACGCTCTGTCTCGGCGAGCCGCGTCTGCATGGCGACGAGATCACCGTCCGCGATGGGGCGTGCCTGCCGCTGTATCTTCTTCAACTGTCTGTCCAGATCACGGGCCTGCTGTTCGAGCGTCCGTTCACGCCGCGCCAGCTTGGTGGCGCGTTTCTTCCAGTCGTCGCGGTCACGTGCGAGCTCGTTGGCGCGGCGCGACACCTCGTGGTATCGACGTGCGGGGACGAGCCCGATCGCGGCGAGCGCGCTGACGAGGACTCTCTTCACGGAAGGCGGCGAGTATACTACGCGCGATGGACGACGCCTCGCGACGGCTCGCGCAGCTGGCTCGAATCCTGAGCGACGCACGTCCGCACGGCGACGTATCGACGACCGATCTCGCGGAGCACCTGCATCAGGTTCAACTGCAGCGCATCCAGGGATTCACGGCACAGCTCGACGACGGCGACGGCCGCAGCATCGACGCGGTGGACGCGGTCGCGATGCGGCTCGTCCTGGATGAATACTCGAGAGTGGTGGCGCAGCTGCGCGCGGCCGCACGCGAACGCGCGGCGACGCTTCGAAGCCTCGCCGCGCAGCTCAGGGCGGACCGGCGGCTTGTGGAGGAGCAGTTGGCTCGCCGCGAGAAACAACTCGCCTCAACTGCACCATCGGACCAACCGCTCGCCAGTCGAAATCCAGATACGTAACGCGTTCGTCGAGACTCCGCTCCGGCGCGTCGCCGAGGCCCCACTCCGGCCCGTTCTCGTAGAGCACGGTGCTGTTCCATCGAATGTCACCCCAGGGCGCATCGGCGGGGCGATCGCGATAGGCGTCCCGCTGCGCGTGCAGCGTGCCGCGGCCGACGTGAAAGACGGGAGTGCCGATATTGACAAGCGACATGCCGCTGGCATGCGCCTTCACACAGAAGTTGCCGTCCATGTGGATCTTCGCGTTGCGGTAGACCTCGTTGAAGCCGCGCAGCTCGTGATACGACTCACGATCGAGCAGGAGGAAATCCCCCGACGCATTGGTGAACCACGGAGGCTGGATGTGATTCACCTCTTCCCAGTTCCGTTCGTCGTGCAGGACGTCCCAGTCGAGCGATGAGGCGTCGCCGGCCCAGCTGAGATCATGGCGTGGGGCCCGGTAGAGGACGCGCGGAGAGAGCGAACGTTCCGCCAGAAAGTCACGCGCGCCGCGGCCGAGATAAATATCCGTATTCGTCGTCAGCACGAACGCTCCCCGTGCCCGGCGGATGCCCACGTTCTTGGCGATGAATTCCTGGAACTGGATCCGCGGGTTGAGCGAGAGCGCGTCGTGATACGCGGCATCCACGACGTACGAGCGAAGTTCCGAATCAGCGAGTTCCGGGAACGCATGCGCGGTGAGCGTCGCGAGGTACGGCTTGCCGGCGATCGGCCGCCATTCGACGAACACGAATTCGTGCGGGATCCCGGCCGCGCGCAGGCAATCGTGGTTGAACCGTAGTGCGCCGAAGAAACGGGCGTTGAAATCCCCGCCGAAGTCGTCGTTCCGGCCGGTGACGACGATGGTCAGATACGGCGTGCTGCTCACCACGCCTCGGGACACCGTTGGCAGGCGCCAAACAGTGGGCCGTCAGCGAGCCGGTGACGCAGCTCCTGAAACGACGGGGCGTTCCAGGCGGAGACGAGGTCCACGTCCTTGAGCCGCACCTCGTCGTATCCAGGGGTGTTGACGAGGTAGCAGCAGGGGGAGACGCGGAAGAACAGCTCGTTCACGTACAAGTTGTTGTACACGGCGCGACAGCGGAACGGCGCCTGCCGGCCGAGCGGGTTGCTGCCGTCATGCAGGTTGTCGGCAAGGATCGGATCCGTACTCGGTTCGCCGCGTAAGACGCGCCCGGCGGACGCATAGTATTCGCCGCTGAGCGCTCGTGCTTCGCGATCGCGGATGACGTCGGAGCGCGAGATGAACACTGGCGGCGCTGCCTCGAGCCGCTGTCCCACGTCCGTCGGAAAGATCGGATTTCCCCAGGTTGCGGGGTCGCCAATCACCGGCACGGCCGATGCCTTCATCGCGGCGGCGGCGTCCGCGCGCAATCGTTCGAAATCAGGATGCAGGTACGGCGGCAGGACGTGATAGTTGAGGCCGGACACCGGCCCAGGCTGCGGCAGCAGTGTTCGCACGTAGATCGTTGCAGCCTTGATGTCGTTCCCAAGCTCGATGAAGGCTGGAATCTCGTGGATGTTCTGCTGCGTGACGACAAGGGTTATCGATACGGAAATGGGCTTCTTCGTCACCTGTCCGGCCGCGAGCGCACGGAGGTGGTCGACGATCCGCGGAAACTCCCCCGCCCCCAGGCCCATCACCGCCTGATGCGTTTCGTCCGAGGCCGCATTCAGGCTGCAGGACAGCGACTTGAGCCGCAGCTGGTCCAGCCGATCGAACCACTTCGGCAGGAACACGCCGTTCGTGATCGTGTACGACGCCGCGTGCCGGTCGAGATATTCGGCCAGGCGGTCGGCAATGTCTCCGAGCCGCGGATGCGACAACGGCTCGCCATGGCCGACCAGCCCCACATAGACTGCCGTGCGCAGCACCGGCTCGAACGACTCGAGCTGCTCGAGCGTGAGCTGATGCCGTCCCTCGAACCACGACGTGCAGAACGTGCAGCGTGCGTTGCACACGTCGGAGATCGGAAGGGAAACGTTCCAGGGCAGGCTCTGCAGCGTGGTCCTACCTTGTCCCCACTCCCACAGATTGAGCACGAAATTCGACAGCAGCCGATCGTCGGGAAAAAGACCGAGGACTTCGTCGAGCGTCGCCGACATCAGTTCGGTCTCTACCCGGCGGAGCTGCTCCGCGTTCAGGCGCGGACGCTTCGTTGTGCCGAGAAGCAGCCGGACATGCTCGATGCCGTAGGTCTCGTCGATCTCGGCCTTCGATGCCTTCACGGCGGCTGGGCGCTTCCGCAAGCCGCGGATCGTCTCCTGCAGCGTCGTGATGCGGTCGCGCAGGCGGCCGTTGGCCGTGTGCAGGCTCTCGACCCGGCCTTTCAGCCGCGACACGTCGGTCTTGAGGCGTTCGAGTTCCGCCGCTTGCGCGTCGACGCTGTTGTCTTTCATCGGTCGGAGGCCGGAACGCCTCCCGTGGCATGCGCGGTGACACACAGATGCCATCCGAAGCCGCGCTCGACCGCACGCATCAGCGGCGCGGGCAGCGAATTGAAGGGAAACGCTTTCGTGTAGCGGTATTGCACGTAATCGGGAATGCGATACGGGAAGATGTGCTCCGCGAACAATTCGTCGACGGCGAAGCCCGACGTCTCGACCCACTGGCGCAGCGACGACCGTGTGTAGGTATACGTGACAGGACAGCCGGTCTGCGCTTCGGAGTTCTTCGCCACCGCCTCGTTCAGACGCCAGAACGCGCCGTGCGCCTCGCGAAACAGGATGCCGAACACCTTCGACGACCAGCGGTGGTAGACCATCAGCTTCAGCACCGTGCGCGGTCCTGAAAAGTAGCGGCGAATCTGATCGAGCGCGCGCTCGGGATGCGGCGTGTGGTGAATCACGCCGAACGAGTACACCAGGTCGTACTCCGCCGGCGTGACGAACTCGCTGAGCCGCTCGGCGTTCGCTTCAACGAATGTGATTCGATCCTGAAGGCCGAAGACTTCGGCCCGCCGGCGCGCCAGATCGAGCGACGCGCTGGACAAATCGACAGCGGTGACATGAGCCCCCGCCCGCGCGAAGTTCATCGTATCGGTGCCGAGGCCGCAGCCCACCTCCAGCACCCGCTTGCCGCCCCAGCGCTCGAACTGCGCAAAGCCCGGAATGTGCGGCTCGACGAAATACTTCCGCGCCTCGACCTGATCGAAGTAGGCGCGGGTGCCGATCGGCTCGGTCGAATGCCTGAGGTTGCACGGCCGCCGGTTCCAGTATTCGCGGACCTGTTCGATCGAGCGGTCGCTGAACGTCGTGTGCTCGGTAATCGCTGTACTCATGTCCTACAGGGTTGGCGGCGCCGCCAGAGGTTGGAGGTGCAGTGTACTACGCGTCGCCAGCAGCAGCAGCGCAACGTGCGTCGCTAACCCGATCTCCTCGACGCGTTCCGGCTGAAGCAGAGCGGCCCGATCCAGCATCAGAACTTCGGTCTCCTCGAGGTCCCCGGACGATGGCTCCGCGACACGGCGGCATCCGGTCGCGCGGAACAAATGAGCGGTGTTGCAACCCTGGTTGGCGTTGGTGACGAACGCGCCGAGCGGTTCGATTTTCTGCGCCAGAAAGCCCATTTCCTCCATCAACTCACGCCGCACGGCGGCCTCCGGCGACTCCCCGGCCTCGATGGCGCCGCCCGGAAACGTCAGGCAGACTCGCCGCGGGCCGTGTTTGTACTGACGCAGCATCGCCACACGGCCGTCCTCCATCTCGGCGTAAACCAGCACATAGTCCGGAAATCGGACGACGTAGTAGTCAGGCACGAGCCGGTCGTCGGGAAGTCGAACGGACTCTATGGACACTTCGCGAACCGGGCCGCCGCTGAACAGCACTTCGCGACTCACGACCTGCCAGGGTCTGAGGTCTGCCACTGCGGCAGAGTATAAGCGTCTCGATCCAACCGGAGCGAAAGACGCGCTGCGCGTTGACGAGTGATCGTGCGACCCCTATACTGGCTTGGCTTTACCCCTCCACTCTCAGCTAAATCGCAGTGCGGCGCCTGGCGCGCCTGAGCTGGACAATGTCTCTCGGGAAGACGGCTGAATGAAGATTTCCGTAATCGGTCTTGGCAAGCTTGGCTCACCGCTCGCGGCGGTTCTGGCGAGCAAGGGGTTCTCCGTCGTCGGGACGGATCTGCACCGGCCCTATGTGGATTCGATCAACGCGGGCCAGGCGCCGGTAGACGAGCCTCGGCTGCAGGAGTTGATCGAGGCCAATCGCGACCGTCTGCGCGCGACGATGGACGCAGCGGCGGCGGTCGCCGAAACCGATGTCACCTTCATCATCGTCCCGACCCCGAGCGACGACAGCGGACGGTTCCGAAACAGCTACATCCTGACGGCGATAGAAGCGGTCGGCGCGGGGCTGCGGAAGAAGAACGGTTATCACGTGGTCGTCGTCACGAGCACGGTGATGCCGGGTTCGACCGGTGGTGAGATCCGCGCCGCGCTCGAAGTCGCGTCCGGCCGGAGCGTCGGCGAACAGCTGGGCTTGTGCTACAACCCCGAGTTCATCGCGCTCGGCAGCGTCGTGCGCGACATGCTTTGCCCCGACGTCATCCTGATCGGCGAATCCGATGCAAAAGCCGGCGACGTCCTCGAACGAATCTATCAACAGAGCTGCGACAACAAACCGGCGGTGCACCGAATGAATTTCGTCAACGCGGAGCTGACGAAGATCTCGGTGAACACGTTCGTCACGACGAAGATTTCCTACGCGAACATGCTGGCCGAGATCTGCGATCGCAGTCCCGGCGCGGACGTCGACGTCGTCACCGCGGCGGTTGGCGCCGACTCACGCATCGGGGCAAAGTACC
>JAICQE010000220.1 GCA_025938035.1 Vicinamibacteria bacterium
CTGATGATCGACTGGGTCGGCAAGCACGTGCCGCGGGCGCCGAGACGCTAGCGAAAGAACTCCGTGGCGGCGGACGCTACCAGGCAGACCCTGTCAGGTCCGCGTCACGCGCAGAAGAACTAGCCGACTGTCGTCGGGGCCGGTTCCTCAGCCTGCGTCAGGCTCGGCACCTTGCGAAACATCTCGGGGCGGAGCGGCAGGATGAACGAGAAGCGGTAGTCGCCCTGCATCCGGCCGATTGGAATGCCGACGAGGCTGCCGTCCTGGTTCAGCACGCCGCCGCCGGACACGCCGGGGTGCCCGTCGGTCAGGCAGGTGACGAGGCCGTTGGACGTCCGCTGGCCGATATACCCGGTGCTCAGGATGATGCCCTTCGAGTAGTCGTTGCCAAGGCGGAAGATCGGCTCGGCGAAGTCGTAGCCGTAGCTCGTATCAATCCGCAGCGCCGGCAGATCGAGATCCTGATTCACCTTGATGATGGCCCAGTCGCCGGGGTGCACTTCGACGTTGGCATTTCCCGAATCGACCACACGCGCGGTGAGATCCTTCCCCTTGTAGCGAACCTTGATGCCTGTGATGCGGCGCGCTTCCTGGCCGTCCGACGGTTCGTCGAGCGCAATGACCCCGTGCTTCACCGTGATGAAGTAGCCGCCGCCGAGGTACCCCGCGGTGCCGTAGTTGGTCTTCCCGAAATTGTCGTAGGCGTTCAGCTCGACGAAGCTTTCCTTGCGATCGCGGAGCAGACGCACCGGGAAGAGTCCCATCTCGCTCTGCAGCTGCCGCTTGATCTCGTCGACGATCGCGCTCTGTGCGTTGCCGGCCGCCGCGACCACGTCGCCCGCGCCGTCGCCCTTGGTGCCCGACACCAGCGGGACCCCGCCGCGCATCTCGAGGATGCTGCGCGCCATCTCGTCGCGCAGCGCCGTCAGTCGCGCGTCGTTGGCGGCAAGCTGATCGCGCATCTGCCGCTGGGTGATCCAGCTGCCAAAGCTGAAGGCGAGCGACGCCAGCGAAAAGGTGAGACCGATGTAGATAATCGAGCGGCGGACGGACACGGCGATGCTCCGAAACCGCTACCAGGACCAGACGAGGCGGCGGGCACGGGCACCGCAGGACTCCCAGGTTCGGCAGCTAAATCGCCCCGCTGCGGCGGGACTTACAGCTTTGCAGCGCCTGCGTATTGGCACGCCTCCCGGCGTTCCGCGCGCAGACGAGCCCTTTCGTTTGGGAACGGACGAGCTAACTTATTCGATTGTCGAAAGTTACGAGCGCCATAAAACTAACGCGATAGTCTGGCGCTGTCAAACAACTTCAACTTATGGGCGGAAATCATTCCGGTTATCAATCCGCCTTGGACTCCCCACTAGATCCGCTGAAAGTTCTTTTCGACCTCTCGCCGCGTCAGCCTTAGCATCACCGGCCGTCCGTGGGGGCAGATTGTGGAGTACGCCGTGCGGCGCAGCTCGTCGAGGATATGCGTCATCTTCTCCGTCGTGAGCGGATAGTTCGCCTTCACCGCAGCATGACACGCCATCGTCGCGGCAATCCGCTTGATCGCGTCCTCGACCGGTGAGCCGCGATCGAGTCCTTCCAGATCGTCGGCAAGCGTCCGCAGGGTCGTCTCGCAATCCTCGGCGCGGAGAACCGCCGGATACGCCGACATGCGGAGCGTGTCGCCGCCGAACTCCTCCAGTTCGAAGCCAAGACGCTCGAGGTCCGCGGCGCGCGCGACGAGCGCCTGGCGGGCGCCCGCGGACAGACTGATCAGCCGCGGCTCCAGAAGGCGCTGGCTCTCCAGGCGCCCGCTCGTCAGCCGTTCCGTGATCCGTTCGAACAACACGCGTTCATGGGCCACATGCTGGTCGATGATGGCGATCCCCTCTTCGTCGACGGCGATGATGAACGTGTCTCTGAACTGGCCGAGCGGCATCATCGGGCGCATGGAAGGGGTGATGCTTCCTTCGCCGGTCGGTGCGATGCCGGCTGCGCCGGTCGGTGCAATGGGAGCGGCGCCGGTCGGTGCGAGGGGTGCGCTTGTCGGCCAGCGGCTCGGGAACGTCGTGCCGTAGCTCGCCGGCAGCGGGAGCGTCGTTGGCTGTGGCGCGCCGGCGAAGGGCGCCTGCAGGACCAGTTCGGGAGCGGGGCCGCGTCCCAATGCGTCGCCGAGCGTGCGCCGAATCACTTCGTGCACGAACGACTGGTCGCGGAAGCGCACCTCCGCCTTGGTCGGGTGCACGTTCACGTCGAGCGCATCGAATGGCATCTCGATGAACAAGTGCACCTCCGGGCTGCGCTCCTTGATCGACGCGACGCTGTAAGAATCGATGATGGCGTGGGCGATGGTCCGGTCCTTGACGATACGCCGGTTGACGAAGACGTTTTGCGGGCCGCGCGTCGGCCCCTGCTCGGCCAGGGCCGCCACATACCCGAGCACCTTCACGTCGCCGCGATCGCGCCGCACTTCGATCAGGTCGCTGCGCTCGCCGTACAGCTGGTACAGACGATCCTTCAGCGCGGCCACGGGCGGGCATTGCACGACCTTCCGGCCGGAGCTCGTCAGCGTAAATCCGATTTCCGGATAACAGAGGGCCAGCTGCGTAACCAGGCGGGACACCTGCGCAGCTTCGGCGGCGTCGGACTTCAGGAATTTGCGCCGCGCTGGAAGGTTGTAGAAGAGATCCGACACCTCGATCAGGGTGCCTTCCGGCAGTCCTGCTTCGGCCACCGAGGCCACTGCCCCGCCGTTGACACGGATTTCGGTGCCCGACTGCGCCCCCCGCGCGCGCGTCCGCAGCAGAAAATGCGACACCGAGGCGATGCTTGGAAGCGCTTCGCCGCGGAACCCGAGCGTCGAGATGCGCTCGAGGTCAGCCGCGCGGCGAATCTTGCTGGTGGCGTGACGCTCGATCGCCAGCCGAGCGTCGTCGGGCTCCATCCCCTCCCCGTCGTCTTCGACACGGATCAGTTTCTTGCCGCCGAATTCGACCGTGATGGTCAGCCGGCGGGCGCCGGCGTCGATGGCGTTCTCGACCAGCTCCTTGATGACGGAGGCCGGGCGTTCGACGACTTCGCCGGCCGCGATCTGATTCGCGAGGTCAGACGGCAGCCGGTGAATCTTTCCCATCGCTCAGATCCACCTGTTGCGGCGAAAAAGGCCAAGCATCGCCGCAATGATCGCGACCATAATCGCCGTGATCCACCAGAACTGGGCGACGCGGCCGCCTGGAAAGAGCGGAAGATCGATGTTCATCCCCCACATTCCGGTCAGCACGGTCAGCGGCAGGAATATCGTAGACATGACCGTGAGCACTTTCATCACGCTGTTCAGGCGGTTCGACACCGTGGACAGATTGATTTCATAGATCCCGGTGACTCGCTCCTGAAACAGCATCGCTTCGTCGGCGTAGCGCAACATCTGATCGTGCACGTCGCGAAAGCGGTACGCCATCTCGTCGGAAATGGCCGCGAATTCCCGCCTCGCCAGCCGTGCCACGACGTCGCGCTGTGGAACGATGATGCGGCGAAGCACGCCCAGCTCCCGTTTCAGCCTGATGATTTGCCGGACGATCTGATCCTGCCCGCCGAAGGCCGTGTCTTCGAGCTTGTTCAGCCGCTCTTCGATCCCCTCAATGGCCGGGCGGTAATGGTCGACCATCGTGTCCACGATCCTGTGGAGGAGTCCCACCGCGCCTTCGCTGAGGATCCGCTCGTGGCGATCGCACAGCTCACGCAGCCGGCCGATGGTGCGCGACTCTCCGTCGTGGACGGTCACGAGGTAGTTGCGACCGAGAAAGAAGTCGACGTCGCGGGTCGCGAATTGGCCGCGTCCCTTCGTCAGGTCGATGCCGTGCAGGACGAGATACAGGTATCCCGGATACGGCTCGACCTTGGGAAACTGCAGCGCGCTGCGCGCGTCTTCAACCGAGAGCGGATGGAACCCGAAGACCTCGCTGAGGAGCTTGAGCTCGTCGTCTGTCGGCGCCGTCAGGTCGACCCACAGCGTCACCGGCGAAGCCGGGTCGAGCCATTCGCGCTCGACCCGCTCGACCAGTGTCGTCACGCCGTCCCGGTGCGCGTAGATGGTGATCAGTCAGGGGCCTTCATCGACAGTGCCGCCTGCGCCGCGGCCAGGCGCGCGACGGGTACACGAAACGGCGAACAGCTCACGTAGTCCAGCTTCACTTTCTCGAAGAAGTGAATCGATGCCGGGTCGCCGCCGTGTTCGCCGCAGATCCCCAGCTTGATTCCCGGCCGCGCGGCGCGGCCTTTCGTGACCGCGATGTCGACGAGCTGGCCGACGCCGGTGTTGTCGATGGTCGCAAACGGGTTCTTGGTCACGATTTCGCGCTCGGCGTACCCGGGCAGGAACGATCCCGAGTCGTCGCGGGACATCCCGAGCCCGGTCTGCGTCAGGTCGTTGGTGCCGAAGCTGAAGAACTCCGCCGACTGGGCGATCTCGTCGGCGGTGAGCGCCCCGCGAGGCACCTCGATCATCGTGCCGACCATGTAGTTCAGCTTCACCTTGCGCTCGGCCTGCACCTCGCGCGCGGCGCGATGCACCACCTCGAGCTGCAGATCGAGCTCACGCTTGAACCCCACCAGCGGAATCATGATTTCCGGGCGTACCTTGATCCCCTCTTTCTGGACGATGGCCGCGGCCTCGAACACCGCGCGAGCCTGCATGGCGGAGATCTCCGGATATTCGATGCCCAGACGGCAGCCGCGGAAGCCGAGCATCGGGTTGAACTCGTGCAGTTGCTCGACACGTGCGCGAATCCGGTCGACCGGGACATTAATCTTCTTCGCCAGGTCGGCCTGCTGTTCTGGCGTATGCGGCAGGAACTCGTGCAGCGGCGGATCCAGGAAGCGAATCGTCGCTGGATAGCCTTTGAGGGCGCGGAAGATGCCGGCGAAGTCGTCGCGCTGATACGGCAGCAGCTTGTCCAGCGCGGCCTGCCGCTCTTCGAGCGATTCGGCGAGGATCATCTCACGCATGGCATCGATGCGGTCGCCCTCGAAGAACATGTGCTCCGTACGGCACAGGCCGATGCCCACCGCGCCGAACGCAACGGCGTTGCGCGCCTGCTCGGGCGTATCCGCGTTGGTGCGGACCGACATGCGGCTGGCGTCCGAGCACCACTTCATGAGCTGCTGGA
>JAICQE010000022.1 GCA_025938035.1 Vicinamibacteria bacterium
ATGCGGGTGTCGGTTGTGTCCGCCTTCCGGCGGACCGGTGGATTGCGAGTATCGCCTACTGACCGGGTCCGCCTGAAGGCGGACACTACCTACACCCGGTCCCCTGAGGCGGACACTGCTTGAGGGAGCAAGCTCGAGCGTAGCGATCATCGCCGAACGTTATCGTCCGCCCGCGGAGAATAATGAAACGATGCGGCGGGTTGCGTTCTCCACACCACGCGGACTGGGCAGCAACGAAGAGCTGCTCAGCATCGAGCTGCTGGAAGAACACGCCCGCCGGCTGGCCGCGTTGTTGACGCTTGCGCCCGACCGGCGCGGCAGCGGCCGCGCACATCTGCGCCAGCTCAAGCAGCACATGCGGGCGCTGCGCGAGGTCTACGTATCGCTTGCGGACGACGCACGGCAGGAAGCGCTCTCGCCCGCCGCCGAGTGGCTGCTCGACAACTTCCACATCATCACCGCCGCCGCGCGCGACATCCATCACGACCTGCCGCCGGCGTTCTTCCGACGGCTGCCGCGGGTGGCGGCCGACGAATTCGCCGGCTGGCCGCGCATCTACGCGCTCGCGCTCGAACTGATTCGCATGAGCGCGGGCCGCCTCGACGCGGCGCGCCTGCAGCGCTTCATCAGCGCCTTCCAGTCGGTGACGCCGCTGACGATGGGCGAGCTGTGGGGATGGCCAAGCGCGCTCAAGCTGGCGCTGGTCGATCACCTGCGCGCCCGCGCCGACGGCCTCGCCGCCACGCGCCTGCACCGCCTCGCGGCCGATCGGATGGCCGCCCGAATCGACGCCGCGCCGGCGCGCGCCGAGAAGTGGCCGGCCGACGTGCACCACTCGTTCGTCACCCGCCTGCTGCAGCACTCGCGCGGCCTCGGCATGCTGGCGTCGGAGCTGTATCACGAGCTGGAAGCGCTCCTCGAGGCGCGCGGCGAAACCCTCGAGGACGTGATTCGCACGGAGGGCCAGCAGCAGGCGGCGGCACAGGCCGGCATGGCCAATCTGATCACCAGCCTGCGCCTGATCTCGACGTTCGACTGGAGCGAGTTCTTCGAACAGGTGAGCCTCGTCGAGCAGGTGCTGCAACGCGACCCGGCTGGCGTCTACGGCCGCATGGACTTTCGCAGCCGCGACCGCTACCGGCATGCGGTCGAAGAGCTGGCGGCACCCACGGGCGAAGCGCAGCTGCTGCTGGCGCTGAAAAGCGTGGAGCGGGCACGGCAGGTCCACGTCAAGACCCCGGACGCGCGGGCGGCGCACGTCGGCTATCACCTGGTTGGCGGCGGGCGGCGGACGTTCGAACGCAGCATTGCATGGCGGCCGACGATCCGGCTGCGATTCACGCGCTTCTTCTTCAAGTGGGCGACGCCGGGATACCTCGGCACGATTGCCGCGGGCACGGCCCTTCTCGTCTCGCTCGCCGTCGCGTACGCGTGGCTCAACGGATGGCGCGGCCCCGGCTTGGTCTTCGCCGCGATTCTGACCATCGTCCCGGCGAGCGAGTTGACCATTCAGGTCCTGCAGCGGCTCATCAGCTTCCTGATTCCTCCGCGGCGTCTTGCCCGGATCGAGCTCACCTCCGTGCCGCCATCGGCTCGCACGATGGTCATCGTGCCGACGCTGCTCGACAGCGTCGATCGCGTTGCGGATTTGATCGATCACCTCGAAGTGCAGGCGCTGGGCAATCTCGATCCGCACATCCACTTTGCCCTGCTCACCGATTTTCTCGACGCGCCCACGGAAACTCTTCCTCACGACCAGGAAATCCTCGACGCGGCACGCCAGGGCATCCGCGCGCTCAACGCGAAACACGCACCCGAGGGGTCCCGTTTCTTCCTGTTTCACCGCTTCCGGCAGTGGAACCCGCGCGAAGGCCTGTGGATGGGATGGGAGCGCAAGCGCGGGAAGATCGAGGAGTTCAACCGCCTGCTCCGCGGTGCCACCGACACGAGCTTTGCCGTCTCCGTCGGCGATCTGGACGTTCTGCCGGACGTCAAGTACTGCATCACGCTCGACAGCGATACCCGGCTGCCGCGGGGAGTCGCGCGCGAGCTGATCGGGATCATCATCCACCCGCTCAATCGCGCGGCCTTCAATCCGGAGGCCGGCCGCGTGACCGAGGGATACGGCATCCTGCAGCCGCGCGTCAGCGTGACCTTCATGAGCGCCGCAGGATCCTTGTTCGCGCGTCTGTATTCGGGCCACACGGGCGTGGACCCGTACACGACGGCGGTCTCCGACATCTATCAGGACCTGTTCAGCGAAGGCATCTTCACCGGCAAGGGCCTCTACGACGTCGACGCGTTCATGGCAGCACTCGAGCACTCGGTGCCGGAGAACACGCTGCTTTCGCACGACCTGTTCGAAGGACTGCACGCACGCGTCGCGCTCGCCTCGGACGTCGAACTCGTCGACGAGTACCCGTCGAGCGTGCTCTCCCACGCGCGGCGGCAGCATCGCTGGATTCGCGGCGACTGGCAGATCCTGTTCTGGCTCTTCCCCGTCGTCCCGTCGCGGCTGGGGCTCAGGCGCAACCCGCTGCCGGTCATCGGACGATGGAAGATTCTCGACAACCTGCGCCGCAGCCTCGTCGCGCCCACTCTGCTGGCGATGCTCGTGGCCGGCTGGACGGTGCTGCCGGGGCCGCAATGGGTGTGGACGCTGATGGTGGTGGGAGTTGCCGCGTCGCAGCTCCTGCCGGTCATCGCGCGGCTGCTGGTCGGGCCGGGCCGCGCGCAATCAATTCCGGTCTTCCTCCACAATCTGCGCGCCGACACAGCCATCGCGCTGGCGCAGGTGCTTCTCAGCCTGACCTTTCTCGCGTTTCACGCCTTCGACACGGCGCACGCCATCGGCGTCACCCTGGTACGCCTCGCGGTGACGAGGCGAAGGCTGCTGGAATGGGAGACCGCAGCCGCGGCCGCGGCTCGGGCCGCGGGACTCGTCGGGCAGGGGCTCCGGCGGTTCGTCGCCGACATGATCTCGAGCCCTGCGATCGCGGGCGTCGCCGCACTGGGCATCATCACACGCGACCCGGACGCACTGCCGGCGGCGGCACCATTCCTGGTGCTGTGGACGCTGGCGCCAGGGATCGCCTACTGGCTCAGCCTTCCCGTCGGCGCGCGCGTCCGCCCGCTGAGCGATCGCGAGCGGACGATGCTGCGGCGAACGGCGCGCAAGACCTGGCGCTATTTCGACACCTTCATCACGCAGGCCGATGCCTGGCTCGTGCCCGACAACTACCAGGAGGCCGGCGACGAGCCGCGGCTGGCGCGCCGCACGTCGCCGACCAACATCGGCATGGGCCTGCTGTCCACACTGGCCGCGCACGACCTCGGCTACATTTCGACCAGCGATCTCGTCAAACGCATCAGTGCGACGGTCGGGACGCTCGAGCGCCTCGAGCGATATCGCGGCCACTTCCTCAACTGGTACGACACGGCGAGCCTGGCGCCGCTCCATCCTCGCTACGTCTCGACCGTGGACAGCGGCAATCTCGCCGCCGCGATGATTGCGCTCGCGCAGGGGCTGACCGCGCTCATCGAGCGCCCGCAGTCACGCGAACAACGGCTTGGCGGTATTGCCGACGCTGCCGACGTCCTTGCCGGCACCTCATCGTCGGCGTCAGCTCGAGCCGAGCTACGGCAGACGATCACCGAGATCAATCGACTGGCGCGGACCGTTGCCGACGCCTCGCGGGCTGCGGCGGCGGCACGCGGTCCGATGGGACCGGTCTGGACGCTCGCCGCGCAGCTGGCGAACGCCGCCGCGGAGCTGTCGCACGACGAGCACGATGGCGTCGAGGACGTCGTCTACTGGTGCCGGGCGGTGCTCGAAGCGGTCGAGCACTCGACGATCGACGAGTCGGTGCCGGCCGATGCGCTGCACGAGCTCGCCGGCCGTCTTTCGGCGCTCGTAGACGACATGCGCTTCGAGTTCCTGTACGACCGACGGCGGCGAATCTTTTCCATCGGCTACCGGCTCGCGGATGCGGAAGGACCCGGCCGGCTGGACGCATCCTTCTACGATCTGCTGGCCTCTGAGGCGCGCGTCGCGAGCTTCGTGGCGATCGTCAAAGGCGACGTCCCACAGCATCACTGGTTTCACCTCGGGCGGCTCGTCACCAACGTGGACGGCCGCGCGACGCTGATGTCGTGGGGCGGCACGATGTTCGAGTACCTGATGCCGCAACTGCTGATGCGCTCGTTCCCCGGCACACTGCTCGATCAGAGCTGCCGCGCCAGCGTTCGGCGGCAGATCGAATACGGGGGACAGCGCGGGGCGCCGTGGGGCGTCTCGGAATCCGCCTACGGGTTTACCGATCGCGAGGGCAACTACCAGTACCGGGCCTTCGGCGTCCCGGGTCTCGGCTTGAAACGCGGTCTCGAGAGCGACCTGGTCGTTTCCCCCTATGCCACCGCGCTCGCCAGTCTGGTCTCACCGTCGATGGCCGCCGACAATTTCGCCCACCTCGCGCGGCTCGGAATGGACGGCCGGTTCGGTTTTTACGAAGCACTCGACTACAACCCGCGCGGGCGTGACGTCGAAGCGCCGCCCGAGACCGCGCCGCGGCCGGCAATCATCCGCGCCTTCTTTGCGCACCATCAGGGCATGTCGCTGGTCGCACTGGCGAACGTCGTCTGCGAGGATGCCTTCGTCGCGCGCTTTCACGCCGATCCGCGCGTCAGGGCGACGGAGCTGCTCCTGCAGGAACGGGTGCCGCGCGAGGCCATCATTTCGCAGCCGCGCCCGGCCCAGAGCGTCACGACGCAGCCCGCGCTGCCTGTCTTCGCGTCGAGGCGCTTCCGCTCGCCGCACACGACGAACGTCCACACGCATTTCCTGTCGAATGGCCGCTACACCACCGCCGTCACCAACGCCGGCGGCGGCTTCAGCCTGTGGCGCGATATCGCCATCACCCGCCGCCGCGACGATGTGACGTCGGACTCCGGCGCTCACTATATTTACCTGCGCGATCCGTGGGCCGATCGGGTCTGGTCCGCTACCTACCATCCGGTCTGCCACGAACCGGACAAATTCGACGCGACATTCGACCTCGAGAAGATTACGTTCCGCCGCCGCGACACCGACATCGAAACACGCCTCGAGATCACGGTCTCGTCGGAAGACGACGTGGACGTTCGCCGGCTGACGATCACCAACCGCGGCTCGCAGACGCGCGAGATCGAAGTGACGAGCTACGTCGAGATGGCGCTGGCACGCCCGGAAGACGATCTCGCGCACCCGGCCTTCGGCAAGCTGTTCGTCGAAACGGAGTTCGACCGCCAGAGCGCCGGTCTGCTGTTCAGCCGCCGTCCCCGCGCCGCCGATGAATCGCCTGTCGTCGGCTTCCACGTGCTCGGCGTGGATGGCCCGCGGCTCGGCGGCGCCGTCGAGTGGGAAACCGACCGTGCGCGGTTCATCGGCCGGGGCCGCTCACCCGCCAATCCGGTGGTGCTCGACGGCCGTGCCCTGTCGGGGACAACGGGCGCCGTGCTCGATCCGGTCGGCGCGTTGCGCGAGCGCGTGCGGCTGCCGGCCGGCGCGGTCGTCCGCATGACGTTTGCGACCGGCGTGGCAGCCGATCGTACGGCGGCGCTCGCGTTGGCGCGGAAGTATCGCGACGGGAACGCCGCCGCGCGGGCGTTCTCGATGGCCTTCACCCACGTTCACATCACGCTGCAACACCTCGGATTGAGCGACGAGCAGGCGATGCTGTTCGATCGGCTGGCATCGCGCGTGTTCGGGCTCGACGTGTCGCGCCTCAGCCCGGCGGACATCGCCGCCAGCACCCGCGGCCAGCACAACCTCTGGGGATACGGCATCTCTGGCGATCTGCCGATCGTGCTGCTGCGAGTGGCGGAGGCGGACTCGTTGACGCTGGCGCGGCAGCTGTTGAACGCGCAGGAGTACTGGCGCCTGAAGGGGCTGCGTGCGGACGTCGTCATCCTGAACGAGCACCCGACGGACTATCTGGACGAGATGCAGGGCCTGCTCGCGCAGCTCGTGCAGGAGCTGCCGTGGGCGGGATGGCTTGGAAAGCCGGGCGGGATGTTTCTGCTTCGTGCGGATGGGATGCCCGAAGCCGACCGGCATCTCCTCTCGGCGGTGGCCCGTGTCGTCCTCGCCGGCGAGCTTGGCGACCTGGTGTCGCAATTGGAGCGGCCCGCTCCGTGGCTGTTCGACGTTCACGACGTTCCGCGTGCCGCGGAGCTGCAGCCACCCGAGTCCGCTGCGCCACTGCCCGCCCCGGCGCTGGTCATGCCGAATGGCTATGGCGGCTTCACGCCCGACGGCCGCGACTATGTAGTGGTCCTCGACGGCCTGCGCGAAACGCCGGCGCCCTGGTCGAACGTCCTCTCCAACGACACGTTCGGCACCATTGTCACCGCCGGCGGATCGGCGTTCACCTGGGCCGGGAACAGCCGCGAGAACCGGCTGACACCATTCGCCAACGACCCGTTGAGCGATCCGACGTCGGAGGCGATCTACGTGCGCGACGAAGAGTCGGGTGCCGTCTGGGGCGCAACGCCGGGGCCGCTGGTCCGGCGCGCCGACGGGGGGCGCTGGATCGTCCGTCACACCGCTGGCGTGACACGCTTCCAGCACGCAGTGGCCGGCATCCGCCACGAACTGGCGGTGTTCGTGGCGCCGGATGATCCCGTCAAGCTGGCCCTGTTGACGCTGACGAACACCGGCGATGTGAAGCGGCGCCTCAGCGTATTCGGATATGTCGAGTGGTGCCTGGGTTCGCCACGCGCCGGCGAGCGGCGTTTCGTGGTGACGGAGATGAGCGCCGAGGCCGGAGGCCTGCTCGCGCGCAACGCATATAACACCGAATTCGCGGATCACGTCGCGTTCTGGCGCGCCACGGCTGCACCCCACTCGCACACCGGTGACCGCACTGAATTCATCGGCCGCCACCGGACGTTGAGCGCGCCGGCCGCGCTGTTCCGCGACCAGCTGTCGGGCCGCACCGGCGCAGGACTCGATCCCTGCGGTGCCCTGCAGATCGTCGGCGAGCTGGAGCCCGGTGAGACGCGCAGCGTGGCGTTCGTTCTCGGACAGGGACGTGACCGGTCGCACGCGATCGAGCTGACCAACCGGTACTCCTCGGTCGAGCAGGCACGGGCGACGCTCGCGGCCGTCGAACGGCAGTGGGACGACATGCTCGGAGCCATGCAGGTCCGCACGCCGGATGACTCGTTCGACCTGATTGTGAATCGCTGGTTGTTGTACCAGACGCTTGCCTGCCGTGTGTGGGCCCGCAGCGGACCGTATCAACCCGGTGGTGCGTTCGGTTTCCGCGATCAACTTCAGGACGTGCTCGCATTGATAGATACGCGGCCGGGTCTCTGCCGGGCTCACCTGCTGACTGCGGCGTCACGACAGTTCGTCGAAGGCGACGTCCAGCACTGGTGGCACCCGCCGAGTGGACGTGGAACCAGAACCCGCTGCTCCGACGATTTGCTGTGGCTGCCGTACGCGGTTGCGAGCTACGTCTCACAGACCGGCGACGAATCGGTGCTGGACGAAGTCGTGCCGTTTCTCGAAGCGCCTGCGCTCGAGCCAGGCCAGTCCGAAACCTACCTGCTGCCGCGTACGTCAGAAGAACAGGCGTCCGTATTCGAGCATTCGATCCGCGCGATCCGGCGGGCCATGAGGTACGGCGCGCACGGCCTGCCGCTCATCGGCTCCGGCGACTGGAACGACGGGATGAATCGCGTGGGGCATGAGGGACGCGGCGAAAGCGTCTGGCTCGGCTGGTTCCTGGTCTCGGTGCTGAACGACTTTGCGCCGCTCTGCGAACGCCGCGGCCGGGACGATCTGGCACAGCGCTATCGCGACGAGGCCCGATGGCTGACCGGCATGCTCGAGCTCGCCTGGGACGGCGACTGGTATCGCCGCGCGTACTTCGACGATGGGACGCCGCTCGGATCGGTGCAGAACGTCGAATGCAAGCTCGATTCGCTGACGCAGTCGTGGGCCGTGCTGGCGGACACGGCGCAGCCGGGACGCGCGCAGCGTGCGATGAACGCCGTGCGCACACACCTGATGCGGCGCGACGCGCAGATCGTGCTGCTCCTGACGCCGCCGTTCGATCGCATGAGCCACGACCCCGGCTACATCAAGGGCTACCTGCCTGGCATCCGGGAAAACGGCGGGCAGTACACGCATGCCGTGGCGTGGTCGATCATCGCGCTGGCGCGGCTCGGCATGGGCGACGAGGCCATGGAGCTGTTCCACATGATCAATCCGGTCAACCACATGCGGACGCCCGGAGACGCCGAGCGGTACCGGGTCGAACCCTATGCGATCGCCGCGGACGTGTATGCGCATCCGATGCACGTCGGCCGCGGCGGCTGGACGTGGTACACGGGCTCGGCCGGGTGGATGTACCAGGCGGCGATGCGCTGGCTGATCGGCGTGCGGCGGAACGGATCGACGATCAGCATCAACCCGTGCATTCCGGCGATCTGGCCGCAGTACTCGCTCGACTGGAGGATCGGCCGGACGCGCTATCGGTTCACGGTCCTGAATCCCGAGCAGCGATCCTGCGGCGTCGCGTCGGCAACCCTCGATGGGACGATCGTCGATGCCGCTGCGCTGCCATTTATCGATGATGGCGGCGAGCACGAGGTGACGGTTGTTCTGGGAGCACCACAGACATCACATGCGCCGGTGGCGTTATCGACGACAGCTCCTTCGCATTAAGGCGCACCGACCGGCATCCACATCGCACCGGACCGGCGTCCACATCGCACCGACCAGTGTCCAGATCGCACCGACCAACATCCGAACACGGATTTTGCACGCGTGTCGGGTACATGCGAATTGCCCAAGTAGCGCCACTCGCGGAGAGTGTGCCGCCTCGGCTGTACGGCGGCACCGAGCGGGTGGTCTCGTTTCTCACCGAAGAGCTGGTCCGGCTCGGCCACGACGTGACGTTGTTCGCGAGCGGCGACTCGCAGACCTCGGCCAGACTGGTGGCGACCACGCCGCGCGCGATTCGGCTCGACACCGACATCCGCGACAGCTTCGCACCGCAGATCCTGATGCTCGAGCGGGTCATACAGTCCGCGGATGAGTTCGACGTCATCCACTTTCACATCTCGCAATTTCACTTCCCCTCGGCTCGTCGACTGCCGGTCGCGCACGTGACCACGCTGCACGGTCGCCTCGACATCCCTGAGCTTGTGCCGCTTTATGCCGAGTTCGACGACATCCCGGTCGTGTCAATTTCCGATGCGCAGCGCGAGCCGCTTCCCGACGCCGGCTGGGCCGCCACGATCCCCCACGGCCTGCCGCTCGACCTGCTGCGGTTTCATCCCGGCCCGGGCGACTACCTGGCGTTCGTCGGCCGGATCTCTCCGGAAAAACGGGTCGATCGCGCGATCGCCATTGCCACCGCGGTCGGCCAGCGGCTGCGGATTGCCGCCAAGGTCGATCCCGCCGATCGCGACTACTTCGAGCGCGAGATCCACCACCTGCTCGACCATCCGCTCGTCGAGTACGTCGGCGAAATCGATGAGACGCAGAAAAACGACTTCTTCGGCAACGCCTCCGCGCTGCTCTTCCCCATCGACTGGCCGGAGCCGTTCGGCCTCGTGATGATCGAAGCGCTGGCGTGCGGCGTCCCGGTGGTGGCGTTCCGCGGCGGTTCGGTCGAGGAAGTCATCGAGCACGACGTCACCGGCTTCATCGTGGACAGCGTGGACGACGCGATTGCCGCCACGCGCGCAGTGGGCAGGCTCGATCGACACACCTGCCGCGCGGTCTTCGAGCACCGCTTCAACGTCACGCGCATGGCGACCGACTACCTGTCGCTCTACGAGCAGCTGCTGTCGGACCGGCGATCGAGGCCGATGCTGACGGGAGTATCGTGATGCCGCCCGAGATACTGAAGATCGAGGAGCAATACGCCATCATCAGCGAGGCGGAGAAATCCGCCCCGCTGCGCGTGCTCAAGCACGGCGACAGCTTCGCCGTCTTCGATCCGCACGGCGACATCATCGCCGGCCCCTCCGGCTCGTACGGACTCTTTCACGCCGGCACGAGATTTCTGTCGCGGCTGGAGCTGCTCCTCGGCAACCGCCAGCCGCTCCTGCTGAGCTCCACGATTGCCGACGACAATACGATCTTCTCCGCCGATCTGACCAACCCGGACATCGTGCGCGACGGCCACGTCGTGCTCGAACGCGGCGTCCTGCACCTGTTCCGATCGCGCGTGCTCGGCAACGGCACCGCCGTCGATCGCGTGCGGATCGCGAACCACGGCCTGCGGCCGATCGAGGTGCCAATCTGGATCCGCTTCGAATCGGATTTCGCCGATGTCTTCGAGGTGCGCGGATCGCGCCGGCCGCGGCGCGGCGAAATGCTGCCGACCATCATGCGGGACGGATCGGCGTCGCTCCGCTATCGCGGGCTCGACGGCGTCGTGCGGCGCACCCGCCTGCGCGTGCTGCGCGAGCCGGACCGCCGCGAAAACGGCGGCTGGTTCTTCCTCGTGCCGCTCGATCAGCACGAATGGACCGAAATCGAAATCGCGGTCGTGTGCGAAGTGGCCGACGAGAAGCGCGCGTTCGCGCGCGTCGAGGAGATCGTCGAGCAGAGGCACTCGAAGGAGCTGGCCGTCGATGGCTGCGAGGTCTCCAGCTCCAATCAGGCCTTCAACCAGTGGGTACGGCGGTCGTTCGCGGATCTTCAGATGATGGTGACGGAGACGCCGTACGGCCCGTATCCGTACGCCGGTATCCCGTGGTTCAGCACGCCCTTCGGGCGCGATGGCATCCTGACGGCGCTGGAGCTGCTGTGGCTGGCGCCGCAGATCGCCCGCGGCGTCCTCACGTTCCTCGCCGAGACGCAGGCCACCACGAGGCGCGACGAGCAGGACGCACAGCCGGGAAAGATCCTGCACGAGATACGCGACGGCGAGATGGCCTCGCTCGGCGAAATTCCATTCGGCCGCTACTACGGGAGCGCCGATTCCACGCCGCTCTTCGTGATGCTGGCGGCGGCGTATTTCGATCGCACGGGCGACGCCGATCTGATCGAACGGCTCTGGCGCCACATTCAGGCTGCGCTCGAGTGGATGGACAAGTACGGCGACGTGGACGGCGACGGCTTCATCGAGTACGCGCGCCGCAGCGGGACCGGGCTGATCCAGCAGGGCTGGAAGGACTCATGGGATTCGGTGTTCCATCACGATGGCCAGCTCGCGGAGCCGCCGATCGCCCTCTGCGAGATCCAGGGCTATGCCTACGCGGCGTGGAACGGCGCGGCGCGGCTGGCCACGGCACGCGGCGATCAGAAACAGGCGAAGCGATGGGCGGGCCGTGCGGCCGCGATCCAGGAGCGCTTCGAGCGCGCATTCTGGTGCGAGGACCTCGGCACCTACGCGCTGGCGCTCGACGGCAAGAAGCAGCCGTGCCGCGTGCGCACGTCGAACGCCGGGCACTGCCTGTTCTCCGGCATCGTTCCGCCGCCGCGCGCGCGTACCGTCGCGGACACGCTGATGAGCGACGCCTCGTTCAGTGGCTGGGGCGTGCGTACGGTCGAAGCGGGGATGTCGCGCTACAACCCGATGTCGTACCACAACGGCTCGGTGTGGCCGCACGACACGGCGGTCGTCGCTGCCGGATTTGCGCGCTACGGCCTGACGACACACGCGCTGCGGCTGCTGAGCGCGACGTTCGACTTGAGTCGCATGGTCGAACTGCATCGCCTGCCGGAGCTGATTTGTGGATTCCACCGCCGGCCGGGCGGTTTCCCCACTCTTTATCCTGTCGCCTGCGCGCCGCAATCGTGGGCCGCGGCAGCGGTCTTCCTCCTCCTCCAGTCGTGCCTCGGCATCCATGTGAACGGCACCGCACGGCAGGTGTCGTTCGTCCGCGGGATTCTGCCCGCCGAACTGGAGTGGCTGCGCATCGTCAACCTGCGCGTCGTCGACGCCAGCGTCGACCTGCTCCTGACCCGCCATGCGCATGACGTGGGAATCACGGTGCTGCGGCGGGATGGAGATGTAGAGGTGGTGGCCGTGAAATAGGGATCAGGGATCAGGGATCAGGGATCAGGGATCAGGGATCAGGGCGTCTGTTGGACTCCTCTTGTCTTCCTTCGCAACGAACGCCGTAGCCCGAACAGCACACGCCGTAGATCGCCTGCGATTGTATCGAGGTGCGTGAAGTCGTTCGGCCTCGCATAGTTCAGCCTTCGCGCGATTTCGATTTGCGTTTCACACTCGGCCACACTGCCCATCGCAATGACCACGTATCGAAGGTATGTTCGCGTCCCTTGCAGGTGTCCCTCGCTGACATTGGAGGGAATGGCGACAGCCGCGCGCCGTAACTGCGACGTCAGTCCGTAGCGCTCGTCGCGCGGAAACTCCTCGGTGACCGCGTATATCGCCAGCACATACTCCATTCCAAGCTGCCAAGCCTGCAGATCGCGAAAGGACTGGATCGCCACGGCTGAGCAGCAAAGCAAGAACTATGACCGTCGACAATCCAACCGGAAACAGGTCATCTCTCGCGGCACGAGGGAACCGATTACTCATCGGCCTGCCGCGCCACGTCGAAGTGTGGGAAACATTGACCCGGCTCGACTACCCCTGATCCCTGACCCCTGATCCCTGACCCCTGCCCCCTGACCCCTGCTCAGTTCTCCGCCGGCTGTGAGACGCGGTCGATCACGAGCACTTCCACCGGCCCACGTTCTGAATCGAGGCGCAATCCGAGCTGCTCGCGCAGTGCGGTCGGGAGCGGCGGGATGTCGCTGTCGGTTGTCGCGTCCAGTCCGCCAGGCGGTCGTGCCCCGACGAGCGCGCTGCGATCGGCGGTGAACTGCAGATCGAGGTCGTAGCGCGCGGTCAAACCCGTCCGGTCCACGAGCGGCCGATCGACGTACTCGCCCAACGTCCGCGCAAAATCCGCCATCGTCGTGCCGCCTCCGCGCAGGCTGGCGCTTCCGCCGTTCTGGCTGACGAGCAACCCGCACTGGACCCTTCCGGCGATCATGCGCGACGGCGCGTCCGGCGCCGAGCAGTCGAACGCGGCCGGCTGCAGGCGCGGGCCGGACGCACCGGGTTTCGCCACGGTCAACACGAAGATCGGCATCTCGCGCGTTTCCATATGCGCGGCCAGCCCGAACCGATCCGCGAGGAGCGCGCGAACCATCTGGCGCGTGCGTTCGCCCGACCAGCCCTCAACCGAAGCCGTTGCCGAGACGTCAAACCGGTCAACGCCGATCCATCCCGGCCCGCCGATGATTCGCGGCTCGGCGATCCGGTAAGACCAGCGGATTAGGAACCGCAGCGGCGTGTTGGTGGCCTGGAAGCGGCCGGGCGGCGTCTCGACGCCCACGCGCGCGCCGCCAAGCGGATTCTTTTTGATGGATGCAACGTCAAACTGGGGGGATTGCGCCGCGGCCACAGAGACAACGACGAGCAGGGCTCCGACTGTCGCCTTCATGCGTGCGTCTATCATCTACTGTTTCGTGCGCTACCAAGGACACGAAGGCTTGGCCAATTCTTTGTGACACTGGCGGCCGTGCCGGAGGACCGATGTCTATCACGCGACGACGTTTCTTGACCCGCGTAGCCGCCGCCGGCGGCGCCTCGCTCGTCTACGAAGCGATGACCGGGCTTGGCCTGCTCGCGCAGGCAACCCAGGCGCCGTTCGGACTGCAGGGCCGCGTGTCGGGCACTCGCGTTCTCATCCTTGGCGCCGGAATCGCGGGTTTGACCGTCGCTTATGAGCTGGGCAAAGTTGGCTACGACTGCCGGGTGCTCGAGGGACGCGCGCGGCCGGGCGGCCGCTGCTTCACCGTCCGGCGCGGCACGGTAAGCGAGGAAGAAGGCTCGACACAGACGGCAGCGTTCGACGAGGGCCTCTACTTCAACGCAGGCCCGATGCGCATCCCGCACCATCACCAGACGACGCTCGGGTACTGCCGGGAGCTGCAGGTGCCGGTCGAAGTCTTCGTCGCCGACTCGGACAGCGCGTATCTGTATCAGACCCGATCGGCCACCCTGAGCGGGCGCCGGATTCGCATGCGCGAAGCACGTGCGGACTTCGACGGCTACACCGCCGAGCTTTTGAGCAAGGCGCTCTCGCAGCAGCAACTGGATCAACCGCTGACCAACGACGACCGCGAGAAACTGCTTGCGTATCTCCGCCGGCTGGGTTCACTCGACCAGCAGCGGACGTACCGGGGCTCGCCGCGGCGGCAGGGACATTCGTCCCGCACCGAGCCGCTGCCACTGCGCGATCTGCTCGGCGCGAACATTGACTTCTACCTGGGGATCGACTGGGACTCGCAAGCGCCGATGTTGCAAGTGGCCGGAGGGATGGATCGGCTTCCAGCCGCCCTGGCGGCCCGAGTGGGAAGCCGGATCACGTATCGAGCGGCCGTTCGCGAAATCAGGCAGGGCGAACGCGGCGTGTGGGCGATCTATGCCGATGCCGATGGGCGGCCCAGGCGCGTGGACGCGGACTACCTGGTCAGCACGATTCCACTGCCGGTATTGAGCGGGCTGCAGAAGGATCTGTCGCAGCCGGTCCAGTCAGCAGTCGCCGCGTCGGTCTACGACGGCGCCGGCAGAATCGGCCTGCAGTTCAAGCGCCGCTTCTGGGAAACAGACGACCACATCTACGGCGGCCGAACGTGGACGGATCAGGAGATCGGGCAGATCCTGTATCCGTCGCACGGCTTCCACACGGCGAAAGGCGTGCTGGTCGGATTCTTCCTCGACTTCAACCGGCAGATGCGGGAGCGGCCGCCCGCCGAACGTCAGCGTCTGGCGCTCGAGTACGGCACCCGCATCCATCCCCAGTACGCCACGGAGTTCGAGACCGCCTTCTCCGTGTCGTGGCCGCGTGTGCCATGGAGTCGCGGCTCCTGGCGCCAGGAAACGCCGGCGGCGCTGAAGTCGCTGGCCGCGCTCCAGCAGCCAGATGGCCGTATCTACTTCGCCGGCGACTATATGACCGACCTGAGCTCATTCATGCAGGGCGCATTCGAGTCAGCGCGCACGACGGCGATGGCTCTCCATGCGCGGGTGAGCAGAGTCTAACGAGCCTAGATGCTACGTCTGCGGCTTCAAGGCGAGGACCATCCACAACGTTCCAAATCGGTCTCTGAGTTGGCCAAACCGCGTGGCGAAGAACGTTTCCTCCATGCGCATCAAGACCTGGCCGCCGTCCGTGAGCAGCCCCCAAATGCGCTCGGCTTCGGCGGCGCCGTCAACCGTCAGCGTCAAGTACGCGCTGCGCATCGGCTGAAAACGATCGGGCGGAACGTCGGACACCATCAGCTGCGTGCCGCCGACATCCATGATGGCGTACTGGATCGAGCTCTCCCAGCCCGGCCACGTGACCGGCTGATCGGGCTGCTCCGCCCGACGCATCATCATGATGATCGTTCCGCCGAGGTGCTGTTCGTAAAATCGCAGCGCCTGTTCGCAGTTGCCGCCAAAATTCAGGAAGGTGGTGAGTTTCATCGCGTCGCCGCGATCTGCATCGTTCCCGGAAACGTGAGCGGTGAGAGCTTCTTTTCCGCCAGCAGCAGGCCCAACCCTTCGAGCTTTCCTTGCGCCTGGCAGTTGCCGCTGCGGATCGCGCGGACCTCGCCGTTCTGCAGTTTCAAGACGAAGGCGTTCAGCGTGAACGAGGCGGTCACCGTGAACTTCAGCGTCTTCACCGGCGCCTTCCCGAACTGCACAGTGATGTACGGGCTGTGACTGGTGGAGATCGTGTGCTCCGCCAATTCCACATCAATCTCGTCGGCGGGCTTCTCCCGCGACTCGGCGAGCTTCTTTTTTACTTCGTTAGCCTTCTTCCACGTTGCCACGAGCAGCGTCGGCACCTCCACGTCGAGCAATTCCGCAATCTTGACGGTCAGATCGGGCATCGACGCCTTCCACTTGATGCCCTTGACCTCCTCGCCGAGCCTTTCACGGAACGGTTTCCATCCGTCCGGCAGCCGATCCGGCTCGTGTTCCGAGGGAAGGTCGAAGAGAGTACGCAAAGTTGGTACGTTGGTGGTCATACGATCTCCGAATCGACGATCAGCCGCCCGCCGGGAACACTCACCGTCGTCTGCACGGCATCGACTTCCCGGTGCAGCCGCACTTCGAGCTCAATGTTGACGCCGCCGTCGGCACTCTCGATCTGCGAGTCGGCTTGCCCGTGATGGGAAGTGAACGTCGGCCGCGGGACAAAAAATGCCTGTTTCGCGCCGTAACCGAGGAGAAGAGCAACGAGCGCGATTGCGCCATATGGCAACCAGTCCCATTCACCACCACCACCACCGCCGCCGCCACCGCCACCGCCGCCACCGGCGCGGCCGGGGTCACCGCCGCGTGGGTCGGGAATAACAACAGGCACCGCGCGCACCACCAGACTGCGTACTGCGCTGGCCGCCACCTGCGTCACTCCGGCGTTTGTCACACGTCCGATTTCCGCGAATGGCTGGTACGTGCCGGCCGCATTGTAGGAGTGCGTGGTACTGGGATTGGCGCTCCACTCGCTCGCTGAACCATCGGCAAAGTTCACGCGATAGCGAAGCGCCGGATCGTTGCCGGGAAACTGCACGGTGAACGTGCGCGCGTCGTTGGACGAGAGCGACGCGGGCGCGTCGAGCGCCACTTCCGCTACTTGAAGCGAGATCGGCTCGGACCTGTCCCACGAGAAGTTCTGGCCATCGTCGAAGATACCGACCTCCATCGAGGTGGTGTATGCACCCGGGCTCGTGTAAGCGTGAGATGTCTGCACGTCCGGTATCCAGCCGGAGTCTGTGTTATCGGCAAACGTGAACCTGTAACGGATGCGTGAATCCCCGGGCCGGGCGGGCGTGGCAAACGTGATCGTCTCGCCGACGGCTGCAACGGGCGGCGCCGCCGAAAACGTCGTCGTGCGGACGTTGACGCCGACGCTGTTCTGGACGACAGGCTTCTGCTGAAAAACCTCAGCGCCGAACGGTACCGACACCTCGAGGGAAATCGTGTACGGACCCGCTTTTTTGTAGGGTCGCTGGACCTGCGGTGTCTGGTTGGGGACCCGGACCTTCTCGCCATTACCGAAATCGACCGTATACGCGTACTGCGATCTGGCAACAAAGTCCGTCGGATTCACGGTGACCGTCACTAGTTCGTTGACGTAGAGATCGCTCTGGCTGACTGCCAGCGAGACCGAGGGCTTCAATTGCTGCGCCGCCGCTGCCGCACGGGCGCCGCGTGCACCCGCGTCCTGAATACGAGTGCCGGTCGGGGGCGCCGGCGGTCTCTGCGCGGTGGCCGGTAGGGACCAGCAGCCAAGTGCCGCGATGGCAATCGCCATCACCCGGCGCCGCCGTCGATTCAGACCCATACTTCGGGCAGATTGTCGCACCGCCCGGAGAGCGCGATCAGCTTATTCGAAGCCGTTGCACAGTGTTTTGCGAGGATGCGCGCAGGGGGCACGCGCATGAGATGGGTCCCCGGGCTTGGAATCCCGGCAGGGGCCACATCGAGCCACACTGACCCCTGCCGGGGAAGAGCCATGCAGTGACCGCGACGACACCGCACGAACCCTTTACACGATCCTCGGCCAGCTTGTGGGGAGCTGTCTATCCAGTCAACGATTGAGATTCTCGGAATTAACCTGGGCACCCCGGGCAGGTGGCTCGACTGCACCGCCGCCGCCGGGTCCTACGTCTTAGTTTGTAGGGTGCGGAGGCTAGCGTGCCCCGAAACGGCTCAGTCGCGGATCTTTCACTTGCTTTTCCGGCGGCTCAGAGCGAAAACTGATCCCTATATCCCAGCTCGGAAAGGCGCAACACCTGTGTCTTCAATCGATCGCCGGACATTTCTCAAAGGGGCCGCCACCGCGGCGGCGGCCGTTCCGTTTCACACGCTCCTCGCGCGCGCCGACGTGTTCGCGCAGACCGGAAACGTCCGCAACCTGCGCAGCGTGGGCTACGGCCGGCTGGTTGACGCGATCGACGAAGCCACGGGCCTTCCGCTGTTGAAACTGCCCGAGGGCTTTCGTTATGTGACCTTCGGCTGGAAGGGCGACGTGATGGCCGATGGCCAGCGTATCCCGAGCCGGCACGATGGCATGGGCGCGTTCGACGCCGGCAACGGGCGCGTGCGTCTTGTCCGCAACCACGAAGAGGATTTCGGAACGCCGTTCAGCGGCGCCGCGTATGACCCGACATCCGCCGGCGGAACGACGACGCTCGAGTTCGACCAGAACGAGGGCCGGTTCATCTCCGCGCACGCCAGCCTCGGTGGGACGGAGCGAAATTGCGCCGGCGGGATCACGCTCTGGAACTCGTGGCTGACCTGCGAGGAGACAACCTCGTTCACCGACCGCCCGCACGGGTATGTGTTCGAGGTGCCGGCGGACGGAACCGGCGATCCGCAGCCGATTCGCGACATGGGCCGCTTCTCGCACGAGGCGGTGGCCTTCGATCCCGTCACGGGATACGTCTACGAAACCGAAGACGCGGGCGCGTCGTTCCTTGGATTCTTCGGCGCCACCAACAAGTCCGGCTTCTACCGGTTCATCCCGAACGTGAACGGCCGCCTGGCCGCCGGCGGGCAGTTGTTCATGATGAAGGTGAAGGGGAAAACCAGAATCAACCTGGGCGACTCGTACAAGAACGGCCAGACGTTCGACGTCGAGTGGGTGCCGATCGCGAAACCGGACAATCCGGATCGCCACGCGCCATCCGACCACGTCTGGGCGCAGGGACGCACCCAGGGCGCGGCGACGTTCCAGCGGCTCGAAGGCTGCTGGTCGGGCGCGGATCGCAAGATCTATATCGTCTCGACCAACGGCGGGCGCGGGCAGGGACAGATCTGGGTGTATGACCCGGCCGCCGAAAACATTTCGCTGCTGTTCGAATCGCCCGGCAAGGACGTGCTGAACAAGCCGGATCACATGACCGTCAGCCCGCGCGGCGGCCTCGTCCTCTGCGAGGACGGCGGCGGCGACGAGTACCTGCACGGCCTGACGACGGACGGCGAGATCTTCGCGTTCGCGCAGAACAACGTGAAGCTGCGCGGCGAACGGAACGGGCTGACCGGCGACTTCACCCACTCTGAATGGGCCGGCCCCTGCTACAGCCCCGACGGAAAGTGGCTCTTCGCCAACATCTTCGAACCCGGGATCACCGTCGCGATCACTGGTCCCTGGCAGTCCGGCGCGCTGTGACTGGGTAGCCTGGGTTGCCTAGGTAGCCTGGGTTGCCTAGCCTGGGTTGCCTAGCCTGGGTGGTCAGTCACTGGAGCTACGCAGGCTACCCAGGCAACCGAGCTACCCAGGCAACCCAGTTAGCACCTCATCCGGATTCGTGGCGGCGCCCTTGCTACTCGTTACGGCAGAGGACGCTATGCCGCTGCACACTTCCGCTCGACCGCGCACGACACCCTATTGGTCGGACTCCGCCTCGATCCCGGTGTTTCCAAAGCTCGGCAGTAATCTGCGCGTGGACGTGCTCGTTGTCGGCGGCGGCCTCACAGGTTTGACGACGGCCTATCTCCTGGCCGACGCGGGAAAGACGGTGGCCGTTGTCGAACGCGAACGCTGCGCGCAGATCGACACCGGCCACACGACCGCGCATCTGACGATGGTCACCGATGCGCAGCTGATTGACCTCGTCGATCGGTTTGGCCGGGACCACGCGCAGGCCGTCTGGGACGCGGGGCTGGCTGCCATCTCTCAGATCGACGACATCCAGCGAGAGCAGTCCATCGACTGCAACTTCGCATGGGTGGACGGGTATCTCCACGCCCAGCGCGGCAACGTCACCGAACAGGACGTCGCGGATCTGAAGAAGAGTGCGGCACTTGCGGCGGAAATGGGCTTCGATGCGACGTTCGTGGACGAAGTTCCGCTGATGTCCGTGCCAGGAATCCGATTCGAGAACCAGGCGCGCTTTCACCCGCGGAAATATCTCGCCGGCCTCGTCGGCGCCCTGCAGCAGATGGGCGTTCAGATTTACGAGCAGAGCGCCGCCGACGAGTTTTCGACCGATCCGCTCTCGGTCACGGTGAACGGCCACACCGTCACCTGCGACGACATCGTCATCGCCACGCACAACCCGCTGGTCGGCGTGAAGAACATCGTCACGGCGACGGCGTTTCAGACGAAGCTCGCGCTGTATACGAGCTACGTCGTGGCCGGGCGCGTTCCCGCCGGATCGGTGGTGGACGCACTGTTCTGGGATACGGCGGATCCGTATCGATACCTGCGTCTCGATCCGCATCCGGAGTTCGACGTGGTCGTCTTTGGCGGAGAGGATCACAAGACGGGCCAGTCGGCGAATCCGTCGGAGTGCTACAAACGGCTCGAAACACAGCTCACGGCGCTGCTGCCGAAGGTCGAGATCACACATCACTGGTCGGGGCAGGTCATCGAAACTCCGGACGCCCTTCCCTACATCGGCGAGATGGCATCGCACCAGTACGCCGGAACCGGCTTCTGCGGAAACGGGATCACGTTCGGCACGCTCACCGCGATCATGACGACCGACGCGATTCTCGGACAGCCGAATCCCTGGGCCGAACTGTTCGATCCCGGCCGGAAGGCGATCCTGCGCGGCGCGTGGGAGTACATCAAGGAGAACAAGGACTACGCGTACTACCTGATCCGCGATCGCTTCGCAGGAGCGGAGGGTCGATCGCTCCGCGCCGTCACACGCGGCAGCGGCAAGGTGATCGACTACAACGGGCAGAAGGTCGCCGCCTATCGTGATGACCAGGGCAACATGACGTTGCGTTCGGCCACCTGCACCCACATGGCCTGCATCGTCGGCTGGAACGACGCCGAGCGGACGTGGGACTGTCCGTGCCACGGATCGCGGTTCAAGCCGGACGGCGACGTGATTTCAGGGCCGGCTGAATCTCCTTTGCCGAGCGTCGAATAGAACAGATCCTTCGCGCCCTTCGTGGCTATTTCGGTTATGACCGCGCGCGTTTTCGCCACATCAGCAGAACGAGGACGGCGCCCGCGACTCGCTCGAACCATGAAAGTCCGCCCCGCGCCGGCGCCACCTCGCGGAACACCGGCAGCGCGACGGGCGCGGTCTCCATCGCGGGCGCGGTCACCGGTTTTCGCTCGCGGAACGCCCGGCCGGCGGCGGCACCGATCTTCCTTCTCTCGCCCGGAACCTTCTCGCCTGGTGCCTTGCCCCATGGCGACGCATGCTCGATTTCGGCCGCGGCCTCGGCGCCGATGATCAGCATCAACCCCGAGATGTAGAACCACAGCATCAACAGGATGACGCCGGTCACGGTCCCGTATGTCGCCTCGTAGTTCCCGAAGCTGACGACATAGAAGCGGAACCCCAGGGACGCGATCACCCAGAGCGTTGCGGCAAGCACCGACCCGGGCGTGATCCAGGTGAAGTCCTGCTCCGCATCCGGCGCGTAGTAATAGACGAGCGCGATTCCCGTGGTGACCAGGGCGAACGCGATCGGCCACTGCAGGATCTTCCACGTCGTCGTGAAAAGGGCCCCGAACCCAAAGGAGCCGGCAAGCAGGTCGGCGACCTGGGGGCCGGCGACGATCAGCCCGGCCGACAGCACAACGAAAACCGCGAGGCCAACGGTGAGGAGAACGGCGGTGATGCGCACTTTCCACCACGGGCGCGACTCGTCGATGTCGTAGGCGCGGTTCATGGCGTCGATCATCGCCACCATCGCGGCGGAGCTGCTCCAGAGGGCGCCGGCGAGGCCGATGCTGAAGATCCCGCCGTCGTTGCCGTTGGCGAGGCGCGCCATCTGCTCGCGGATGAGTGTGACCATTTCCGGCGGGGCGATTCGCCCGAACAGAGACGTCACCTCATCGGTGAAGTTCTGCAGCGGAAGGAAGCTGGCGAGCGCGATGACGCAGAGCACGGTGGGAAACAGCGCCAGAAGGAAGTAGTACGCGAGCTGCGCCGCCAGCCCAAGGCCGTTATCGGCGACGGTTTCCTTGTAGGTGCGCCGCAGCAGCTCTTTCCAGCTCAGCGTGCTCTCGAAGTACCACAGCATTCGCCCCTCCGATGGCCTCGAGGCCCCCCTACAGGAGTGCCCTACGTAGCATTGAAGGGGTGCCCTGCGTAAACGCAACGCAGGGCACCGCTTCAGCGGTGCCATGGTTCGTCGTGCAACCGATCTGCCAGCCTTCTGTTGACAAACCCGGTGAGAAGACGTTGAATCCCGACAATTCATTTCGGGTAGACCCACGCCGTCATCCTCGAGCCAGGTCGTTTTCAACGAAGGAGAACCGCGATGCGTGGAGTGATAAAGGTCGTCGTGATCGTCACGGCGGTCGTCCTGCTGCCCTCCCTTGCCGCTGCGCAAGGAACCCTCACCGGCACCGTCCGGGACCAGTCTGGCTCCGTCCTGCCAGGCGTCACGGTTGAAGCGTCCAGTCCCGCCTTGATCGAAAAGGTCCGCGCTGCCGTCACCGACACGGCGGGCCAGTACCGCATTCCAGGCCTGAACCCCGGCACCTACTCGCTGACGTTCAGGCTGTCCGGTTTCACCACGGTCACGCGGACGGGCATCGAGCTCAGCGGCACCGCGACGCTGACGATTCCCGTCGACCTGCGAGTCGGCACCCTCACCGAGACGATCACCGTCACGGGTGAAACACCGGTGGTCGACGTGCAGACGGCGCAGCGCGAAACGGTGCTCAGCGCCGAGGTGATCCAAACGATGCCCGGTCTCCGCACCGTCGGCACATTGCTCAACGCGGTTCCTGGCCTCGTCGTGAATGATGGCGCGCTGGCGCTGTCGCCGACGATGACGTTCTTCGCCGCGCGCGGCGGGCCGATCAACGAAGGGCGCATGGCGATCAACGGCATGACGATCGCCGCGCCATTCAACGGCGGCGGCGTATCGACCTATATCCTCGACTCGATCAACACCGACGAAATCTCGGTGACCGTGGCGGGCGGCCTCGGCGAATCCGACATCGGCGGGCCGATGATGAACCTGGTGCCGCGGTCCGGCGGCAACTCGTTTCGCGGGCAGGCATTCGTCAACAACGCCGGCGACTGGTCGCGCGGCGACAACCTGAATGCGGAGCTGAGGGCGCCGTCGCCGGGACCGAATCTCTCGGAAACGCCGGGCATCATCAACGCCTATGACGCAAGCGTTTCCTACGGCGGCCCGATCCTGCGCGATCGGCTCTGGTTCTTCGGCAGCTACCGCAGCCTGGAAACCGCCGCGGCCGTGCCGGGGGTCGTCTACAACGTGAACGCCTTCAACGCCGCGCGGTGGGACTGGGTTGCCGACCCGACGGTCACGGCGCGGACGCTGCAGGGGCGGCAGTCGTACATCGGCAGAATCACGATGCAGGTGTCGGCCAAGCATCGCGTTGCGTACAACCAGGAGTACCAACGCCGCTGCGAGGGATCGTCGTTGCGGCTCGACAGCGACGTCGGCTGCAACAAGCGCGGCGACGATTGGGTTGGGCTGGGGGCGGGCTCGACGGCTCCCTCACCCGAGGCCAATCCGAGCTACTTCGGGAACCTTCCGTATCACGTCAACCAGGCGATATGGACGGCGCCGATGACGAACAAGCTCCTGCTCGAGGCGGGCTTCACCCGCTTCATGTTCCGTGGCGGAACGACCGGCCGGCCAGCGCCGGATGGCATTCTGGACATGATCCAGGTGACCGAGCAGTCCACCTTGATCAATGCATCGACGGGGCTGCCGTATGCGCCGCGCGCGAACTTCGTCTATCGCGGGGTAGCAACGGCCAATCCGAATTACGCCAACCCGAACAACTGGCGTGCCTCTGCCTCGTACGTCACGGGCTCGCATGAGATGAAGGTCGGCTATCAGGGCTCGTACATCCGGGTCAAGAACTGGTTCCTCGTCAATGAGCAGCAGCTGGCCTACCGCTTCAACCGGGGCGAGCCGAACCAGATCACCTGGCGCCTCCCGGAGTGGCATCAGTCCGACCGCACGGCAACGGCATCCATCTACGTACAGGACAAGTGGACGCGCGGCCGATTGACGCTGCAGGGTGCGCTCCGCTACGACCGCGCCTGGAGCTTCACCCCGGCAGACCACAACGGAACGCCATTCGTTTCGCCGTTCAACGCGGCGCCGATCAGCTTCGAGCGCACCGTGGGTGTGGACGCGTTCAACGACATCACGCCGCGCCTCGGCGTCGCCTACGACCTGTTCGGCAACGGCCGGACGGCGCTGAAGTTCAACTTCGGCCATTACCTCGACTCGGCCACCAACGACAGCGAGTACACGAGCAACAGTCCGGCGGCGCGGATCGTTCGCGTAGGGACGCGTAACTGGACCGATTCGGACGGCGACAAGGTCGTTGACTGCAACATCATGAACTTCGCCCAGAACGGCGAGTGCCTGGGGGTGACGGGCGACTCGCTGAACTTCGGGACGGTCTCGGGCAACATCACGCAGGTGAACCAGGACACGCTGCACGGTTGGGGCGTCCGCCAGAGCGACTGGCAGTGGGGAATCACGCTCCAGCAGGAGGTCCTGCCGAGAATGTCGGTCGAGGTTGCGTACAACCGCCGCTGGTTCCTTGGCGCCAAAGTGACTGACAACACGCTGCGCGGTCCCACGGACTACCAGGACTTCACGATCACGACTCCTGTGGATCCGCGGCTGCCTGGCGGCGGCGGCTATCCGATCACGCTGCAGCTGGTGACGCAGGCGGCTTCCGATCGCGGCGTGCGGAACCTCGTCACGTTCGAAACCGACTTCGGGCCGGAGCGCGAGCAGTACTGGCACGGCGTTGACGTTACGTTGAACGGACGTCTCCGCCAGGGGTTCTCGTTCCAGGTCGGGACGCAGACCGGCCGCGCGGTTATGGATACGTGCGAGACCGCCCGGAACATTGACGGTGGCGGCCTGATCAGGGACTTGCGCAGCTGTCGCAACGTAGACCCGTTCCAAACGACGGTGCGCGGTCTGGCGTCGTACACGATCCCCAAAGTCGACGTCCTGATCAGCGGCACGGTGCGCTCGCAGGCGCCGCTCGAACGCGTGGCCAACTGGGCGATACCCAACACGATGATTCGCGACGCCATCGGACGGCTACCCCCCAACTCGGCGCCCACCGGCAATACGATCGTCGATATTCTGGACGCGAATCATCAGCTGTACGCCGACGAACGGCGGACGCAGATCGATATGCGCTTCGCGAAGATCTTCCGGTTCGGCGGGCGTCGCGTGGACCTCGGCGTCGATCTCAGCAACCTGCTCAACACGAACTACGCGACGACGTACGAGAACACGTATCAGTTCAGCGCCAACAATACGGCGTTGGGAGGGACGTGGAACAACCCGACGGCGATCTACACGCCGCGGTTCGTGCGCTGGAATCTGACTGTGGATTTCTAGCGCGGTTCGAGTTTCAACAGTGCGCCATCGTCCTCGGCGGTCAGCACGTAGAGAAGACCGTCGGGACCCTGGCGCACATCACGGAGCCGCTGCTTCAACTCGACGAGCAGCGGCTCCCGCCGAAGTTCCTCCCATCGATCGTTGAAGACGATCCGCTGCAGCTGGCCCGTCCGCGGGATTCCGCCTTCGCGAAGTCCGGCGACGAACACGTTGCGCCGCCAGTGCGGAAACTCGCGGCCGGTGTAGAAGGTCATGCCGGTGGCGCCGATCGACGGCAGCCAGACGACCGATGGATCTTCCATCCCTTCACGCGACGGGCGCGGTGAAATGCGGTTGCCCCAGTAGTCGCGGCCGAAGCTGACGAGCGGCCAGCCGTAGTTCCGTCCGGCGCGGAGCACGTTCAGCTCGTCGCCGCCGCTCGGTCCCTGCTCGCTTTCCCAGATGTCGCCGGTTTCGGGATTCACGGCGAGGCCGTGTCCGTTGCGGTGGCCGAGCGTGTAGATCGCGGGCTTGTAGCCGGCCCGCCCAACGAACGGATTGTCACCGGGTATCGCTCCGTCGTCGCGCAGGCGCACCACCTTCCCGGCGTAGTCACCAGGATCCTGCGACCGGGTGATCTCGGGCGATCCAGGGGCGCTGACCGACATGTAGATCATGCCGTCGCGGCCGAAGACGAGCCGCGAGGCTTCCGTGCCGGTCGCGCCAGACTCGAACACGTCCGTCACATCGGTCAACGCCGTGCCGTTCCAGGTCCCGCGCGCGAGCGTGGTGGCGCCTTCGCCGTTCGCGGTGGGCTTGTGGTACGTGAGGTAGACCCAGTGATTCCGTTCGAACGCCGGATGCAGTGCCACGTCCATCAGCCCCTGCAGTCCACGCGGCCCGCCTCGCTGAACCTTCGGAACACCGGCGACAGGATCGCCCTCCAGTTCTCCATCCTTCACGAGACGCAGGCGACCGGCCCGTTCGGTGACGAGCATCGAGCCATCTGGTAGAAACGCCACCGACCAGGGCTGTTCCAGATGCTTCGCGACGACGACCACCTTGAGTTTGCGTTCTTCGGCCGACTCGAGCTCAACGGATCGACGCGGAAGGTCAGGTGGCAGCCATTCGATAGGGGCAGGTGCATCGCCGGTCGTCAGCTCGTGCGGCGCGAAAGTCTGCCGGTGCTGCGCGCGGCTCGCGGCAACAAGGAAAACCGTCGCGACGACAATCGCGATTTTCTGTTCAGTCGCCATATCAGGTCCGCCTGAAGGCGGACACTACGTGGCAGGTGCACACGGCGCGCCAGGGCCTGGCGTGACTTCCGCCTAAAGGCGGCAGCCACTCCCGGGCACTACCGGTATGATGAGCTTTCGGTGCCCAGTAACCCCATCGAAAGCTCCGGCCGCGGGTGGCGGCGGGCGCTCTATCAGTGGCTGACCGGAGTCGCGCCGCCGCCGGCTCCTGACGCGATCGCCCAGCCGGTCCAATCGCCTTCCCAGCTTCCCTCGCGCATCGGGCACTACGCGATCGTGCGGAAGCTCGGCGAAGGCGGCATGGGCGTGGTGTATGCCGCGCGCGATGAGCGGCTCGAGCGCTCCGTCGCTCTGAAAACGATCTCGTCGCTGGCCGACAGCGACACCGCACGCAAACGGTTCTGGCGCGAAGCGCGCGCCGCCGCCAGCGTCAACCATCCGAACGTCTGTCAGATCCACGAAATCGGCGAGGACAACGGCACGCTGTTCATCGCCATGGAGCTGCTCGAGGGTGAATCGCTTGCCGATCGTCTGCGGCGCGGGCCGCTGTCGGTCTCCGATTCGGTGCAGATCGTGCTCGGCATGCTGGCGGCGCTCTCTGCCCTTCACGCCCGCGGTCTCGTCCATCGCGACGTGAAGCCGTCGAACGTGTACCTCACGCCGCACGGGGTGAAGCTGCTCGACTTCGGCCTGGCTCGGCGTGATGCGGTCGCGACGGACCTCACCGCTGTGCTGACGCAGCCAGGCCTGGCCATTGGCACACCACGCTACATGGCGCCGGAGCAGGTGACGGAAGAAGAGGTCGATGGGCGCGCGGATCTCTTCGCGACATCGGCCATCCTGTTTGAAATGCTTGCCGGACGTCCGGCGTTCAGCGGCAAGACGATCGTCGACGTGCTGCACGCGACGATGCACGAGCAGCCGCCGGCGTTGAGCGGCTCACCGCTGGTCGCAGCGGTCGACCGGGTGATCCGCCGCGGGCTGGCCAAGCGGCCCGAACAGCGTTTCGAGTCCGCGGAGGATATGTCGGACGAACTCCGCGAGCTGCGCACCGAAGGCGAGGACACGCGGGCGCTCGCCCGCACGCTGACGCGCGTGGTCGTCCTGCCGTTCCACGTACTGCGACCGGACCCGGAGATCGACTTCCTGACGTTCAGTCTTCCCGACGCGATCTCGAGCTCCCTGTCGAGCGCCGGTTCGCTGATTGTGCGCTCGAGCGCGATTGCGGCGCGCCATGCCGGCGCTGCACCGGATCTCAAAGTGCTCGCATCGGAAGCCGACGTGGATCGGGTGGTCATGGGCACGCTGCTGCGTGACGGTGATCAGGTCCGCGCCACGGCACAGCTCGTCGACGCACCTGGCGGCACGCTGCTCACCACGCACACCGTCAATGCAACACTCGGCAACCTGTTCGCGCTGCAGGACGACATCGCGAAGCGCGTGGTCGAGGCGCTGTCGCCGCCGCTGACGCGGGAGACGGCCGCGGCGACGCCCGTGGCGCCGCCTCCCGCACCGCATCCGCGCGCCTACGAGCTCTACCTCCGCGCGAACGAGCTGTCACGCTCCTACGCCGGCATCAGGGAAGCGCGCGATCTCTACCTGCGTGCGCTCGAACTCGATCCGGATTTCGCACCGGCCTGGGCGCACCTTGGACGCGCGCACCGGGTGCTCGGCAAGTACGTCGAAGGCATGGGCGACGGCGAGCGTCTGGCGGAAGAAGCCCTGCAGCGCGCGCTGGCGCTGAACCCCCGCCTTTCCGTCGCGCACAAGTTCTATGCGGCGCTGGAATCGGACATCGGCCAGTCGGAACGGGCGATCGTGCGCCTCCTGCACGAGGCCGCGCGCCACCGCAACGATCCGGAGCTCTTCGCCGGACTGGTGCAGGCCTGCCGGTACGCCGGGCTGTACGACGAGGCGATCGCCGCGCACGCCGAGGCACGGCGGCTCGACCCGCATATCGCCACGAGCCTCCTGGCGACGCTGCTCTTGACCGACAACGTCGACAGCCTGAGCGGTGTCGAAACAGTCACCGGCGGTGCGGACGACGGCATTCGCGTCATGGCGCTCGGCCTTGCGGGTCGGCATGACGAGGCCCGCCACCTGCTCAACGATCTCCGCGACACCCTGACGCTCCCCACGTTCCGCGTCTGGTGGGACTACCTCATGGCGTGGCTCGATCGCCGCCCTGCGGACATGCTGCAGCACATCAACATCCTCGCGGGCGTGAAGATCCAGTTCGACCCGGAAGCGATCTTCCTGGAGGGATGGATGCTCTGTGAGGCCGGCGCGATCGACGCGGGGCTTTCGCACCTGACGCACGCCGTCGCCAAGGGGTACTTCGCCGTACCGACGCTTGCCCGCAGCCGTCATTTCGACCCGCTGCGATCCAATCCCGTGTTCCGCGCCGTGCTCGCGGACGCAGAGGCCGGCCGCGACCGCGCGCTCGCGGCATTCCGCGAGGCGGGCGGCGAGCGCTTGCTCGGACGCCCGCCGCTTCGAGCGGCATGAGGACGCTGGCGCGTCCCGGCGATCTGGCCGATCTCCGGCGCCGCCTGCAGACCCTACGGCCCGGCAGTGCCGCGCGCTGGGGTCGCATGTCGGCCCACCAGATGATCTGCCACCTCGGCGACGCGATGCTCGTCGCGGCGGATCAGAAGACCGCCGGCGCCGTGAGCGGCCCGCTGAAGCGAACGATCGTCAAGTGGATCGCGCTCTACCTGCCGCTGCGATGGCCGTCGGGGATCCGGACGGTGGCGGAGATCGATCAGGAAATCGGCGGAACGAAGCCGCAGGAGTTCGTCAGCGATGTGCGCGAACTGGACACGCGGCTGCGACGGTTTGTCGAGGACCAGCAGGCGATGTGCCCGACGCATCCGATCTTCGGACGGATGTCGCGGAAAGAGTGGCTGCGCTGGGCCTACCTCCATACCGATCATCACTTGCGCCAGTTTGGCGCATAGGGAGGCTGCGTCCTGCAGGGATCAGGGAGCAGGGATCAGGGATCAGGGATCAGGGATTGGGGACTACTCAGGTGCCGAACAGCCGGAACTTCCCGTAATATCCGGGGCGACAGGGAGATCTCAGTGGTATTGCGACGACGACGCCGAATGGTTCCCTCGGCGGCAGGAATTACGCTTCTGCTGGTGACTGCGGCGCCGGTCACCGCCCAACCCGTACCCAGGACCGCGGCCGCAACCGACCGCGACCTGAGTCAGACGCTGGCGGCAACGACGCGGGTGGTCACCCCGGCGGTCGTTGAAATCTTTGCCACGTCGTACGCGCCCGGGGACGGCGTGGTGGCGCGGAGCGCGGACCTGGTCTCGACGCAACGGGCCTCCGGCTCCGGCGTGATTGTCGACGCCGACGGCTACATCATCACCAACGCCCACGTCGTCCGCGGCGCGCAGCGGGTGCGGGTGGAGCTGTCCGTGCCAGCGGATGGCCGCTCGATTCTACGAACACGCGGCCGCAGCGTGACCGGTCAGATCGTCGGCGTCGACGTCGAGACCGACCTCGCCGTCGTCAAGATCGAGGAACGCAATCTGCCGACGCTCACGTTCGGGGACTCCGACGAGCTGAGCGCGGGACAACTGGTGCTCGCCTTCGGCAGCCCTCTCGGCTTGAACAACTCTGTTTCCCTGGGCGTGATCAGCTCGGTGGCGCGGCAGCTGGAACCCGAGTCGCCGATGATCTACGTGCAGACCGACGCGTCCATCAACCCGGGGAGCAGCGGCGGCCCGCTGGTGGACGTTCGCGGGCGGCTGGTCGGCATCAACACGCTGATCGTCAGCCAGACGGGCGGGAACGACGGGTTGAGCTTCGCCGCGCCCAGCAACATCGTTCGCGCCGTGTACGATCAGATCCGGAAGTTCGGCCGCGTTCGCCGCGGCGAGATCGGCATCCGCGCGCAAACGATCACACCGGAGCTCGCGACCGGACTGCTGCTGCCGCGGAATTCCGGCGTGATCCTCGCTGACGTGATCCCCGGCAGCCCCGCGGCGCAGGCAGGCATCCGTCCCGGCGACATCGTGCTCGCGCTCGATGGCAAGGCGATGGAGAACGGCCGGCAGCTCCACGTCAATCTGTATCGCCGTCTCATCGGCGACGTCATCGCGCTCGACGTGCTCCGCGACGGCCAGACGCTGAAGGTCGCCGTCGCGATGACGGAGCGGCATGACCCGTTCTCCAGCCTTCAGTCGGCCGATCCGCGACAGAACCTGGTCCCGCGGCTGGGCATCCTCGGCGTGGACCTCGATCCGCGAATCGCGACAATGCTTCCGGTGCTGCGGGTGAAGAGCGGCGTCGTGGTCGCCTCGACGGCTGCGCGCGGAATCGACGCGCGCGAGGGCGGGCTCGCGGCCGGCGATGTCGTCTATGCCGTGAACAGGAAACCGGTCGCCACCGTCGCCGAACTGCGCACCGCGCTCGATCAGTTGAAGTCCGGCGATGCCGTCGTGCTCCACCTCGAACGTCGCGGCGAGCTGCTGTTCCTGGCGTTTACGGTCGAATAACCTGCTGCCCCTCCTCGTCCAGGACACGCGCCGCCGTCGCCAGCTCGGCGGCGGTGGTGTTTTCCGCGACGCGGCGGACGGCCGCCTCCACCGTTCCTTTGCGCTGGCGGTTGACGCGCTGACCCTTCGCCGTCAGCGTCAGGTGCCGCCGGCGGCTGTCCTCGGCGCTTCGCGTCTGCACGACGAGGCCGAGCGACTCGAGGCGCCGCACGATGCCGGTCACGGTGCCGGCGTGCAGGTGCAGGAGCTCGGCCAAACCGCCAAGTGTCAGCCCCTCATGCAGGCCGATGAATCGCACCGCCAGCCGCTGCGGCGCCGTGAGTCCGATGCGGCTCACCATGCGTTTCGAGACGCGCTGTAATTCATGATCGACGGCCCAACATCCGCCGTATGAATTCAGCACCGGATCCGGCGTCGCTTGCGTCATGGACCGCTAGCGTACCAGAGCCGTCTGACTGGTCCTTTGTCCTTGGGTCTTAGTGCTTGGTCCGTCCCGGGTCCCGGGTCCGTCCTTCGTCCCGGGTCCGCACTACGGCCGCACGGCGCGACGTCCGCCCCGCTCCGAGCTGGCCTGCTCTGCCTGCGCCCGCTGCTCCGGCGTCAGCAACGCCAGCACCGACGCCCGCAGCTTCGCCTGCGCGATCAGAACCTCGGCCTGCGCGTCAGCCGCCTCGCGGGCGGCAATGCGGATCGCCTGCTCGTTCACCGGATTGGCGTCCGCGGCCTGCCGTTGCGCATCCAGGGCCACCCGCAGCCTTTCCGCTGACGCGCGATTCTGCTCGCGGTGCTGTTCCGTCAACACGCGAACTTGCTGCTGCTGCGCGTCGGTCAGCGTCACGCCGCGAAGGGCCAGCCCTGCGCCGCCGCGGCCGCCGACTCCGGCGCGCGCCTGTTCCCTGCCACGTCGGCCTCCGCCTGCGCCCTGATCTTGTGCGAATGCGACGCCGGCAGTAAGAACGCCGAGCACGGCGATGAGTGCGTACACACGAAGATGATTCATCTGGGTTACCTCCGGCCCTCTGTGGGGCGATTGATTCATTGGACGATCGGTGATGTGGCAGCCGTGGGGCGAAGGTGTGACAAGTCCATGGCGCGGTTGGGTGGCCTGGGTAGCCTGGGTGGCCTGAGTAGCCTGGGTTAAACGACCGGCCAGCGCCTGATCAGCTACGTCTAAACCGCCGTTGCTCCTACCCAGGGCAACCCAGGTTACCCAGGCCACCCAGGCTACCCAGGCAACCGAAAAGGAGGCATCCGTGGTCAGGTTTCTCTTCATCGCAAGTGTGCTGTCGCTCCCGTCGCTGGCGTCCGCGCAGGACCAGGCGCTGGCCGAACTGGCGGGGTCACGGCTCGCCTACTTCAGCCCTGAGCGGGCGTTCGCGCTGTCGCCGGATGGCAAAGCGGCGCAGACGAAACTGGCGGCGCTCGAAGCCGAGCGCGGCAAGGAGCTCGCCGCCCGGAGCGCAAAGTTGAAGGACATGCAGGACGCCCTGCAGCGCGGGGCGTCGGTGCTCGGCGAGGCCGGCCGGCGCCAGCGGGAAACCGAGATCGAACGCTTCGAGGTCGATACGAAGCGCTTCCTGGAAGACGCACAGGCGGAGTTTCTCGGGATCAGGCAGACCTCCGAGAACACGTTCTTCACGAAGCTGCGGCCGGCGCTCGATGCGGTGGCGAAAGAGCGCGGCTTCCTGTTCGTGCTGAACGAGGACAGCGGCCTCCTCGCCTGGGCCAATCCCGCGCTCGATATCACGGCGGAGGTTGTGAAGCGCATGAATGCGCCGTAGTTGAGTGGCCGTGGGGCGCGCCA
>JAICQE010000218.1 GCA_025938035.1 Vicinamibacteria bacterium
ACGACCCGAACGTCCCGAACGATCCGAACGGTTCTACTCGAGCGCCTGTCCACTCCGATCCGGCAGCGTGAAGATGAGCCCGGCGGCGAGCAGGAAGAACGCGGCCGTGACACCAAGCGCCAGACCGATGCCCACACCGGGAATCGTGGCGACGGCGCCGATCGTATATGGGGCAACGGCGCCGGCCATCCGGCCGATGTTGTAGCTGGTGCCCTGGCCCGTGCCGCGCACGGCGGTCGGGAACAGCTCCGCGACGAAGCTGCCGAAGAGGCTGAAGTAGCCGTGGCCGAAGTAGCCGAGCACCGGTCCGAGCATCAGCAGCACCGTGGGGTGCGCGCCCATGCGTCCGTAGAGCAGCACGAGGGAGGCGGCGGCCACCATGAACAACACGAACGTCGGACGGCGGCCGAGACGGTCGGCAATGAACCCGAACGTCAGGTAGCCGAGATACGCGCCGATCTGCACCGGGATGATCCACCAGAGCGAGCCCGTGCCCAGGCCGGCGCCGCCGTCGGCCACCGGCCTCGCGAGGAACGAGGGCAGCCAGAAGAAGATGCCCCAATAGGCGAACTGCACGGCAGACCCGAGCAGGATGATGCGCAGCGTGCGGCCGATCAGCTTGGGACCGAAGATCGCCTTGAACGGGTTGCCGTGCGCGTCGCGCGCAGCCTTGTTGCGCGTCCACGCCTCGGGCTCGCGCACGTTCCGGCGGATCCACAACGTGAAGAACGCAGGCAGCACACCCGCGACGAACAGCCACCGCCATCCCTCGTTGCCCAGTTCCGGGCGCCTGAGAATCAGGAACGCCAGGACGGCCGCCAGGATGTACCCTATTGCCCAGCCGGATTGCATGATGCTGATCGCCTTGTTGCGATGGGCGGGCGGCCACGTCTCGCTCACCAGCACCGCCCCCGACGCCCACTCGCCGCCCATGCCGAGACCGAGCAGCGCGCGCCACAGCAGCAGTTGAATCACCGTCTGCGACGAGGCCGCCCCGAGCGACGCCAGCGAGAAGATGGCGATGGTCGCCATCAGCGCGCGCGTCCGTCCGAAGCGGTCCGACACGTACCCGAACGTCAGCCCGCCGATCCCCGACATGACGAGCGTCACGGTGCCCAGCATGCCTGCGACGTCGTCGCCGAAATTGAAGTACGCCCGGAGCTGACCGATGGCCATCGCGTAGAGCATGAAGTCCATCGCGTCGAGCATCCAGCCGAACTTGGCCGCCGCGAGCACGCGCCACTGTTCGCGCGTAATCGTTTGGTACCACGGCACACTCGTATTGGCCGTCGCCGCCACGTCGGTAGGGGTCACTGAACGCTCCTTCGCGGAATCGTGACAATATACATGGCTTTGTCACGAGGTTCAGAGCGTGCATCCTGGACCTTTGAGTCACCGACCCGTTTGCGAAGGAGATCTGAATGGCGGTAGAAGTTGGCGCCAAGGCGCCCGATTTCACGCTTCCCAACCAGGACCGCGAGAACGTGACGCTGAGCGATGAGCTCAGGAAGGGGCCCGTCGTGCTCGCGTTCTTTCCGGCTGCGTTCAGCAGCGTGTGTCAGAACGAGATGTGCACCTTCCGCGATTCGACGGCCGAACTGGGCAAGACAGGCGGCCGGGTGCTCGGTGTCAGCACCGACACGTTCTTCGCGCTGAAGGCGTTTGCCGATCAGCACCGCCTGACGTTTCCGCTGCTGAGCGATTACAACAAGGACGTGATTCGGAAGTATGGGGTCGTCAATCCGGACATGATCGGCCTCAAGGACATCTCCAAGCGCGCCGTGTTCGTGATCGACAAGAACGGCGTCGTGCGTCATCGCGAGGTGCTCGACGATGCGCGCAACGAGCCCAATTACGACGGAGTCAAGAAGGCGCTCGCCAGCTTGTAGGTCGACCTCCCAAGATCGCAGGCGACATTGATCGTCGTCACGTCGATCACGATCTGAAGGGAAGCGGACCGCGCCGGTCCGCTTCTGTTAAACTCCTGTCCCTCCACACACACGGTTTCCAGTTTTCCGTTCATGGCCGAGACTGCCGTACTAGCCGCAGAACGCACGCTTCCGCACAATCTCGAGGCCGAGCGATCAGTGCTTGGCGCGATCCTGGTCCACAACGACGCGTTCAACATGGCCGCGCAGGTCATCGACAGCCGCGACTTCTACCGCGACGCGCATCGACGCATCTTCGACCGGATGGTGGCGCTCAACGAGCGCCATCAGGCGATCGATTTCATCACCCTGAAAGAGGAGCTGTCGCGCGCCGGCGAGCTCGACGAAGTGGGCGGTCCGGCCTATGTGGCGTCGCTCGCCGACGGCGTGCCGCGCGCGACCAACGTCGAGTTCTACGCGCGCATCGTCAAGGAAAAGGCGACGCTGCGAAATCTCATCTTCGCCGCGAACAAGATCCTGACGAACGCGTACGAAGCCGATCAGGAATCCGACGTGGTCCTCGACGAGGCGGAGAGCGCGATTTTCGCCGTCGCGGAAGACCGCCTGAAGGCTGGATTCGTCGAGATGCGCGATCTGGTGAAGGAGAGCTTCCCCAGGATCGAGCAGCTGTTCGAGCAGAAGCGCCTGATTACCGGCGTTCCCACCGGCTTTGTCGATCTCGACGGGATGACGCGGGGGTTCCAGGCGGGAGACCTCGTGATCGTGGCGGCGCGGCCGTCGATGGGCAAGACCAGCCTCGTCCTGAACATCGCCCAGCACGTGGCGATGCAGCCCGGGCACATCGTGGGGTTCTTCAGCCTCGAAATGTCGAAGGAGTCGCTGTTCCTGCGCCTCCTGACCTCGGAGGCGCAGATCGACAGCCACCGGCTCATGAGTGGAGCGATCGGACAGAAGGACTACGGGCGGATCTCGCACGCGCTGGAAACGCTGAGCGCGATGAAGCTGCACATCGACGACTCGGCCAACGTCGGCGTCCTGGAGATGCGCGCCAAGTCGAGGCGCCTCCAGGCCGAGCACGGCTTGAGCCTGCTCGTCGTCGACTACATTCAGCTGATGAGCGGGCGCGGACGGTTCGAGAACCGTACGCTGGAGCTGGCCGCCATTTCCCGTTCGTTGAAAGGGCTCGCCAAGGAGCTGAACGTCCCGATCGTGGTCCTGTCGCAGTTGAGCCGCGCGCCGGAAGCCCGTTCCGACCATCGGCCGCAGCTCTCGGATCTGCGCGAATCGGGGGCCCTCGAACAGGACGCCGACGTCGTCATCCTGATCTACCGTGACGACGTGTACAACAAGGATCCGAACAATCCCGACGCGGGGACGGCGGAGCTGATCCTGGCCAAGCAGCGCAACGGACCTACCGGAACGGTCCGCCTGGCCTTCCTGCGCGAACAGACCCGGTTCGCCAACCTCGCCGCCGGCGCGTAGGTTGGTGATTGGTGATCCGCAACACCGTCGCGCACGTGAACCTGGCCGCCCTTCAGGCGAATTTCCGGGCCATCCGCGAATTCGTGTCCGGCGGAGCCGACAGCGGACGGACACGGCCGCCCCGGATCATCGCGGTCGTGAAGGCCAACGCGTACGGCCATGGTTCGCAGCACGTGGCGCTCGCGCTCGAAGAGGCGGGCGCGACGATGTTCTCCTGTGCGGACATCGAGGAAGGGATCGTGTTGCGTCAGGCCGGGGTGCGCGCGCCGATCATCGTGTTCGGCGCGCTGAGCGTGAGCGATCTGGCCGGCGTGTTCGAGTTCGACCTGACGCCGACCGTGTCGAGCCCCGGCGCGGCACGCGCAGTACACGCGGCTGCCGCGGCGCGCCGGACGGCCGTCGGCGTTCACCTCAAGATCGACACGGGCATGAACCGGCTCGGTTTCCGGCACGACAACCTCGGGCGCACGCTGCCAGGCGTCCTCGCCAGCGAGCATCTGAGGCTCGATGCCGTGTTCACCCATTTCGCGTCCGCGGACGTCCCGGAAAGTCCCCTGTTCGACGAACAGCGCGTCCGTTTCGAGCAGGCGCTCGGCGTGGTCGACGAGCTGACGCGCCATTCCCCTCGTCCGTTCATGCGTCATGCCAGTAACAGCGCGGCGCTGCTGCGCGACTCGCGCGTCTGGTACGACGCGGTGCGGCCGGGCCTGCTGCTGTACGGCATCGTCCCGCCGCCCCTGGCGTCCACGATTCTCCTCGAACCGGTGATGTCGCTGACGAGCCGAGTGGTGGCGGTGAAGGGACTGCGCCCGGGGGAAGGCGTGGGGTACGGCTGGCGGTTCCAGGCTGACAGGCCGAGGACGATTGCCGTCGTGCCGGCCGGATACGCGGACGGTCTCGATGCGCGCCTCGGCGGGCGCGGCCACGTCCTGATACGAGGCCGCCGGGCGCCGATCGTCGGCGCGGTGTCAATGGACATGATCACCGTGGACGTCACCGAGGTGCCCGAGGTCGAACCCGGCGACGAGGTGGTGCTGCTCGGCCGGCAGGGCGACGAAAGCTGGCAGCGGATCGACGCGCGGGAAGTGGCCGGATCGATCGGGACGATTCCGTGGGAGATCGTCTGCCGGCTCGGGACGCGGGTGGAGCGACAATACGGGTGATCCTGAAGGCCTCGGGAATCAGGCCTCAGGCCTCAGGCCTCAGGAATCAGCAGGCATCAGGCATCAGGTCTCGGAATAACCCCCTGAGGCCAGATGCCCGATTCCCGAGGCCTTCCCCAGTGTGGGCGAAGAATGAAACCATCGAAGACCGTATTCGTCTGCCAGGAATGCGGTGCCCAGGCGCCCAAATGGGCAGGGCGCTGCGCGGACTGCGGCGCGTGGAACTCGATGGTCGAGGAGCGTCCGTCCTTCGCGGGCGACCCGTCGGCGGGCACGGGCGAGAACAGGTATGCGAGGCTTGGCGCCGCAGGATCTGCCAAGTTGTACGCAGAAGTTGAAACAGCCAACGCGCTGCGTCTGTCGACGGGCATCGGCGAGTTCGATCGGGTGCTCGGCGGCGGCGTCGTGCCTGGATCGCTGGTCCTGGTGGGCGGCGAGCCAGGCATCGGCAAGTCGACGCTGCTGCTGCAGGCCGCGGCACATTTTGCCCGTGAAGCGGGGCCGGTACTGTACGCCTCGGGAGAAGAATCGGAGCATCAGATCAAGAGCCGCGGCGATCGGCTCGGCGTCGGCGCGGCGCCGCTTTATCTGCTCTCCGAAACGTGCATCGAGCGGATCCTCGAGGAGATCGCGCGCCTCAAGCCGTCGCTCGTCATCATCGACTCGGTCCAGACCGTCTTTTCGATCAAGTTCCAGTCGGCGCCCGGCAGCATCGGACAGGTGCGCGAGGCGGCCACGCAGTTCCTCTTCGCCGCGAAGGGGCAGAACATCCCGACGATCCTCGTCGGGCACGTCACCAAGGACGGCAGCCTCGCGGGCCCGAAAGTGCTCGAGCACGTCGTGGACACCGTCCTGTACTTCGAGGGGGAGCGGCACCACTCCCATCGCGTGGTCCGCGCGGTGAAGAACCGCTTCGGCGCGGTCAGCGAGCTGGGCGTG
>JAICQE010000019.1 GCA_025938035.1 Vicinamibacteria bacterium
CTGTGCTCAGCTACCGCGCGTGGCAGGACCAGCTGGGTGGCGAGCGACGCGCCGTCGGCCGTACTGTGCAGCTCAACGGCCGCGCGTACGAGATCGTCGGCGTGATGCCCGCCGGCTTCGGTTTCGTGCGGCAGGATGTCGACCTGTGGACCGCCTATCAGCTCGACCGAAACCGGTCGTGGCGAGAGACCGAAGGACGCATCATCGACGTCGTCGGACGCCTCGCCGACGGCGCAACGCTCGGCACTGCGCGATCGGAAATGGAGGCCATCGCGCGGCGTCTCGCCGCGATGCACACGTTCAACAGGAATACGGGCGTGACCATCACGCCTCTGCGTGAAGTGCTCACCGGGGACGTCCGGACGTCAGTGCTCGTGCTGTTCGCCGCCGTGGGCGTGCTGCTCGCGATTGCCTGCTTCAACGTCGCCAACATGCTGCTGGCGCGGTCGGCGTCGCGGCAGCGCGAAATCGCGATTCGCAGCTCTCTCGGGGCCGGACGCTGGGCGATTGCGCGGGCGCTGCTGGTTGAAAGCCTGCTGCTGGCGATCGCCGGCGGTGCGCTCGGTCTCGGGGTCGCCCGCTGGAGCCTCGACGCGCTGCTCGCGGTAGCCCCGGCGAGCCTGCTCGGCGTTTCCGAGCTGTTCGTCGATCGACGCGTGCTCACCTACGCGTTCGGCCTCGCAGTCGTGACCGGAACGATCGCCGGCGTCGCACCGACGATCCTGTCCGCGCGTCGCTCGATGGGCAATGCGCTGCGGACGCGCGGCGCGAAGGGCGGTCACGCGCCCCGCGTGCGACAGGCGCTGGTCATCGTGCAGGTCGCCCTGACCGTCGTCCTGCTCTGCGGCGCAGGTGTCCTGGTTCGCACGCTCATCGCCCTCGATCGCGCGCGTCTCGGATTCGATGCCGACGGCGTTCTCAGCATGACAGTGGCGATCTCGCCAGTGCGATATCCCGACGAGCGTCCCCGCGACTTCTATCGGCAGGCGCTGGCCCGCCTTCGCGCGTTGCCGGGCGTCGAATCCGCGGCGGCGGCGGGCAGCCTGCCGATGATCGGCATTCCTCGCGGCGAAACACGGTTTCATGAGCTCGGCACGCCCGTCCGCCCGCCCGCCGAACTGCCGTCCACCGTGGTGCGGATGGTCGCACCCGGCTATTTCCGCACGCTGCGCATCCCCGTGCTGCGTGGACGCGAATTCACCGAGGCGGACAACACGAATCCGGTGGCCGGAGTCGTCGTCAGCGAGACGTTCGCACAGCGATACCTCCCGGGACGCGATCCGCTGGAGACCTCACTCTCCGTTCGGATACAAGACGAGAATCCGTACTTGCCGATCATCGGCGTCGTCGGCGACGTGAGCGAAGGCTCGGTGAGGGCCGCGGCGCAGCCGACCGTGTTCTACAGTCACGGCCGCATGCCGTGGGCGACGATGAAGATCTTCGTGCGCGGACGTCAACCCGAGTCGCTCCTCAAGCCGGTCACGGCGGTTCTGCACGAGCTCGAGCCGGCACTGGTTGTGTCGGACGTGCGCACGATCGCGACCGCTCTGGCCGAGAGTCTGGCACGCGAACGCATCAGCGCGCTGATCTCGGCGAGCTTCGCGGTCGGCGGTCTGCTGCTGGCGGCGCTCGGACTCTACGGTCTGCTCGCGTATCTCGTCGCTGAGGGGACGAAGGACATTGGCATCCGCATCGCGCTTGGCGCGCGGTTGGCGCGCATCACGGCGTCGGTCGTCGCCAGCGGCCTCGCGCTCGTTGGCATCGGCGCGGCCGTCGGCATCGCCGGCTCGCTGGTGCTCCTGCGCTCGCTCGGCACGCTGCTCTTCGGCGTCACGCCGTACGACGTCCCGACCTACGCCATCGTCGTCATGCTGCTCGGCGCCGTCGCCGTGCTTGCGTCCTACGTGCCCGCGCGCCATGCCGCACGTATCGAACCGCTGACGGCGCTGCGACAGGAGTAACCAGCCTGCGCGCTGTCCGGCTGACTTGTGGAGGTGTTGTGAAGACCAGTCGATGTGTCGTCGTCGCTGGAGTGCTGGGCTGCGCTCTGCTCGCGCCCTCTGGTCGCGCGCAGACGCCGGCGCCGCGAACGTTCGCGAATGCGCCGCCGGGCTTCGACGTTCAGCGCGAGGGTGCCGCACGCGGACGCCTGGAGCGGGTCGAGTACGAGTCGACGGTGACCGGCACCAGGCGGCCGGCGATGGTCTACACGCCGCCGGGCTACTCCACGAGTCAAAGGTATCCGGTGTTGTATCTGCTCCACGGTCTCGGGGCCAACGAGACGGTGTGGGCGAGCGACCTGGCGGCCACTGTGATCCTCGACAATCTGATCGCCGGCGAGAAAGCCGTACCGATGGTCGTCGTCATGCCGAACGGCCGCGCCTCAAACGCGCCGGTGCCCGATCGTCCAGCCGCGCCTGAGAACATCGCCAGAGAAAGCCAGGCGTATGTGGCATTCGAGCGCGAGCTGCTGATGGACCTGATTCCGTTCATCGAGTCACGCTACGCGGTCAGCCGGGCGCGGGATCAGCGCGCGCTTGCCGGCCTGTCGATCGGCGCCGGGCAGTCGCTGAATTTCGGACTCGGGAATCTGCAGACCTTCGCCTTCGTCGCAGGATTCTCGCCGGCACCAAACACACTGCAGCCGGCGCAACTCGTCCCGGACCCCGTCGCCGCCCGGCGGCAGCTGAAGCTGCTATGGGTCTCCTCCGGCGATCAGGACGAGATGGGGTTGACCATCGGAAAAGGGCTGCACGACTATCTCGCTGAACGTCAGGTGCCGCACGTGTGGCACATCGACGCCGGCGGCGGCCACACGATCCCGGTCTGGAAGAACGATTTCTATATTCTGGCGACGCTGCTATTCCGGTGAAGGGACGGACCGACCGCGGATGCTAGCATGATGCCCGGAATGAGGCGGATGCCGTGAGGAATGTCGGGATCGTCCTCCTCGCCCTCGTCATCGGCGCGGCCGTCCTTGCGCCGTGGCTCGCGCCGAACGATCCGGACCGTCGCTTTCCCGAACTGATCTACGCACCGCCGACGTCCGTGCGCCTGTTCGGCGACGCCGGTGCTCTCTATATCTATACGCCCCGCCTCGTCAGCCGCCTGGAGCGGCGGTTCGAGGTCGATCGCTCGAAACCCGTCGCCCTGCGGTTTCTGGACGACGGCCGGCTGATTAGCGGCGACGCCGAAGCCGGCGCGCCGTTGCTGCTTCTCGGCGCCGACGCCTATGGGCGCGACAACTTCTCGCGGCTGCTTTATGGCGGTCGCGCCACGCTGGCGGTGGCATTCATCGCCACGCTGGCGGCGGCGTGCCTCGGCATGCTGATCGGCGGGATGTCGGGTAATGCGGCCGGATGGCTCGACGCCGCGCTCTCGCGCTTCTCCGAGTTCGTCCTGGTGCTGCCGACGATCTACGTGGCGCTGGCGCTGCGCGCGGTGATGCCGCTGACGCTGTCTCCGCCGCAGGTCTTCGCGCTGCTCGTCGGCATCTTTGCGCTGCTCGGCTGGCCGATCGTCGCCCGCGGCGTGCGGGCGATCGTCCTCACCGAACGTCAGCGCGACTACGTGGCCGCCGCCCGCGCGGCCGGCGCCAGTCCCACACGCGTGCTCGTTCATCACCTGCTGCCCGCGGCCCGCGGCTACGTGCTGACGCAGGCGTCGCTGCTGCTCCCCGCGTTCATCCTCGCCGAAGCAACGATGTCGTTCGTCGGGCTCGGGTTTCAGGGAGACGTAGCCACGTGGGGGACGATGCTGCACGACGCGTCGAATGTGGCCCTGCTCGGCGACGCACCGTGGACGCTGGCTCCGGCCGTGCCGATCTTCCTCGTGACGCTCGGCGTGAATATCGCTGCGCGTACGAAGTTGCCTGGGTAGCCTGGGTTGCCTGCGTATGCGAGAAGCCCGTCACCTCGTTCTGGCTGCCAAACCGGGACGCTGATCGCTGGACGCTTTTCGGCCGATCGACGTTCGGCGACAGGGCAGTTCGCTTTAGTCAACTACACCGGTTGCGACAGTGTCGTCGCCGGTTCGTGGGACGCCAGCAGGCGCTGAGCGGACCTCATTCAGAAGTCCGTAGAACTGCAGGAAAACGTTGTCCAGCGCCGCGTGCTCGGCGTGGCAGTTGAAGCAGCTCGACTTTGGCTGAGGCGCGGCGGTGGGCCGATAGCCGCCCGTCATCGGGCCCCCGAACGTGTAGTACGCCCAGCCCTCCCGAAGTCGCTTCGAATCCTTGACGGCCATTTCAATTGTGTGCACCTCGGTCGCAAACCGACCCTCTCGGGCTGGCGTGGCGTTGGTGCCGACGCCCTGGCCGATAAGCACGAACATCGCGCCTTCCCGAAAGGTGCCCGTCTCGACGAAATGCCGGTAGGCGCCTGGCTCCATCAGCGTTGTGTTGAACATCTGATGCCCGCCCTGTCCGCCTTCGGCATAACTCAGACCCAGGCCGGACCCCACAAGTACCCAGCGCCGATAATCGTCGGGTAAGACAAGGTTTCGGTTCGTGTCGTACCGCGGCATGAGATCGCGTGACACTGCCGTCGCTGCCGGGCGCGGTTGCGCGGTCACGAAGTGCCTCGACGCCAGGACCGCTATAGCGGCGCCGACTGTAAGACAACAGATCACGGCGACGGATGTGCGCCAGAGCTTCGACAAATGCACCTTGAGGCCTCGTCATTCAGACGCTCCGAACGACGTTTTGGATCACGTCAGTTTCTACCGCACGTTTGCGGCGCCATCTCGGACGCATGGGCGGAGCGATGTTGACCGCCACAGGCTCGTTCTTCCTCGGTCAACCGCAGGTGTTTGCCGGCGGACCGCTGGAATGGGTGGGGCTGCGCGCTCTTCCCGTGCTCGGGGAGGGGCAGCTCGCTGCTGAAACCTGAGAACTAACGCTTGCGCTGCCCCCGCTTGGCTTTCGGAGGCGCCTTGCCTTGCCGATCAGATGCGAGCGCTCTTCGTTTCGGATCGCCATCGGCGCTGATCGTCCATGAGTGGTTGCAGGCGCCACAATAGTAGTGACGCTGCGCCAGGCCGCCACGAATCACGTTCTCGAAGCGGACGAATCCGACCTTCAGACAGCGGGAACAGGGTGTCTTGTCTGGCATGGTCCGGGGAGAGAACGATCTACGCCAGCCAGGCGTGCTTTCGTTTCGACGGTTTCCGTTCGGGTCGATTCGCCATCGTCCATGACGCTCGACACGCGCTGCACGAGTACGTGGTGCGATAGTCTTCCGCCCTGAACGTGCGCTCCACGCGGATGGAAGCGATGCGTCCGCACTTCGGACATTTTCGAGTCAGCACGGCGAAAGTATAGGTCACAATCTGCCATGTCAAGATTGCGGTGTACGACCGTACGCGACAGGTAGACGGGCATGCAGACAGTTCAGGTTTGGAGATCCGCAGGCGGGTTCGCCCGGAGCAGCCGCCCGGAAGCATGGTGGCTCGGGCCTGCGTTGACCGCGGCGGGGTTGCTGCTGTTTTTTGGTTACCTCACCGTCCGCGCGTTCAGCGGCACGTACGTCTGGGCACCGCCATACATCAGCCCGACTGTCGCGCCACCTGTTTTGACTCCGGCGCTAGGGTATCCGGGCGCCGTGCCCGTGGACCACGCATGGTTTGGCGCCTTTCCGGCGTGGTGGCCGGCTTTCATCCCGCAGTCCCCGGCATTCTTTCTGCCGGCGTTCGCCATTGCCTTTCGAATCACCTGCTATTACTACCGCGGCGCGTATTACAAGGCCTTCTTCCTGCGTCCGCCGTCGTGCGCGGTTGGTGGTGTGCCAGGGTCGTACAGGGGCGAACGGTCGGTGCTGCTGTTTCAGAACCTGCACCGTTACACGTTCTACGGCGCCGTGCTGCTGCTGGTGTTCCTGTGGGCGGAAGGAATCGCCGCGTTCTTCAAGGACGGCCGGTTCGGCGTCGGTGTCGGAACAATCGTGATGGTGATCAACGCCTCGCTGTTGAGCGCGTATACGTTCGGTTGTCACTCATGCCGACATTTAATTGGGGGTCGTCACGACTGCCTGAGCTGCTCGAGCGCGCGCTACGGCATGTGGAAAGGGTCGTCGTGGTTCAACGAACGCCACATGCTCTTCGCGTGGCTCAGCCTGGTGTGGGTGTGCCTGACCGATGCGTATGTGTATCTGGTCGCTCGTGGAATTCTCGTCGACATGAACACGTGGTCGTAAAGATCCGATAAACGCCTCTGCGACCTTCACCGCGAGAGCGGACGTATCCGCGTGCGAGATGTTCGACATCACAGCGACGACGATGCCACGCTCGGGGAAGGTCATGAACGACACGACCGTCCCGGTTGCCGGTCCCGTGTTGTGGCCAATTGCCTCTGTTCGTGAGCCGGCGAGTGAGACGGTCTGACGATCCCACCCGAGACCGTGACCGGTCTGCTGCGCTGAATGGAGCTGTTGCGACGCCTGGAGTGATTGCACCGTGGCCGGCTGCAGCAGCCTGCTGCTATTGATGGCCAGGCCGAAGCGCACCAGGTCCGACGGCGTGGAGAAGAACGCCCGGGCGCCGGCGTAGCAGGACAGATTGCGCGGGAATTGCACGTGCACGCCGTGGCGGAACGCGGCCTTCGGACCCCACCCGCGCACGTAAGACGTCGCCCACTCGGTGGGGGCCTTTGGCCGGTGGCCGAGCCCGATCGGTTCGAGGACCAGATCGTGAAAGGCGACGAGGGGCGGCGCGTCTTCCGCGTCCTCGCCGTGCGCTTCCGGATTCTCCTGCTTCGCCGATTCAGCGCCGGTGTCGTTCATCCCCAGCGGCGCGAAGACCTGGTCGCGCATGAACGAGAGGAACGGCTGGCCCGACGCGGCTTCGATCGCCAGGCTTGCCAGGATCCAGTCATAGTGCGAATAGCGGTACTGAGTGCCCGGCTCGAACAGCAGGTCCCGATCCGCGAACACCGGCAGCGCTTCAACGGGCCGCTCGCAGCGTTGCCGGTTCAGCGTGTTCTCATCATCCGCCGGGAGGCCGCTCACATGCGCCATCACCTGCCGCAGCGTGACCGGCCAGCGCTTCTTCGGAAACTCGGGAACGTACTTCTGAATCTCATCGTCCAGGTTCAGGCGATTCTGCTCGAGCAGCGCGCCGATCGCGGCGGAGGTGAGCGCCTCCGACGTGGTTGAGATCCTGAAGCGGGTTTGCGGCGTGACCGGCGTCTGGTCCTTGATGTTGGACCAGCCGAAGGCTTCGGCCCACACGACGTCGCCGCCGGTTCCCACCGCCACCGACAGTGCGGGCAGGTTCTGCTCGGCGAGGGCGGTGCGCGCGACCTGCCGGGCCTGTTTGACGGCAGCGGACCACTGCGGCGACGGCTCGGACAGCGCGGCCGACGGCGCGCGTTCCGGCTCCGCGTGCAGTGGGGTGGCCATCGTGCTGACGAACATCGGAAGCAGCGCCATCACGGCGGACAGCAGCAGGCCAATGGCCACGACAGCGATTGCGAACCACTTCTTGAATCGGGGCGTGTTCTTCTCAGGCATATCTGTTTGCAGAGAACTTTGCGAAACAGAGTAATATGCCGCCCGGCGATCCGTCAAGGGCGCAGATCTGCACAGTACTCAGTTCTCCGTGGGCCGTTCGATGGAATCGATCACGAGCACCGGCACCATCGTCTTCTCCGGCTGCAGCTTCAGGCCGAGCTGCTCCTGCAGCGCGGTGATGAAGCCCGGCGGATCCGCTGGATCGGTCGATGAAGTCGTGCCGCGCGGCGCGTACTTGAGGGTGAAGGTATAGCTGCCTTTCAGGCCTGTGCGGTTGTTGACGAGCCCTCCCGCTTCACCCGCAATCGAGCCGACGAGATTATCGAGCGGCATTGTGCCGGCGATCATGCCGCTGCCGAAGGTTCCGCCGCATCGCGCCGAGTAGTCGTACGGTTTGTCCGGATCCGGTGGCGCCTCCTGCGGACGAGGGGGTGAGCCGGGCGGCCGTGGTGAGCAGTCGATCGCCGCCGGTTTGAGCGCGGGTCCGAGCTGCCCGTCGCTCCTCGCGAGCACCAGCGCGAACGTCGTCTGCTCGCGTTCCTCGACGTGCGCCACCAGCTTCATCCGCTCCGCGAACATCGTCCTGCGCATCTGCGCCCGCTGCTCCGGCGTCGATCCCGCCGGCGGCTTGAGCGTGACGTCATAGCGCTCGGTCGTTACCCAGCTCGGGTAGCCGATGACATCGCGGACCGGTACAGGCGCCGCTCCTGACAGGATCGAGCGGATCGGCTGGTTGGTCATGATGAGCGTGCCGTCCGGCAGCGAGCGCATACCGCCGCCCGCCCCGATCTCGACGTTTCTCTTGATCGAGACCACGTCATAGCGCGGCGCATCGGCTGGTGCGGTGGATGGCGACGGCTGCTGCGCGACGATCGACGCGCCGCTAACGGCAGAGAGCACGGCCGCGATTCCGAGTACATGGCGCATATGACGTCCTCGGGCGGATTCTAACGCTCCTTCCTCCTTCCTCCTTCCTCCTTCCTTCTTCTCCCGGCCACCCCCTTGCAGTCTCTGCTGCGAACTAAAGGAGGGGACGCATGAAATTGAGATTTGCAGGCGGTACGTGTGCGGCGGCCGTCGTCGCTCTCGGTATGGCCGTGTTCTCATCGACGACAGTGGGGGCGCAAGATCGGCCCGCCGGTGCGCAGGATCGGCCTGCCCCAGCGCAGGAAAGGACAACGCCAGCGCAGCCGCAGGCGGCCGGTTCAGCACAGCAGGTGACCGTGACCGGATGCATTCAGCGTGAGGCGGATTATCGAAAGGCGCGTGATGCCGGCAGGGGTGGAGTTGCGAACACCGGCGTTGGCGCCGGCAACGAGTTCATCCTCGCCGAGGCGTCGATGCCAGGGGCCGGCGCAACATCGACACGAGGCGCGGGCGCACCGGCTCCTGCGGCCACGACGGGAGGCAGCGTCGCGTACGAGTTGAGCGGACGGGACGAATCGAAAGCGGAGCAGTTCGTCGGCAAGAGAGTGGAGATCGCCGGGATGCTCAAGGCCGCGGAGATCGCGGGAGGAAGGCCCACCGGCGGACCAACTGCAGGCAAGCCACCGGAAGGCATCGACGTCGCGGGGCGCGATCTTCAGCTGCGCGAGCTTGAGATCTCGTCGATTCGCGAAGTGTCGGGGACGTGTGCGAAGTAACAAGGAGGAAGGAGATAGGAGGTAGGAGATAGGAGGACGATAGGAGACGAGGGTCACCACGCAACACTGGCGGCCCTCGTTGCCCGCTACTTGCAATACCACTCGCGGTGGATGTGCTCGTAGTGGATATCGGCGGTACGCGAGTCAAGCTGGGATTGCCCGCCCTCGGCGCGGTGCGACGATTTCGCTCCGGTTGCCAGCTGACTCCGCATCTTCTGATGGAAGAGCTGAAGCAGCGAACGGAGGATTGGCGGTACGACGTTGTGTCGATCGGCTATCCCGGCGCAGTCGTCGGTGGCCACCCAGCAGCGGACCCCGGCAATCTCGCCAGCGGCTGGGTTGGATACGATTTCGCCGCCGCCTTCGGCCGTCCGGTCCGCCTGGTGAACGACGCGATCCTGCAGGCGCTCGGCGCCTATCGCGCGGGGCGCATGCTGTTTCTCGGCCTGGGGACCGGCGTCGCGTCCGCTCTGGTCTCCGAGCACGTCTTGATTCCTCTCGAGCTCGGATCCCTGCCTCACACCCGCGGCGGCACGGTGGCCGACCATCTTGGCCGCGCCGCCCGCAAGGCGCACGGGCACGATGCGTGGCACGCCGACGTGCTGGAAATTCTGCCGCTGCTGCGTGAAGCCTTCACCGCAGACTATGTGGTACTCGGCGGCGGCAATGGGCGCAAGGTCGATCCGCTGCCCGCATATACGTACAGAGGTGAGCGGGACGACGCGTTCAAAGGCGGCGTCCGTCTGTGGGAGGAATACGTCGAGCCGCACGATGCGCAGCCGGCGAACGTCTGGCGGGTGGTGCGATGAAGTACCGCTGCCTGGCAACCGACTACGACGGCACGATCGCCTTCGATGGCAAGGTCGACGCGGCAACGGTCGCCAGCCTGCAGCGTGTGCGCGCCGCCGGTCATCGTCTGATCATGGTCACCGGACGGGAGTTAACGGATCTCTTCAACACCTTCGACCAGATCGATCTTTTCGATCTGGTCGTTGCCGAGAATGGCGCCACCCTGTACGACCCGCGAACGAAAGAGATCGTGATTCTCGCGCCCCCTCCCCCCGAGTCGTTGACGGCGCGGTTGATGGAGCACAACGTTCCGTTCTCGGTGGGCCACTCGATCGTGGCGACCGTCGAACCGCACGAGCAGACGCTGATCGCAGCGATCCACGATCTGCGCATCGACTGGCACGTCATCTTCAACAAAGGGTCGGTGATGGCACTGCCCTCCGACGTGACGAAGGCGACCGGTCTGGCGAGCGCGCTCGATGTCGTCGGCGTACCGTGGGCCGCGACCATCGGCGTTGGCGACGCCGAGAACGACCTCCCGTTCCTGCGCCGCTGCGGCTTCGCGGCGGCCGTCCGCAACGCGCTGCCGTCAGTTCAGGAGATCGCCGATCTCGTCACGGCGGAGGTGAGGGGCGCGGGTGTCGCGGAATTAATCGGTGGATGGCTGAACGGCGGTCCCAGCGTGCGGCATGCTGGAGCGCGCCAAGAGCGAGACGCGGGCGCGTCACACAGAGGAACATCGCGCCGATTACTCCCGCGATCGGCGCGAGAGTGACCACATTCCGTCTCGGCTCAGCAATGGATCGCCGAGATGCCGGACATAACGCGCGGCGACCGGGGGTGCGACATAGGAGGTAGGACGCAGGAGGGTCAGCGGCCGATACGAATTGCGGCGAAGCCTCCAATTCGAATGTGGAGCTCCCAGCCCACACGCGCGTCCACGCCCACGCTGACACGATCCGCAACGCGCGATCGGATCCCGCCGCCGGCGGTGAAGGCGCCCTCCGTCGAGGTGACGGCGTCGTCGAAGAATTCCTCGTGCGTCTGAAACATTCCCGCTCCGGCGACGAGGAAGGGCGTCGCCTTCGGGTGCGTTGCCTGCGGCAGCACATCCCAGGTCAGGTTGCCCGTAAGCGCCAGGTGGCTGTGAGAGTCGCCGCGGATATACAGCAGCTCCGGCCCGATCGCAATCCGCGGGCTCACGTACCAGCGAAGCGCTCCGCCGAACCCTGGCTCGCTGACGACCCCGTCGTCCGCAAAACCGATCCATGCGGCAGTCAGATCGACGGCCGGCGCGGGACGTTCCTGCGCGTGTACGTGCGGCCCCACGCAGACTAGCACTAGCACCACGATCGCGAAGCCTGCGCCGGCATCGCGCGCGCGTCGTGAAGCCTTACGAATCACCGTTGGTCGGCGATACACATCGGCACCCGCTTCCATGAATGGCAAAAACATCGCTCAGCCTAACTGTTTAGCAGTAGCGGAGTTCCGAATCCTTCGGGCCCGATTGAACGCATGGTACGGATTCTGCCTCGCTTAATCGGCGGAGCCATCACCCACTGTGAAGACCGAACACATACACGACAACTGCCCACGTTGCCAGGGCACCCACGTTTTTCGTACGGAACGAAGCCGCTGGTATTGTCTGCGGTGCCGAATTAGTTTCGATGCGGATCGCGACCTCGAGAACGAATCGCGGAACGGGTCACGCACGACCTAGACCTGTACAAGTTACAAGATCGTTATCGCGATGGCTCTAGCTGCGCCAGAACGGTCGCCTGTTGATTCGCGACAACGCGTACGGAGCGGGACCACGGTGCATAGCCACCGAGCTGAATGCGAACCGCACGCGAGCCGGCTCGCAGCGAGGGCAACACGATCGGCGTGTGCCCGACCTGCTGGTTGTTGATGAACACCGTCGCACCCGCCGGTTGCGAATCGATCCGGAGTCCGCCTTGATAATGCGTCGCTGCGCCGGCACCGCGCGTCTCCGTGGTTCGTGAAATCTCCGCCGCTCTAGGTGATTCGACCGCTCTTTCTCTCGACGTCGGTGGAGGCACGTTGCCGGGGGAGGGCAACGCAGCAGGTGGCGGGACTGCCGCGGGCGACGGAACTGACGGCGTGGCCGTGACCGTCGTGAGCTCCGCCGATTCGCCGGAGCCGACGAACTGCATCCCCAATACCCCGAGGAGGATGCCGCTGATAAAGGATGCGACGTGCAGTCGCGGAATGCGTTGCGGCAGTCGAACGCGAGCGGTAGCCGCATAGCGCAGGACCGCCTGCACGCTCGACGCGAACAGAACAAGGGCTGGTGCAGCCTCACGGCGCCGCACCAGACGGCTGCCTCCAAAGCCTCTCGCACCTGGTGACGGTGGGAATTCGGGGTCCGCTTCTTCGATTTCGGACGGGAAGTCGGTCAGTGCATCCAGTGCCCTGTCGGCGGCCGCAGTCGTTCGCTCAGCTTCGTCCATTCGCCCGAGCCCGACAGCAATCTTCGGCCCACAAGCTCCGCCTGATTTCCGGCCGAGAACGAGTCGCAAAGCAGAGATACCGGGGGAAAATCGCGAGACGCGGCGCATTTTGTCCAACCGCGGCGGCGATTGCGGCTCGTTGCCGGACGTCGGATCGACCGGGATCCTTGCCAACCATTAGGCCGTCCCGCAGGTCAAATACACGACGCGCAGACTGATTCCAGGTATCACGAGTCTTACGTCAAGTCAGACCCAGGAACCTTAGCCCAAAGTGCACGTCTAATCCGCCGGACGTATCTCTATGTTGATGCGCATGATGGGCGTGTCGCCCTTGCTGTTGACCGTCGGCCTGCTTGCCGCAGCACCCGTGTTGGCCCAGGCGCCGCGCGACGCCCGCGTGCAGGTGACGGTCGTGGACCAGACCGGCGGCGTGGTGCCAAACGCCACCGTCAAGCTCACCGGTCTCGAGACCGCTACCCAGGCGAGGACGGTCGAGCCGGCAACCACCGCCGCCAACGGCATCGCCATTCTCGAGAGGGTCGCACCCGGGCGTTACAGCATCACCGCCGAGTTTCCGGGCTTCGATCTTGGCCTCCTCCGCGATATCCGCGTCCGCGCCGGCGAGAGCCGGCACGTCGTCGTCCTGCCGCTTGCAAAGCTGGAAGACGCAGTGACGGTCGGACGCAACTCGGCGGAGGTTGCGGCCGATCGCCGCAGCTCGCAGTTCGGCAACACCATCGCGCAGGCGCAGATCGATGCGCTGGCGGACGACCCCACGGAGTTGCAGCGTCAGCTGCAGGAGCTGGCCGGTCCGGACGCGATCATCCGCGTGGACAGCTTCGAGGGGCAGATGCTGCCGCCGAAGGCGCAGATCAAGTCGATCCACGTCGTCCGCGACCAGTTCGCCGCCGAATCGGCCAACCCTGGCTCGACGTTCGTGGACGTCATCACCCAGCCGGGCGTCGGACCGATCCGCGGCGGCCTCAACTTCAACTTCAGGGACGACGTGCTGATCGCGCGCAGTCCGCTGGTGATGAGCAAGGGGCCCGAGCAGTCGCGTGGGTTCAGCGGCAATGTCGGCGGCGCGCTCGTCCAGAACCGCACCAGCTTCTCCGCCAACATCAACGGCATCAGCCAGTACACAACGCCGCTCCTGAACGTGATACGTCCAGGTGGGCAGCAGGCGATTGCGCTGGGAGTGCAGCGGCCGGAAACGCGCTACGACCTGAGCGCGATGATCGATCACGACGTCACGCGCAACCAGACGGTGCGATTCATGTTCGCGCAGAACCGCATCGCGCTCGAGAACCTCGGCATCGGCGCCTACGACGAGCTCGAGCGCGGGTGGGGCGGGCGGCAGCTCCAGAACATCGTGCGCATCCAGCACGCCGGACCGCTGGGACGCCGCGCCTACCTGAACTCGCGCGTCGCGTTCAGCCAGCTGGATCTCGACATCCACTCCAACACCGAAGCGCAGACGATTCGTGTCCTCGACAGCTTCACCAGCGGCGGCGCGCAGCAGCGCCAGGACATGCGCTACGACTGGCTGCAGATCATGGGCGACGTCGATTACGTGCGCGGCGTGCACTCCTTCCGCTTCGGCAACGATCTCTGGTTCCAGTACGTCCGCAACATCCAGGAGAACAACTACCTCGGGACCTATACGTTCAGCAGTCTGGCCGATTTCAATGCCGGCCGGCCGTCGATCTACAACCAGATCGTCGGCGATCCGAAGGTCACGTTCCTCAGCGTTCGCACCGGGATGTACTTCCAGGACGACATCAAGCTGAAACGGCTGACGCTCAGTCCTGGCCTGCGCTATTCGGTGCAGAACCTGGTCGACGATCGCACGGCGTTCGAGCCGCGCTTCGGCTTCACCTGGTCGCCTCGCGCCAACGGCGGGACGGTGCTCCGCGGCAGCATCGGCTGGTTCCACGGTTTCATTCCGGAGAACCTCTACGAACAGACGCTGCGGATCGACGGACAGCGGCAGCGCGAATACATCATCCGCAACCCGTCGTATCCCAATCCGGGCGATCTCTCGGCTCAGCCGCCGTCGGCGGTGAACCGGTATCTGCTCGGGGACGACTTCCATCTGCAGCAGAACTTCCGCTGGAGCGCCGGCATCGATCAGACGTTCTCACCGAGGCTCCGCATCAACGCCCTCTACAACTGGATTCACGTCCAGGAGCAGCCGCGCGGGGTGAACCTCAATCCAATCGTCAACGTCGAGACCGGCGAGCGGCTGGATCCGAACTACGGCAACGTCATCGCAAGCGTCACCGACACGCAGTTGAAGCGGCACGAAGTGTCGGTCAACGCGACGCTCTCGCTGGCGGCCCCGTCACCGGCGCTCGCGCAGCCGCGCTTCAACTGGCGGCGGATGAACGTCCAGGCCGGCTACTCGCTGATCCGCGTAGACAACAACGGCGACGGCTGGTTCTCGGTGCCTCCGACCGGCAGCGTCGAAGACGACTGGGGACCCGGGCCGGCCGATTCGCCGTATCGCTTCAACATCGTTGCCACCGGCACGCAGCTACGGAACCTGACGACGGTGCTGACGTTCATCGCCAACGCGGGGCAGGTCTACACGGAAACGACCGGCGAGGACGATAACGGCGACGGCATCGTCAACGACCGCCTTCCCGGCGTGGGCCTTCGTTCGCTTCGCGGCGACCGCCAGTTCACCATGAACGCGCGACTGAGCTACGCCATCGTCCTCAGCCCCACGGCCCCTGGCGTGCAGCCGCGCCACCGGCTCAATCTGTTCGCCAACGTGACCAACGTCACCAACCGGCCCAATTACGGCGGGTACAGCGGCGTGATCACATCGGATTTCTATCGCCAGCCGACGTTCGTGCAGAACCCGCGGCGGGCCGAGGTGGGGATGAACTTCACGTTCTGAGTGGACAGGCGAACGATGTCGCGCGCTCTTCCGGTCGCGTTCGTGCTCGCCACAGCGGTTCTCGCTGCGCAAGTTCGGCTGCCTGACGAGGCTGCCGGTGTCGACGCAGTCGCAGGCGCGCTGGTTTCCGCCTTTGATCAAGCCGACATCGTCGCGCTCGGCGAGGCGCACGGGCGAACCCTGGATTCCGATCTGCGAATCGCCATGGTTCGTCACCCCGACTTTGCGAAGAAGGTGCGGTCGATCGTGGTGGAGTTCGCGAGCACCACTGAGCAGTCGACCCTTGACCATTACATTCGAGGCGAGAACGTCTCGAGAGCCCAGCTCGAGCAGGTCTGGAAAACGACAACGCAGTCGCGCAACGGCGTCTGGAATTCTTCAATTTACGCCGACTTCTTCGCAGCCGTCCGCGACGTCAATGCCAGAGTGCCTGCCGGCGCGCGGATTCGCGTCTTCGGCGGCGACCCGGGACCGGGAGACAACCGCAGCCGTGAGACCGCAGCCGTCGCTGTCCTGAAGGAGCAGGTGCTCGAGAAGAAGGGCAAGGCCCTGGTTGTCTATGGCGCCGTGCACTTTTACCGGACGATGGACGAGGCTTACCTTTCCAGTATGGGCAAGGACGTCGGAATAGTGAGGATGCTGGAGAGCGAGTATCCCGGTCGAACGTTCTCGGTGATTCCGTTTGGTGGTGAGCTCAATGTGCCGCCGGGCATCAAGGCGGACGTCGTTCCCGACTATCGGAAATTCGACCGCGCGTTGAGGACGCCGGTTCGCCCCGTACTCGTGCCGCTGCGACGATTGCCGTTCCGCGATTTCACGGCTGAGGAGTTCCTGGGCCTGACGTTGATCACCTGCCGCGGCCTCGGCGGCTGCGTCAGCGTGTTCAAGGGCAGCCGCCTGACTCTGGGCGATATGGCTGATGCTGGCGTCTATTTCGGCGGTGGCGTGCGCTAGATCGGCGAACCATCAAGGCGAGCCAGCAGGTCCCACGGACCGTCGTAGATAGCGATGGCCCCGCGGAGGTCCTCGTCCTTCCACCCTCCGCATCGGAAGGCAATCGTCCGCACGCCGGCGCGAGCGGCCGCCTCGACGTCGTATGGCGTGTCGCCAATCATCACCGCCTCGGACGGGCGGGCGCGCGCACGCTCGAGCGCCGCGTGAATAATGTCCGGCTCCGGCTTCGATTCATCCGCATCGTCGCTCGACGTCTGTTCGTCCATCAACCACGCGCCGCCTGCGATTTCGAGGAGCGGCTGCAGTTCCTGCCGTTTCGCCGAACTGGCGGCCACCAGGGTGAAGCCGCGATCCTTGAGCGCAGCCAGCAGTCGAGCCGCGTCGCGTTGTGGTTTCAGCCGAGGCAGCCACTCCCGACGGAAGATCTCGCCGCGGCGCCGCGAGACATGCGCGCCCAGCGCCTCGTCCTCGCGAATGTTGGAAACCTCAGGCAGCAGCTTGTCCGCGCCCATCCCGATGCAGCGGCGAACGCGCTCGAAGTCGACGTGAAGCCCCGCTTCGGTGAACGCGGAGACCCATGCGTGTGCGTGCGCGTCGTTGCTGTCGACGAGCGTGCCGTCAACGTCGAGAAGGATGGCAGAGATCATTCTGCCGTCGATGGAGCACGAATCGTGCCTCGAGGAGTGATGAGCTACCCGGGCGACAAGACTGGCTTCGGATTGGGACGACCGAAGTACAGGACGTAACCGTCAGCGTCGCGCACTTCGAATCCACGCAGGTTGTCCGAGTTGTCGTGGAGCGGTTTCCAGAACTCGATGTTTCGCGACGCGAATTCCGCTGCCAGGGCGTCCGGATCGGGAACGTAGACGTAGGCGTCCCACGGGGCAAAGCCCTTCTTGATATCCCGCGTGTAGTTCGGCACCGGCTCGACGCCGATGTCCTTGAGCATGATGCTCGCGCTGCCCCGGGTCACAATCCCGAAGAAGATGTCGTCGGGCTGCGGGCCCTGAAACATGACGTCGAACCCGAGCCGGTCGCGATAAAACGCAATCGCGGCGGGAACGTTTCGCGAGACGAAGAACGGCATGATGCCGCCGAGCTCCGGCTTGATCGCCGTCATTGCCATGCACTCCTCGAGGGGAGTGTAGGACAGATCAACGCATGTACGACGGCACATTGCTGGCAATTGTCCGGAACTCCTCCGCTGAGAGCGGCAGCTGTCGAAACGCTGCCCAGCTCTCGCGTGGAGGCAGGTTGTTGCCCGCCGTCGCGTCGGATCCATAAAGGACGCGTCCAACGCCCAGCTGCCGGATGCGAGTCGCGAGACGGTTGCGCTGATCGGCGTTCGCCGTCGAAGCAACGGTTGTGACGTCGAACCACAGCTGCTTCGTGCGCGGATCGCCTTTCGCGATTGCGTCCACGAACACGCCCAGCGCCGCGTCCACCAGCGGATCGGAATACCCGCCTGCGCCGGCCAGATGTGCGACTTGAATGGGGACATCCGGTGCGGCGGGAACGATCTCGTTGAGGAAGGTCCGGGCTTCCTCGGCGCCATACGGGATCTTTGCGGAGATGGAGGTGCGCATGTGCACCACGATCGCCATGCGGTATCCGTTCGCCGCGGCAAACAGGCGGCGGAGGCGTTCGATGTGTTCCGCGTTGTGGTAATCGACGCGCGAGTTCGCGAGATGCAGCTTCAGGCCGCGGCGCAGCCGCTCGTCCTTCGCGCAGCGCGCCAGCTCGTCGAACGCATACTCCTTGAGCGGATTGACGCTGCAGAAGCCAACAAGACGATCGGGAAAGCGGGCGACCTGGCTGCTCGTCCAGTCGTTCTCCGCCTTGACCTTGTCGTATTCATCCTGAGCGGTCTTGTTCGGGACGCCCAGGATGTAGCCCAGCGACAGCACCACCGCGCGCCGGATGCCGGCGGCGTCGAGATGCGCGATCAGGTCGTCCACCGTGATCTGCTGCATGGTCTCGCCCGCCGCGACGACGGCCGGGCTGAACAGGTGCTGATGGTGGTCGGCGAGCGGCGCCTCCTGCGCATTTCCGCGACGCGCGAGGACAACGCTCAGTACGACGAACGCGATGAGTCTTCCGGTCGGTTGTTTGCGCACCATTTGCGCGGGTATTACGGCCGGGCACGCCACTCGGGTGCAGCCCATAAGGTCGGCCGTTCGCGCGCCGCTATGATCCCATCCCAAGACGCGCTGCTGCGCGCTCGGCAATCGCGCGGCGTCTCGTTTGCCCTTCCGCTCGGGCGGCGATTACTTCTCGAACAACGTCAGCTGGGGCCGTCTTCGGTGACCCACCGTCGAAGCGTGGCGCCGGGCAGTACTCCATTGTCAGCTGCACGCGCTCTGCGGCCGTCTGCCCGAACACCTCCGCGGCGACGACAAGGCCGAAGTCAATACCTGCGGTCACACCACCACCGGTAATGCGGTTCCGATCGATGACAACGCGCTCGTCCACCGGCTGAGCCCCGAAGAGCGGCAGGATTTCCTGCGACAGCCAATGTGTGGTGGCGCGATACCCGCGGAGGAGGCCGGCGGCGCCGAGCACGAGCGCACCGGTGCAGACAGACGTCACGTAGCGTGCGTTGGGCGCCCGCGACCGGAGGAACTGCAACAACGCCTCGTCTTCCATCATCGCGTCCGCTCCAGCGCCGCCGGGAACGCAGATGATGTCGAGGGCCGGCACACTGTCGAACGTGGCGTCGGGAGAGATGGTCAGTCCTCGTTCGCTGCGAACGGGCGTCAACGCCGCCGCCACAAGATGCACCTGAGTTCCGGGCAGCCGGGTGAACACTTCGTACGGGCCAGTGAGATCGAGCTGCGTCAGGTTCGGAAAGAGCACCATTCCGACGCTCAGCGGCGAACGCAGATCAGGCAGCGGCATCGTCGTCTGCTCCGGGATCATCCTCCATCCGCCCGGTCATCGTCTTACGAAACGCGGGGTTTCCATGTGTTGATACGGCTCAGACTGTGAGGATCGTCGTCGACGAGGCGTGTTGCCGACGCGCCTTCCGTCGTCATTCGCAACGCGGTCCGAAGCGACGCCTTGCGGATGAACGCGAGCGCGCGCTCCTCCATTTCCCGCACGGCTTGAAGCGCCTCTGTGTCGCCCGCAAAAACATCGGGGTGAATCGAATGACGGCCGAGCAGCGTCACTGCCGTGCCGTGCGCGCGAACGAGATCGGCCGGGCCTCCATCGACGTGCTGACGCAATATGTCCGCCGGCACCGGTGCAGCGGCGCTGTTCGTCGTCACGACCGAACGGCTGCCGAACCGGCTGGTGATCTGCAGCACCTTGTCGGTGACCACGGCGAGCCGATCGCTCTGTGGGCCCGCCATGACCGTCATCACGACCGTCTTTCCTGCAGTGCGAAAGCGATAGCTGCCGCAGACGCGGAAGCCTTCAGCAGAGAACTGCTGGACAAAAGTCTCAGCGCCAGCCATCACGACGGGATGATCGAGTTGCTCGAGCGTGATTCGTCCGACCTTCCGCGCAACGGCCGCGTTCAGCAGCAACTGCAGCGCAAAGAGCGCCGCGAGAGAGCCGGCAACAACGCCAAGCGGAAATCCAAGAATTACCGCGGCGGTCCCGAGAAGCGCGAGTCCGAGCCAGTAGCGTGGCCGAAACCGCGGATCGCCAGTGCGCGCACGCCAGAAGGTCAGGGCACTCACCGCGATGATGACCGCCGCGACCGCGCCGCGCATGTCGCCGAGGTACAGCAGCGTGCCGGATGCGACGAGTGCGGCGAGCCCACACGCGAGGAAGGCTGGCTTGCCATAGACGTTCATGACAGATGGTTATCCTAACTGCCTCATCTGTCCGAACCATCGCCAGACGTATGCGCTTACGCGCACGGTAAGCGCCGATGCGCGTTCCAGCTGATTTCCCGCTGCCTCTTGCTGCTTCGCACGTGGCTGCGAGATTGCCTCTCGTGCGCCGCCGCGGGGATAACGGACTGACAGGAGACGTGACGATGAGAAAACCCTCGTTGCAAGCCGCGTGCATCATCCTGTTCGGGGTTGTTGCTCTTGCGAGCCCGAATTCAGCACTTGCCCAATCGGCGGCGCCAGGCAATCTGCGCGTCACCGGAGTGACCGACTGGACCGTTGGCCTGAGGTGGGATGCGCCCAAGGGCAAGGCGCCCTCCTTCTACGTGATTCAGTGCAGCAACGGCCGCACGATGACCGTCGCGGGATCGCAGACCACCGTCACGTTCTCCAACGGCTTCGACTACACCAGGACGTACTCGTTCCGCGTGTACGCCGTCAGTTCAAGTGGTGCGTGGTCGAACGCCAGCAACACAGTTACCGCGACGCTCAACGCCGACACGACGCCGGCAGCCAAGCCCGAGGTCTCGTCCACCGGCAGCGGCCCAACGCATGTCGATCTGGCCTGGTCCTACGCCGACACCGATCCAAGTCCGCGTTTTGACATCTACGTCAACGGTCAGCTCTGGCACGGGCAGGTCGCCGGGTCGTCGAAGAGGATCGTGTTCCTCACCCCGAGCACCAACTACACCTTCAGGGTGCGGGCGCGCGACTCGGCTGGCAACTGGTCGGAGTTGAGCGACCCGTTGGCGGTGACGACACCGGCGGCCAACGCGACCGACACGCAGGCGCCGACGACGCCCCCGGGCTTCTGGGGCGACGTCATCGACGGTGCCACCGAGGCAATGGTCTTCTTCGGCGACTCCGTGGACAACGTCACGCTGCCGGAGCACATTCGGTACTACCTGTATCTGAACGGGGTGTTCGACGGTGCGACGGTCGATCCGTATCCGCATCAGTTCAGCATGTATCTGACGCTCGGCATCGTGAACAGGATCGAGGTGTATGCCGTCGACGAGGCCGGGAACCGATCCGTCCCGGCGACCATGACGATTGACCTGAGATAACGATTAGAATCGCAGCCGCACATGCACCGCCGCCGCTTCCTGGTCGAGAGCAGTCTGGCCACCCTGGGCCTTTCGACGTTCGCCCTGCGAGGCGACTCCCTCGCGATGCAGACGCCGGCCATCAAGGAGGGCTTCCTCGAATCCCTGCTGGCCTCGTGGGAGTCTGGCATCCCCAAGTGGCTTCAGGAAACCAGGATGCCGGCGGTCTCGATCGCGCTCATTCGCGATGGCCGGCTGGCGTGGCGCCGCGCGTTTGGTGTCAAGGACACGGGTACCAACGAACCTGTGGACGTGGACTCCGTGTTCGCAGCGTGCTCCGACACCAAGCCGGTTTTCGCCTATGGCGTCATGAAGCTGGCGGAGCGAGGCGTCATCAATCTCGATACGCCGCTCGTGAAGTACACGTCTCGACGCGTAACCGCCGATCCGCGAGTCGAGCTCATTACAGCGCGGCACGTGCTGACGCACACGACGGGGTTTCCGAACTGGCGTCAGACGCCTGAACTCCCGATTCAGTTCACGCCGGGGTCTCAGTATCAGTATTCAGGCGAAGGCTTCAGCTATCTGCAATCGGTGGTCGTGGAGATCACGGGCAAGTCGTTCGAACGGTTCATGCTCGACAACATCCTGGTGCCACTGGGAATGACGTCCAGCAGCATCACGTGGGACATGAGCTCCGTCCGGCGGATCGCGAAGCCGCACGACGAGAAGGGCCGGCGCATCGCCGGAAAATACGTCACGCCACCGAGTGGCGCGGAAGCGGCGGAGGGCATTGCCCGCTACGGAGCGGCGGCGATGCTGATGACGACGCCGGCCGACTACGCGAAATTGCTCCTCGAGTTCCTGAACCCGAAGCCCGCAGATACCTTTCGCCTCAACGCGGCCAGCCGCGCCGAGATGCTGCGGCCGCAGATCAAAACAGGCTTCGGCGCCGAAGGGCTGGCGTGGAACCTCGAAGAGCATGCCGGCGTTCCACGGACGTTTGCGCACTCCGGATCGGACGCGGGGTACTACTGCTTCGCCGCGGCGTCGGTGGAGCGGCGGTCCGGGTTGATGGTCATGCTGAATGGCGACGCGTACGCGCCGTTCCTGATGAAGATGCTGGCCAATCCATCGGGGCCGCCCGCCGCGCCGCAGACGCTCTGGCTCGATTTTGCCAGACGGTTCTTTGCCGCGTAAGGTTCAGTTCTCATCCGCGCGCTGGATGTGGTCGACGACCAGCACTTCGATCGGTTCGCGCCGCGCCTCGAGTCTCAAGCCCGCCTGCTGCTCGAACGCCTCGAAGATGTTGACGTCGGGAGGCCGCCGATCCGCGGAGATTTGCGCGAGCTGTTCCGGCGTGGCATCGTCGGGGCGCCATAACACCTGCGCGTCGTAGCGGCCCTCGAGACCCGTGCGATCGACGACGGGGCGATCCTGCAGGCGCCGCGCGACGCCGGCAGCAAACGCCGCCACCGGCATGTTGCGAATCCCCATTCCAAACGGCAGGAACTGAATCGCATCGCAGCTGGACTGTCCAGCTTTGATCGCTGCGGCGCACTCGCCGTCCTCGCCCTTCACCAGCTTGTGGCCGCCGCGGGCGACGACGATCACGTAGGCAGGCATCACGCGCGTCTCGAGGTGATACTTCAGGTGGAAGCGCTCGGCCAGCAGCGACCGCATCATCTCCCAGACCTCCGGGCTGTTCGCGGTCGGTGATCCTTTGGCCTCGATGTCGTAGCGGACCGAGTCCATCCAGTCGGGCCCGAAGACCATCTTGTCCTGGATGCGGAACGACGAGGCGACGATATTGCGCAGTTGCAGGTTATAGATCGATTCGGTGCCTCTGTTCGGCGGGCCGAGCCGCCATCCGGTTTCGCCCGAGCGATTCTCCTTGATCGACGCGACGTCGAACCGGCGTGTCGCCGACGTCTGCAGTCCGACGAAGCTGTTGCCGGACTGGGCCCACATCACCGTGCTCATCATGCCGAGCGCGAACGGCGTCACGACGGCAGCGATTGCCATCGTCGTCAGCGCTGCGCGCTGCCATCGGGTCAGGCGCCGGCCCGTCTGCCGCGCCACGATGCCCTCGACGCGGCGGCGGAGGTTGGCGCCGCCGACTCCGGCGACGGCGAAGAACGGTGATTCGACGTAGAAGCGGCAGGTCGAGAGGATTGCCCGCGCGTAGGTCTCACCATTGACGCCCCGTCCGATGACCGCTTCATCGCACGCGCGTTCGCGTTCCTCACGCAGCCGGCGGCCGAGCCACCAGACCAGCGGATGAAACCAGAAGACCGCCTCGACGAGCGAGTGCGCTGCCGCCATGAGGTTGTCGCGCCGCCGCGCATGGCAGCTCTCGTGAACGAGGACGGCGGCGAGTTCGGCCGGCGTCAGATGGTCCGCAATGCCTGCCGGTATCAGCACCATCGGCCGCACCAGGCCGAAGAGCCCGGGCTCGCACCGGTGATCGCGCATCAACGGCGACGAGAGGACCGGCACGCCGTCGATCGTCGTCAGCGGCTCCGCGTCGCGGATGTACCGCCGCACCTGCCGCCATTGACGCGCCCACGACAGCAGAACGAGCGCGCTGCCGGCCGCCCACGCCGCGAGCAGGAGAGGCAGCACTGGAACCGCGGCCGCGGTGGCGGCAGCTGCGCCCTGCCGCGCGAGCGGGATTGCTATCGGTGCGCCGGCGTTGCCGACCTGATCGACGACGACGCGTACCGGTTCCGGCATTGGTGCCAGCGCAGGTACCAGCGATCCGATGGACGCTCCCAGCGCCGTCAGTGCGGCGAACGGCAGCGTGAACTTGAGCGACGCGGCCAGCAGGACGGCGTGACGGACGCGCGCTTCACAGTTGCGCAGGAGGGTGGAGACCGCCACCGCAGCGAGAGCGGCGATGATCGTCGACTGCCAGAGGTGTGCAGCGACCTGCGACGACAGCGCCGAGAGCGTCATTCGGGCTCCTCTTTCCTGGAGCGGGCCGCCGCGCGCAATGCCTGCTCGGCCTGCTCGATGTCGTCGGGGGTGAGACGGCCGCTCTCCACCAGATGCGTCATCACGCGGCGCGTGCTGCCGCCGAAGAACGCCCAGACGTCATCGATCAGGCGGTGTTCCGCGGCGGCGCGCGACACGGCGGCCTCGAAGATGTTGGCCTTGCCGATTCGTTTGACGCAGCGCAGCGCGTTCTTGGCCTCGAGGCGATAGACGGTCGTCTGCACGGTCGTGAAGGCGGGACGGCCCCGTTTCGGAAACGCCTCGTGGATCTCACGGACCGAGGATGGACCGTTCGTCCAGAGCGCTTCCATCACCTGTAATTCGAGCGGCGTGAATCGCGGTTGTTTCATATAACGACGACGGAATCGATTCAACTACAGACGTAGTTTAAAAGTCAAGCAGCTGGTATGGAACGAGTAGGACTCCGCTAAATCCGGGTGCAGCGAATTCTGGCTGCAGGAATCAGGATGGTCGGGCCGCCATCCTCGTGGTCGCCAGATCAGGAGGATGCCCTGCCAGGTTCGTGGCGCAGTTCTGCGCGATTCATTTTCGACAACTCACTGCTGTTGCTGGCCGGAACGGTGGCCGCGGTCGTCTGGGCGAACGTGGACTTCGCAACCTATGACGCCGCGGCGCATCCGCTGCACGTCTGGATCAACGACGTCGGCATGGTGTTCTTCTTCGCGCTGGCGGCCAAGGAAATCTTCGAAGCCACGTTGCCTGGCATCCATGCGCGACGGACATCGCGTTTTCGGCAATGGTCGCGCGGGCGATCTTTCCACGAAGTCATCCAGCGATACCGTTCCTTCTGCTCCTGGCAATCGCGGATGATGCGCTTGGCCTGGTGATCCTGGCGTTGTTCTATCCGTCGGGCCCGCTGTCATTCGCCGCGCTATTCGGGCTGATGACGGGGGCGGTTGTCCTGGCGCTGTGGCTGCGGCGAAGACACACGCGCAGCTTCTGGGCCTACGTCCTCGGGCCCGGAGCGATTTCGTGGGCGGCGTTGTACTGGGGCGGTTTTCATCCCGCGCTCGCACTGGTTCCCATAGTACCGTTCATGCCCCATGGTCCCCGTGACCTCGGACTGTTCGAACCGCGAGAGAAGCTGCAGCCATATCCGCTGAACGAATTCGAGCACTGGTGGGCGACGCCGGTCCAGTTCGTCCTGTTGTTCTTTGGATTCGCGAACGCAGGTGTACCGTTCGCGGAGATCGGACCGGGGACGTATTACGTGCTCGCCGCGCTGCTGATAGGCAAGCCGGCCGGGATCCTTCTTTTCTCAACCGGGGCGCGCATTTTCGGCGCGCGGCTGCCGTCCGGCCTGATGCTGCGGCATCTCGTCGTGGTCGGCGTCGTTGCGTCGATTGGGTTCACCGTATCGCTCTTCTTCGCGACCGCCGCCTTTCCTGACGGCACGGCATTGGCGGAAACGAAAATGGGTGCGCTGCTGAGTTTCTTCGCCGCGCCGCTCGCGCTGATTGCATCCCGATTACAGTGATCAGCCACCAACCATTAACCATTTACTAACCACTAACACCAACCACTTACCACCAACTACCAACTACCAACTATCCAACTAGAATCCCCGTATGCAGGGCACAAGGAAGACAGCGCTCATCGTCCTTCTGGCAGCGCTTACCTGCGCGCCGGCGGCGGCCGCCGCAGCGCCCATTCCTCAACAACCCGGGCAGGCGCAGGCACCAACCGGGAAGGAGCCGTATCGGGAGACCGAACGGGGGCCGGCATATTCCCTGATCGAGATCACCCTCGCCGGCCCGGGCTTCAGGAGCATGCTCTCACTCGTCAAAGCCGTCTACGACATCGCAAAGGAGCGAGGATTCGCCTACGCGTTCGCCACCGCGCCGGCGGCGGATCCCGCTCCTCCACCGGGCGGGGCACCAGGCGTCGTCGTGATTAAGGTGTTCATGACGAAGGATCGGCAGATGCCGCTGCGAGCGCTGCTTGGCGCTGATTACTCTCAACAGGCGCAGGATCAGTTCGACCGGGACGGGTGGATGTCCGTCCGGCAGTTTGAACGGATGTTGGAAGCCGGCAGTCGCGGCCGGGCCAGCGATCCGTTAGCGGATCTGATCGGTGTCTTCTCGTTGATGGCCGAGGGCGACCCGGCGTTTCGCGTCTCGAAGATGGGGCCGGACTACTTCGTGGAGAGTCGCGGACCGGACGGCTGGGCAAAACCGGTCCGGCTCGTCGCGATGACCGCCGCTGAACGCGCAAAGGCCGCGAAGAGTGGCATGAACGTTTCGGCCGCCCTGCGCATGACACTGGGATCGGCCGACCAGCAATTCGACTTCCTGCGGGTCGAAGAACCGCTGCCCGGATCCACAAGGACCGTCGTCCTGCACGTCCTGTATACGTGGTTCGGCCCGAACCTGTTGTACAAGCTGCCATAGACCGTGCGGTTCGACCCATCACGATCCGCGTGTTCGTTGGAACTTTTCCGGGGCCTTCCGGCAATACGTTGTATTGCTCACTGGAGGTCCCGATGCGTTCTCCACTGCTGCCGATCCTCGCTGTTACCGTATTGTTTGCGTACTCCGCGATCCCGAACGCGCAGGCGCCGGCCCGACCGGCCTTCGAAGTGGCCACCATCCGCCTGTCGCCGCCGGAGGCGCAAGGGGCTCTCCTGAACTTTCCCGCGCCTGGACGAATTGCCATCACCAATTTCACGCTGCGGATGATGATCGGCCAGGCGTACGGGCCGGAGCTGGGCCAGGGCAATCAGATCGTCGGCGGTCCGTCCTGGATCGAACGCGACCGCTACGTTGTCCTCGGCCAGGCGCAGGGCACGCCGACGCGCCCCGAACTGATCGCCATGCTGAAGACGCTGCTCGAGGATCGGTTTGCACTGAAAACCCACACCGAGATGAAGGAAGTCGACGCTTATGCCCTGGTCATGGCTAGAAGCGACGGCCAGCCCGGTGCGAAGCTCGAGAAGTGGGACGGCACCTGCAACGGCAAGCCGGCGCCGCCGGCGCAGCCGAACGCGACGGGTCCGCGATGTGCGGCGTTCTTCCGCCCGCCGGGTCTCGTCATGCGCGGTGTGACGATGGGCGTGCTGGCGAACATGCTGTCATCGTCGTTTGCCAACCTTGGCCGGCCGGTGGTGGACCGCACGTCGCTGACCGGAGAGTTCAACTTCGACCTCGAGACAACCTTCGCACCGCTGAACGCAACCGCCGCCGATTCAGCGCCGCCGACGGTGTTCGTCGCGCTGCAGGAACAGCTCGGGCTCAAGCTGGAGCCGACGCGGACGACGGTCAAGGTGCTGGTCGTGGACGCGGCGGAGCGCCCGGCCGAGAACTGACCCTCGTTGTGTAAGACCCTGTCGCGATAGAATCGCCGCCTGTCGCTCAGCCCAGGCACGAGATTAGGTCCGTACGAGATAACCGCCGCGATCGGCGCCGGCGGAATGGGCGAGGTCTACCGCGCGACCGACACAACGCTGAAGCGTCAGGTCGCGATCAAGGTGCTGCCCGCGGCGCTCGCCGGCGACGGCGATCGCCTCGCGCGATTCCAGCGCGAGGCCGAAGTGCTCGCCTCGCTGAATCATCCGAACATCGCGCACCTTTATGGGATCACGGAGGGTCCGCCTGAAGGCGGACACTACGCCCCGGGTCCGCCTGAAGGCGGACATTACGTGCGCGCGCTGGTCATGGAGCTGGTGGAGGGACCGACGCTTGCCGATCGAATCGCGCAGGGCCCCATTCCCGTCGCCGAGGCGCTGCCGATCGCCACGCAGATCGTCGAGGCGCTCGAAGCGGCGCACGAGCGCGGGATCATCCATCGCGATCTCAAGCCGGCCAACGTCAAGGTCACGCCGCAGGGGCGCGTGAAGGTGCTCGACTTCGGCCTGGCCAAGGCAGCGCAGCCGGCGGAGGCTGGCGCGTCGCCGTCCGCACTGTCGCAGTCGCCGACGCTCACGTCGCCCGCCGCGACGGCGTACGGGGTCATCCTCGGCACCGCCGCGTACATGAGTCCCGAACAGGCGAGAGGACGACCCCTCGATGCGCGCACCGACATCTGGGCGTTTGGCGCCGTCCTCTACGAGATGCTCGCCGGCACGCGCGCGTTCAAGGGCGACGACGTGTCCGAGACGCTGGCCGCGATCCTCCGCGACGATCCGGACTGGTCGCGTGTGCCGGCGGATTTATCACCCGCGATTCGCGCGTTTCTCAGACGATGCCTGCGCAAGGATCCCGCTGAGCGGATTCATCACATTGCCGACATGCGCCTCGCGCTGGCGGGCGCGTTCGATCATCTGGTTGAAGCCGGAGGCGGTTATCCGGCAGCCGGACTCCACGGAAGCGCTCGTCTGTACCGGTGGATCGCCGCGGCTGCAGTCCTTGTGGCTCTCGCAGCGGTCGGCGCCGCCATATGGATGCAGCGGCGCACTGCTGACGTGCGCGTGCAGCAGGTGCGCCGCTTCGCGATCACACTGCCACGGCCGGACCAGCTGTCGGTGGGCGTCGGCAGTCTCCTGGCCCTCTCGCCGGACGGGCAGACGCTCGTCTATCTCGCCCACATCGACGACCGGTTCCAGCTCGTGCGCCGCGATCTCGATCAACTCGAGGCCGCGCCTATCGCGGGCACCGAGAGCGTCAACGCCCATCACTTCTTTTCGCCGGACGGCCGCTGGCTCGGCTTCCATAGCGGGCAACGGCTGATGAAGGTGCCGGTGACCGGAGGCCGCCCCGTGCTCCTGGCCACCCTTACGACGGGTGAGCCTCGCGGATCGAGCTGGGCGGCGGACGACACCATCATCGTTGCGCTGCGGAACGGCGGCCTCGTGCGTGTGCCGGCATCGGGCGGTGAGCCGGAACCCCTCGTCAAACCGGACGACGGCCGCGAGTACTGGTATCCCCAGGTGCTGCCCGGGCGGCGCGCCATCCTCTTTACTGCGTCGATGCCAGCGGCCGACACGGGCGACCTCCTCGTGTTCGATCCGGATACGAACATGCGCCGCACCGTGATGCGGGATGCATCTGCCGGTCACTACGTCTCGACGGGCCAGCTGCTCTTCGCACGCGGCGGCGACCTGTGGGCCGTGCGCTTCGATCTCGATCGGCTGCAAACGATCGGCGAGCCGGTGATCGTGCAGCCGGGCGTCCGCGTCGAATTCGGCGGCGCCGTTCAGGTGGCGGTGGGCGGCGATGGATCGATCGCGTACCTGCCACGCGACCTCACGGCGGCGGCGTTCGCGCTCGTCTGGATCAATCGCGAGGGACAGGAGCAGCCGATTGCGGGCGCGGGGAATCGCAATTTCGAGTCGCCGCGGATTTCGCCGGACGGCCGCCGCGTGGCGATGACCATCAGGGAAGGAAATCCCGACGTCTGGATTTACGACCTGCAGGCCGGCACGCTGAGCCGGCTGACGTTCGATCAGGGCGAGGACGAGTCGCCGGTCTGGAGCGCGGACAGCCGCCGGCTGGTGTTTGCCGCCACGCGCGGCGACAAACGCCTCACGCTGCAGCGCGCCGTCGACGGCGGGAACGAGGAAACGCCCGTCACGGCCGCTGGTGCGCATCAGCACCTGAGTGCGTGGTCGGCCGATGGGAAAACGCTGGCGTTCGATTCGCGCGACGGGGTCTCGGGGAGCTGGGACGTGTGGGTGTCGCCTCTCGGTTCGGACGCCACGGGGCGGCCGTTGTTCTCCACCAATGCCACCGAACGCGGCGGCGTGTTCTCGTCCGACGGGCAGTGGATCGCGTACGAGTCCGCCGAAACGGGCCGAAGCGAAGTCTACGTCCAGGCCTACCCGGCGGGCGGGCGCAAACGCCAGATTTCGAACGAGGGCGGGACCGAGCCCGTGTGGTCGGCAATCGGCCGCGAGCTGTTCTATCGCAGCGGGGAGCGGATGATGTCCGCTGACCTCTCTCCCGCCGGAGCCTCACCGGCACCGCCGCGCACGTTGTTCGAGGGTGTGTTCGGACGCCTGCCATGGGGTGTGCGCAACTACGACGTGTCGCCCGACGGACAGCGGTTCCTCATGCTGAAGCCGCGCGCGAGCGGAGAAGCACAGCAGATCGTGCTGGTGCAGCACTTCGACGAGGAGCTGAAGCGCCTGCTGCCAGGACGATGAAACACGGGTCCGCCTCAAGGCGGACACTGCGAACGATCCAACTACGAGCTACCAACTATCTGTGCTGCGGCGGGCTCCAGGAAGGCCTGGATGATCTCCGTGGACATTGGATTGAATTCCATCCCGAATCCGACCGACGGTTGCGCGTGCGCAATCCGGCCGATGAGGCTGATGAGGGCGCCGCCGAAGGTCACCCGGATCGTGATGGACGCCCCGACGCTGACCGGCGTGCGCGATTCGACGTAACAGCCGGCCGCGGACAGGTCGCTGAGCCGCGTCGCGGCAGGACCGGACATGCCGTCGATCCGGCATTCGATTAGGACCGCGCGTCTGGGATGCAGACGCTTCTCGCCACCCACCTGTGCCACCTCCGATGAAACGCGACGTCGCACCACGGTCCAAAATCCGTACCCCACGCGTTTGGCGCAGGAACCCCCACAGCCGCCGGTGTCTCGTGGAATCTCGAAGAAATGTCACCTGCGTCCCAGATGCGAATCTGGATCTCTGAGGAAACTCTACGACTCCTCGATGTGGATCACCGGCTCTTCGCTGATGACATCGTGGTACGCCGTGTCGAAGATGCTCCACGACGTGACGAACAGGCCGGCGATGATCGGTCCGATGATGAAGCCGATCGGCCCGAACGTGATGATGCCGCCAAGGATCGAGAAGAGGATCACCAGGTCGTGCATCTTCGTGTCGCGGCCGACGAGGCGCGGGCGCAGGATGTTGTCCACCGACCCGACGACGAAGGCGCAGAAGGCGGCGAGCAGCACGGCGGTCAGCAGCTGTCCCGTGGCAGCGAGAATGATGCATGCCGGTACCCAGACGAGCGCCCCACCGACGACCGGCAGAATCGAGAGCAGGATCATCAGGACCGTCCAGAACAGCGCATTCGGGATTCCCGCCAGCGCGAACGCGACGCCGGACATCGAGCCCTGGATGATGCCGATGACCACCGTGCCCTTGAGGCTCGCCCGCGTCACCGAGACGAAGCGGTCGATCATCTGTTCCTTCTCGTCGTGGCGGAGCGGCACATTCCGCAGGATGGCGTCGCGAATCTTCGGCCCGTCGAGCAGCAGGAAGAAGAGGGTATAGAGAAAGAGGAGGAACTGCGCGATGAATGTGACGGTGCCCTGCGTCGCGTTCGAGAGCGAGCTGGCCAGGAACCCGCCCATCGCGTTGACCACATCTCCCATGCGCATGAAGATCTGGTCGCGATACTGGGCGACGCGCTCGAACCCGGGGATGCGCTCGATCTGCTGCTCGAGATAGGTGCGGTCGCTGATGAGCCGTTCGACCACCGGCCGCACATCCTCGGTCACGCGCACCGCCTGGTTCACGACGAGCCCGAGCACGAGCAGGAGCGGCGCAATCACCAGCACGAGCGTGCACAGAACCGTCACTGTTGCTGCCAGTGCCCGGCTGCGCAGTCTGGCGACGAGGTCTTCGTACGACGGGTAGAGCAAGCCGGAAAAGATCGCGGCCATCAGGATGGTCACCAGGAACGACCGCAGCATCACCAGGAAGACGGCGCTGACGCTGGCGACCAGCAGCAGGAGGAAGGCCTTGCGGACTCTGTCCCTCGTCACGGAATCCCTCACCTGTGTATGGTAGGGCCGGAAGTCACGCGGCTACGATCAATCGCTCCCTGGATGTCCGGTTTGTTGCTCAAATTCGTTTATGAGCCTAGGAGCCCATGAACGGGATGGACAACATCCGGCGACTCGGCGCGGCCAGTCTGCCGTTGATCGCCGCGGCGCTGCTGATTGTGTGGGCGTACTGGACGTCTTTTACCGGCGCCGCGCAGCCGTAGCGTCGCGCAGCTGTAGCCGGCCGACGTTGACGTCGGCCTTTCACCGTCAGGGGACGAGCATGCGCACGAACCCGTCCTGCCGCGACGTGAGGAACAGCTCGCCGTCGCGTCCGACCCCAATGTGCAGGTCGGCCCGCGTCAGCTTGGTCCCCATCGCTTTGTCGACCAGCTCCTGGAACGACACGTTCGTGCGCGTCCCGCTCGCATCGCGGACGAACAGCTGCACTTCCTCGATCGGCGCCACCGTCCTCGGCACACCGTCATCCGCCTTCTTGAGCGCGGCCACGTCCGCCACGAATACGCGCCCGCGCTGGACGTCGCCGAAGACGTACTTCCCGCGCAGCGCGGCGATCTTGCCGGTGTAGACGAAGCCGCCGGAGATTGCCCGCCCTTCGTCGTGGTCGTACATCGCCACGGGATAGATGAACTCCTCTTTCACCTTTCCATCGAGCACCTCCGCCGGCAGCTCATAGAGCTGATTGAGCGCGCCGCCGGGCCGGCTCATTCCGTTCTCGTAGGTGCCTTCGCGCTTCATCCAGCCGTAATTGCCGCCGTTGCGGACGATGTTCACCTCTTCGATGTTGTCCATGCCGATGTCGTTGGCGAACAACGTGCCGTCGGACAGGTCCCACGACAGGCGGTGCGCGTTGCGGAAGCCGTAGGCGTAGATCTCGCCGAGCGTTTTCGGATCGTTGTCGGCGGCAAACACGTTCAAGGGCGGAATGGTGTAGTCGCCCAGTCCTTTCGTCCCTTTCGACACGCTGGGGCTCCGCGGATCGATGCGCAGGATCGCGCCGATCACCGAGTCGAGCCGCTGTGTCTGTCCCGGGTTGTTGGCATGCGGCCCGCCGCCGTTGCTGAACCCGAGGTCGCTGCCGCTGGTGTAGAGCAGGCCGTAGTCGGGCGAGCCCGGCTTCGCCGTCGGGTTGAACTCCACCGCCCCCATCGGATGCGACTGGTTCTGGACGGCATGCGCCACGCGCAGCAGCTCGCGCCGCGTGCCGTCGAACGTGTTGGCAGCGGGATTCTTCGCGCGCCACTCGGTGATCACGTTGTGATACGTCACCTGCGCTTCCGTGAAGCCGGGCGGGATGAAGTTCGGCTTCGCCGGATTGCCCTGGGCGAACTCGACGTGAACCGTGTACAGCAGTCCGTTCTTCGCGAACTCGGGATGGAACGTGAAGCCGACCAGCCCGCTCTCGAGCCGGCTGTAGTTCACGTGCATCACCTGCGACGCGAAGTCGAGATAGACCGGTGTCTTGTTGTCCCGGTCGAGCAGATAAATAAAGCCGCGCGAATCGTTGACGAAGCGCCGGCCGTCCGGCGCGTCGCGGATGAAGCTCACGCGCGCCCACCCGGCCGGGTTCACGTCCTGATCGGGCGGCCGCATGCCGAGCGTCCGCGGCAGACGCACGACGTCGCGGATCTCAACCGCGATGCCGCGTTTTTCCACCGGCGCGGGAAACGGATTTGCCGTGATCTGCGCGGCGATCCCGCGCAGCCCCAGAAACGCAATGATGATGACGAAGATTGTCCGCAGCATGGGGCCTCTTATACCAGATATGATCACGTCATGAAGGCCTTCGATTCCGCTCAGGCCAAGCCTTTCACCGGAATTTTCACGCCGATTGTCACGCCTTTTACGACCGATGACGCCGTGGACGAGGGCGCGCTGCGGAGCAACGTCGATCGCTGGATGAAGACGCCGCTGACCGGCCTTGTCGTCCTCGGGTCCAACGGCGAGGCGGCCCAGCTGGACGATACCGAGGCCGACCGGGTGGTGGAGATCGTGCGGGAGCGTGTCCCGTCGAATCGACCGCTGATTGCCGGCACCGGCCGCGAATCGACGAAGGCGACGATTGCCGCCACCGCCCGTGCCGCCGCCGCCGGCGTGGATGCCGTGCTCGTGCGCACGCCGTCGTTCTTCAAGGCGCAGATGACCGCGGAGGTTTTCGTCCGGCACTACACCGAAGTAGCCGACGCATCGCGCGTCCC
>JAICQE010000147.1 GCA_025938035.1 Vicinamibacteria bacterium
CGGAACTGGCGAATCGCCTCGAGGAACGGCATGCTCTCGATGTCGCCGACGGTGCCGCCGATCTCGACCAGGACGACGTCCACGTCGCGGCCGGCCAGGCGGATCGCGTCCTTGATCTCGTTCGTAATGTGGGGAATGACCTGCACCGTGCGTCCCAGGTAGTCGCCGCGCCGCTCCTTCTGAATGACCGACAGATAGATCTTCCCGGTCGTCCAGTTGCTGTTGCGCGAGGCCACCATGCTGGTGAAACGCTCGTAGTGCCCCAGATCGAGGTCCGTCTCCGCCCCGTCGTCGGTGACGTACACCTCGCCGTGCTGGTAAGGACTCATGGTGCCGGGATCGACGTTGATGTAGGGGTCGAATTTCTGCAGAGCCACGGTGTAGCCGTGATCCTCGAGCAGCCGGCCGATTGAGGCGGCCGCCAGTCCCTTCCCGAGGGACGACACCACGCCGCCGGTTACGAAGATGTATTTCACAGGGCGCTTGCCCGCCGAAGCCTCGGCGAAGGCGGGTCCATCAGGTCGTTGGGTCATGCCACCTCACAATGGTGTACTTGAGGCTGTTTCTCGCACACGTTCCAAGTCCGCCGGGGTGTCGACGCCGATCGAATCGTGCTCGGTTTCCACCGCGCGAATACGGTGGCCGTGCTCCAGCGCGCGCAGCTGCTCGAGCGATTCCGCCTGCTCGAGCGCCGTTTGCGGCAGCGCCGCAAGACGAATGAGAAAGTCGCGGCGGTACGCGTAGAGCCCTAGATGTTTATAGGCGTAGTGTCCGCCTTTCGGCGGACCCTCTCGATGAAACGGAATCGGCGCGCGCGAGAAATACAGCGCATCGTCGTTGCCGTCGACCACGACCTTCACGACGTGGGGACTTGCGTAATCCTCTTCGAGTCGAATCGGGGTCCGCAGCGTTGCCATCTCCAGGTCCGCATCACCGCGCAAGGCGTCGATCATCAGCGAGATGGCCGACGGCTCGACAAGCGGTTCGTCGCCCTGCACGTTCACCACGATGGAGCAGTGCAGATCGCGGGCGACCTCGGCGATGCGATCCATGCCGGTCCGGTGATGCCGGCCCGTCATGCGGGCGATGCCGCCGAAGCGTTCCACCGCGGTCACCACGCGTTCGTCGTCGGTGGCAACGACCACTGCGTCGATGCCACGTGCGTCCGCCGCGCGTCGGTAGACGTGCTCGATCATCGGGCGGCCGGCGATTTCTGCGAGAGGTTTTCCGGGGAATCGTGTCGAGGCGTAGCGGGCAGGAATGACAGCGACCGAGGTCACTTGTGCCGTCCGTTCGAATGGATCACGGAACGAAACGGGGTGCACGGCGAATCATAACACGCCCGCCTTCGCGCGTCGCGCGAAGGGTCAGACCCTGACGATTCGCGCCTCACGGATCGCGGGCACTTCCCGCAATTCGTCGACGACGATTTCCGGGATCGGCTTGTCGTCGGGCTCGTCGACGATGGCGACGGCAACGGCGCGGTCGCCGTCGCGCCCTAACGCGAACGTCGCGATATTGACGTCGTAGCGTCCGAGAATCGTGCCGACGCGTCCGATGACGCCGGGCTGGTCGGTGTTGCAGGTCACGATCATCGTGCCCTCGAGCGGCGCTTCGACGACGACACCGTCCAGCAAAACCAGACGGGGCACTCCGCGTTCGGAAATCGCCCCTTCGATGTGCCTGGCGCCTTCGGCGGTCTTGAGCTGCACCGAGATCAGGCTGGTGTAGTCGCGGCGGCGAGTGCTGCTCGATTCGACAACCTCGATGCCACGTTCGGCGGCGACCGCGCGCGCGTTGACGAGCGTCACTCCCGACGAGAGAATCGGCTTGAACATCCCGGCCAGGACGGCGTTCCCGAGCATATCGGTTCGGCTTTTGGTGACCTCCCCGTAGTAGCGCACGCCCAGGGACGCGGCGCGGCCATCGCTCATCTGGGCGATGAATGTTCCGAGCCGTTCTGCAAGCGTGACAAAGGGTTGCAGCTTCTTGTATTCGTCGGCGGATACCGACGGGAAGTTGACCGCGTTGCGAATCAGGCCGTCTTTAAGGAAGTCGCGCAGCGCCGCGGCAGTTTCTACGCCGACAAGCTCCTGGCCCTCCCGGGTCGAGGCCGCGATGTGCGGCGTCGCGATCACCTGTGGCAATGACTGCAGCCGGTGGTCCACCGTGGGTTCCTTGGTAAAGACGTCAAGGGCCGCCCCGCCGACGAGGCCTGCTTCGATGGCATCGGCAAGTGCCGCTTCATCAATCAGATCGCCGCGTGCAGTGTTGACGATCCGCACGCCTTTCTTCATCTTGTGCAGCCTGGCGGCGTTCACCAGCTGCTTGGTCTGCGGCGTCGACGGCATGTGCAGGGAGATATAGTCGGCGCGGGTAAACAGGTCGTCCATCGACACGAGCTCGACGCCGAGGTCGGCGGCGACCCGTTCCGAGATGAATGGATCGTGCGCGATGACGCGCATGCTGAATCCGGAGGCCCTCTTCGCCACCTCCTGACCAATCCGGCCCAGCCCCACCAGTCCGAGCGTCTTGTCGCGAACCTCCTCGCCGAGAAACTTCTTCTTCTCCCACTTGCCCTGCTTCATGGCGGCGTCTGCGGCAGGGAGATGGCGGGCGAGCGCCAGGATCAAGCCCATCGCCAGCTCGGCGACGCTGATGCTGTTCGCACCGGGCGCGTTCATGACGACAATGCCGCGGGCGCTGGCTGCTGGCACGTCCACGTTGTCCACGCCTGTTCCCGCGCGAGCGATCACGCGCAGCTTCTTGGCGGCGGCGATGAGCTCCGCGGTGACCTTGGTTGCACTTCGCACGACCAGCGCGTCAGCCTCAGCGACGTCGGCGGCGAGCTGCTCCGCCGTACGCCCGGTGCGGGCGTCGACGGTCCAGCCTTCTGCTTTCAGGAGTTGAAGTGCGGATTCAGGGAGGTCGTCGGCGACAACAATTTTCACGATGGGACCAGACTTAGTGACTGTGTATTCGCGTTCGAATAACGCGGATGCTTGAAAGTATAATCTTTGGTTCGGGAAGGTAACGTCCGCACAACGATGGTGCAAACCGCTAAATGCCGTGGAATCGGTTGCGGTTCGCTGCGTACGCGGCCTCTTTTCAACAGGCTTTTCCACAGAAATTGTGAGTACTTCGATCCGCGGCTGCGGGATCGTGCCCTAATGAGGAGTTCATGAATCGCAAAGTCACAGTGGTGGGCGGGGCCGGCAACGTCGGCATGACTGTCGCCCGCGCGATTGCAGAGAAGGCGCTCGCCGATGTCGTCATCATCGACATCGCGGAGCAGAAAGCCGCCGGCGTTGCGCTCGACATTTACGAGACGTGTCCGATCATCGGCTCGGATTCGCGCGTCATCGGCGGAGCAGACTGGAATGCCGCCGCAGGCTCCGACATCGTCGTCATCACGTCGGGCAAGCCGCGCAAGCCGGGCATGAGCCGTGACGATCTCGTCCGCGACAACTTCGAGATCATGAAGAGCATCGCGCCGAACCTGGTGCAGTACTGCCCGAACGCGATCGTCGTGCCGGTCGCCAATCCGCTCGATGCGATGTCCCAGGCGCTTTTCCGGCTGACCAAATTTCCGCGCGAGCGGATCATCGGTATGGCCGGGGTCCTCGACTCGGCGCGCATGAGCACGTTCGTCGCCATGGAGCTGAACGTCTCGGTGCAGAACGTTCATTCGTTCGTGCTCGGCGGACACGGCGACACGATGGTGCCGCTGCCGCGGTACTCGACGGTAGCAGGCATTCCGCTGACGGAACTGCTGTCGAAGGATCGGATCGACGCGATCGCGAAGCGGACGGCCGACGGCGGCGCCGAGATCACGAAACTGGTCGGCACGAGCGCGTGGTACGCGCCCGGTCAGGCGGCCGCGGAGATGTGCGACGCCATTCTGAAGGACAAGAAGAAGATCCTTCCGTGCTCCGTCTTCCTCCAGGGAGAGTACGGGATTCGCGATCTCTTCGTCGGCGTGCCTGTGAAGCTCGGCGCGCGAGGCGTGGAGCAGATCATCGAAATCAAGCTGACGGCGGAAGAAGACGTAGCGCTCAAGAAGTCGGCGGCGTCCGTGAAGGAATTGGTTGACGTAATCGGCGTGTAGGGGCCGACTTCAAGGTCGGCCCTTACGCGTCACTGCATCTCGTATACGATCACCTCTTTGTGAAAATCCACGAGTACCAGGCAAAGTCAGTTCTGGCGCGGTTCGGCGTGCCGGTTCCGCGCGGCGAGGTCGCGTTCTCTCCAGCAGAGGCGGGGGACATCGCTCGCCGTCTCGGCGGCGACGTCGTTGTGGTCAAGTCGCAGATCCATGCCGGCGGACGGGGCAAAGGCGGAGGCGTCAAGATTGCCCGGTCCGCGGCCGAAGGCGAGCAGATCGCCAAGCAGATGATCGGGATGACCCTCGTCACCCATCAAACAGGCCCGGAAGGGAAGAAGGTCGGCCGCGTGCTCATCGAGGAAGGCCTTCAGATCGATCGCGAGCTGTACCTGAGCATCGTGATCGACCGGGCATCCGCGTCCCCGGTGGTGATCGCCAGCGCGGCCGGGGGAATGGACATCGAGGAGGTGGCGGCCTCCGATCCCGGCAAGATTCTGAAAGAGCGGATCGATGCGGGCACCGGTGTCGTGGCGTTCCAGGCCCGCAAGCTGGCGTTCGGCATGGGCTTGCCGGCGGCGTCGGTGTCGAAGTTCGTGAAGCTGCTCGAGTCGGTCTACAGGGCGTTCATCGAAACGGACGCGTCGATGATCGAGATCAACCCCCTGATCCTGACGAAGGGGGGCGATCTCCTGGCGCTCGACGCCAAGGTGAGCTTCGACGACAACGCGCTCTACCGTCATCCCGACCTGAAGGAACTGCGCGACGTCAGCGAAGAGGACCCGCTCGAAGTCGAGGCCTCGAAGTTTTCGCTGAACTACATCCGGCTGGACGGCAACATCGGCTGCATGGTGAACGGCGCCGGGCTGGCGATGGCGACGATGGACATCATCAAACTCGCCGGTGGAGAGCCCGCCAACTTCCTTGACGTGGGCGGTGGCGCAAACGCCGAACAAATCAAGAACGCCTTCCGCATCCTGATGGCGGACAAGAACGTCAAGGCCGTGCTGATCAACATCTTCGGCGGCATCCTTCGATGTGACGTGCTGGCGCAGGGGGTAATTGCCGCTGTCACCGAGCTGGGCGTTCGCGTGCCGATCGTGATCCGGATGGAAGGCACGAATGTCGAGGAAGGGAAGCGGCTGCTCCGCGAAAGCGGCCTGAATTTCACGACCGCCGACGCGATGGGCGAAGCCGCAGAGAAAGTGGTCGCGCTGGCGGAACAACCCCAATCACGACTCACCAATCCCAAATCATAAATAGCCTTGTCCGTCCTACTCGACAAGAACACCCGTCTGATCGTCCAGGGACTCACCGGCCGCGAGGGCACGTTCCACGCGAAGGCGGCCGCCGCGTACGGCACGAGTGTCGTCGGCGGCGTCACGCCGGGCAAGGGCGGCACCGTCCACGAAGGGTGGCCGGTGTTCAACAGCGTTCACGACGCGGTACGTGAGACGGGGGCGAATGCCAGCGTCATCTTCGTTCCGCCGGCCTTCGCGGCGGACGCCATCATGGAAGCGGCCGACGCGGAGATCCCGCTTGCCGTCTGCATCACCGAAGGCATTCCGACGCTCGACATGCTCAAGGTGATGACATTCATGAAAGGGCGCCGGACGAGGCTCATTGGCCCCAACTGCCCCGGAGTCATCACGGCCGGGCAGGCGAAAGCCGGGATCATCCCGGGCCATATCTGCCGCGAAGGAACGATTGGCATCGTCTCGAAGAGCGGAACACTGACCTACGAGGCGATCCATCAGCTCTCGAAGCAGGGGATGGGGCAGACGACCTGCATCGGCATCGGCGGCGATCCTCTGATCGGCACGAGCTTCATCGACGCGCTGACGCTGTTCGCGGCGGACCCTGACACCGAGGCGGTCGTGATGATCGGCGAGATCGGCGGCACGGCTGAAGAAGACGCGGCGGCGTTCATCAAACGTGCGTTCAACAAGCCGGTGGTCGGGTTCATCGCCGGGCAGACGGCGCCGCCGGGGCGGCGAATGGGTCATGCCGGCGCCATCATTGCCGGCGGCCAGGGAACGGCGGCGGAAAAGATGAACGCGCTCACCCGCGCGGGTGTTCACGTGGTGAAGAGCCCGGCGGACATGGGAGCCAAGATGCGAGAGGCACTCGGACGATGAGCACTGCGGGAGTAGGCACTGAGCGGACGTTCGCGATCATCAAGCCGGACGCGGTGAGCCGGCGGCTGGCCGGCAAGATCCTCGCCCGCATCGAGGAGGCCGGCTTCACCGTCCGGGCCATGCGTCTGCAGCACCTGTCGAAACAGGAAGCGGAAGGGTTCTACGCCGTCCATCGCGAGCGGCCGTTTTTCGGCGAACTGACCGAGTTCATGTCCTCCGGACCATGCGTGCTGCTCGCCCTCGAGGCGCCGGATGCGATCAGGAAATGGCGGGACACGATGGGACCGACCGACCCGGCCAAGGCGGCGCCGGGCACGCTGCGCCGCGACTTCGGCGAGTCGATCGGGCGGAACGCCACCCACGGATCCGACGCGCCGGAGACGGCCGCCTTTGAACTGGGGTATTTTTTCCGCGGGATGGAGCTGATCTGAGACGAAGATGGGCCGATTTCTCATCCTCGCCGGTTTGGTGATCGCGGGGGCCGGGCTGCTGATGACGCTCGGGTTCCCGCTGGGACGGCTGCCCGGGGATTTCGCCGTCAAGCGAGGTAACTTCAGCTTCTACTTTCCCCTGGCGACATCGATCCTCGTGAGTTTGATTCTGACGCTCGTGATGATGTTTTTCGGGAAGCGCTGACGCTATGCCGTCGATTAAGGCCGATCGCTGGATAAAGAAGATGGCCCTCGAGCACGGGATGATCGAGCCGTTCGAGGACCGTCAGGTGAGAAAAGGCGTCATCTCCTACGGCCTTTCGTCATACGGCTATGACATCCGCGTCGCTGACGAATTCAAGGTCTTCACCAACATCAACAGCACCGTGGTCGATCCGAAGAACTTCGACGCGCGGTCGTTCGTGGACGTGAAGGCCGACGTCTGCATCATCCCGCCGAATTCCTTCGCCCTGGCCAAGACCGTCGAATACTTCCGGATCCCCCGGAACGTCCTTACTGTTTGCGTCGGCAAATCCACCTACGCGCGCTGCGGGCTGATTGTGAACGTCACGCCGTTCGAGCCGGAGTGGGAGGGATACGTCACGCTCGAGATCTCGAACACGACGCCGCTGCCGGCGAAGGTCTACGCGAATGAGGGCATTTCCCAGGTGCTCTTCTTTGAGAGCGACGAAGACTGCGAAGTCTCCTACGCGGACAAGGCGGGCAAGTACCAGAAGCAGCAGGGCCTGACGCTGCCGAGGCTCTAATGCAGAATGCAAAATGCAGAATGCAGCCGCGGACTGCTGATGCTACCCGTTGCATGCATTCAGAATTCTGCATTCTGAATTTCCGTCGATGACACGCACCGAGCCGGCGCGCGGCATGCGCGACTTCCTGCCGGAGGACGTGCGGCGCCGCGAGTACGTCATCGGCATCGTCAAGCAGGTGTACGAGCGCTACGGCTACGAGCCGCTCGAGACCCCCGCCGCCGAAAACCTCGAAACCCTGATGGGCAAGTACGGGGACGAGGGCAATCAGCTCATTTTCAAGATCCTGAAGCGCGGCGAGCACGAGGCGAGCGGCCAGGCGGACCTGGCGCTCCGCTACGACCTGACCGTGCCGCTGGCGCGAGTCATCGCTCATCACCAGAGCAAGCTGCCGCGGCTGTGGAAGCGCTACCAGATTCAGCCGGTATGGCGGGCGGACCGTCCGGCCCGCGGACGGTTCCGCGAGTTTTATCAGTGCGATGTGGACTTCCTCGGCTCCACATCACCGGCAGTGGAAGCCGAACTGTGTGCTGCAGTAGCGGACGTCCTGAAGGAGCTCGGTTTCTCGGACTTCAGGATCCGCCTGAATCACCGGCAGCTGCTGACTTCGATCCTGACGGCGGCGGGTATTCAGGAGCCGCTGCATACAACCGCGCTCGTGGCGATTGACAAGCTCGACAAGATCGGACGCGATGCGGTGCATGCCGAACTGACGGCACGCGGCATCACGCCACAGTCCGCCGAATCGCTCCTTCAGCTAATGGAACACGGACGGGGCGAGCCCGGCACCAGCATCGGTTTCGGGTCAGACTTCGATGCCGTTGGCCTCGCCGCGTTGCAGAACACGTCCGAAATCGTGGCCCTCGCCAATGAAACATCGGCTGCGGGTCGTATTCAGCTTGACCTGACGCTCGCGCGCGGGTTGTCGTACTACACTGGCGCGATCATGGAGGTCAACGTTCCGGATCTCGCCGGAAGTCTCGGCGGCGGCGGACGTTACGACAACCTGGTGGGGATGTTCCTCGACCAGAGCATCCCTGCCTGCGGGTTCTCGCTCGGGCTGGAGCGGATCCTGGTCGTGATGGGGGAGCGCGGGATGTTCCCGGCGTCCGTGGCGACGACCCCCGCCGACGTCATGGTGGCCGTATTCGACGCCGCGGACATGCCCCACGCCATGCGGGTTGCCGGCAGCTTGCGGCAAGCGGGGCTGCGCGTCCTCATCTATCCGGATCCCGACAAGATCGGCAAGCAGATCAAGTACGCTGATTCACGAGGGATTCCGTTTGTCGCCATCCTCGGTGGCGACGAAATCGCGAACGGCACCCTGACGGTCAAACACCTCGCGGCGAAGACCCAGCACACATACGAACAGGACGGAGCCGGCGCGGCGATTCTGAAGGAACTGAAGCAACGTGGCTGAACAACTGGGGGAACTGACACGGACGCACACCTGCGGCGCGCTCCGCCCGGACGACGTGGGGGCCGACGTGGTGCTGCTCGGGTGGGTGCATCGCGTCCGCGATCTGGGCGGCCTCCTGTTCATCGACGTGCGGGATCGCGAGGGCGTCACGCAGGTCGTGTTCGACAAGGACGACGAGGCGCTGATGGCGAAGGCCAAGCGGCTCCGCTCGGAGTTCGTGGTCGCGGCTACCGGCCGTGTGCGCCGGCGATCGGCCGACACGGTGAACCCGAAGCTCTCGACGGGCGAGGTGGAAGTGGTCGTACGTCAGCTCGTGCTCCTCAACGAGGCGAAGACGCCGCCGTTTCCGATTGCCGACGAGACGCCGGTGGCCGAAGACGTACGCCTCAAGTACCGCTATCTCGACCTGCGCCGGCCCCGCCTGCAGGGGAACATGATCCTCCGCCACCGGGTGACTTCGATCACACGGCGCTATTTCGACGAGAACGGCTTTCTTGAAATTGAAACGCCGATTCTGACGAAATCCACTCCCGAAGGTGCACGCGATTACCTGGTACCGAGCCGTGTTCACCCTGGCGAGTTTTTTGCCCTGCCCCAATCGCCGCAGCTGTTCAAGCAGATCCTGATGGTCGCCGGAATGGACCGTTATGTACAGATCTGCAAATGCTTCCGCGACGAGGACCTGCGCGCGGATCGGCAGCCGGAATTCACGCAGGTCGACGTCGAGATGTCGTTCGCGCGGCCGGAGACGATTTTCGGTGTCATCGAACCGTTGATGAAGCAGATCTTCGCCGTGATAGGCCGCGAGATCACCACGCCGTTTCCACGCATGCCGTACGCCGAGGCGATCGCCAGGTATGGATCCGACAAGCCTGATCTGCGCTGCGGCATGGCGATCGAGGATCTGCGCGAGTTCTTCCGCGAGTCCAGCTTCCGGGTGTTCCGCGAGATCGTGGCGAACGGTGGAACCGTCCGCGGTTTCGTCGTCAGGAACGCCAGCGGCTATTCACGGAGCGAGGTGGACGGCCTGGTTGATCAGGCGAAGGCGCTCGGTGCGACGGGGCTCGTCTGGGCTCGCCGCCTCGACGACGGCTCGGTGACCAGCTCGATCATGAAAGCGATGGGCGAGGACGCCGTCCGCAAACTGCTTGACGAGGCCCGAGTCAGCAACGGCGAACTGCTGCTGATAGCCGCCGGCGCACCCGACTCGACCTCGAAGCTGCTGGGCCAGCTCAGGCTGAACATCGCCCGTCGGGACAATCTGCTGCCCGCAGATGGGTACGCCTTTACCTGGATCGTGGACTTCCCCTTGCTGGAATGGGACGCTGGGGAAGGCAAGTGGATTTACGTGCATCACCCGTTCACGTCGCCGCACGATGACGACATCGGCCGTCTCGAAACGGATCCGGGCGCTGCCCGGGCGAAGGCCTACGATCTGGTGCTGAACGGCAGCGAGATCGGCGGCGGCAGCATCCGTATCCACGACTCCACGCTGCAGCGCCGGATGTTCTCGCTCCTCAACATCAGCGAGGAGGAGGCGCGGACGCGGTTTGGATTCTTCCTCGAGGCCCTCGAATACGGCACGCCTCCGCACGGCGGGATTGCTCTTGGCCTCGATCGCGTCATCGCCATCCTGGCGGCAGAGTCCTCGATTCGCGAGGTGATCGCCTTCCCGAAGACGGCTGCGGCGGTGGATCTGATGTCGGACGCACCCTCCCAGGTTGACCCACGTCAGCTCCGCGAGCTGCACATCCGGATCGCGAACACATGAAGAAGATCGCCGTTCCACAGGAAGGCATCGAGATCCTCTACGGTCCGCACGACGCCAACCTCAAGCACATCGAGTCGCTGATGGATGTCGAGATCCGGACGCACGGCGACGAGTTGATCGTGGAAGGCACCAGGAGCTCGGAGCAGCGCGTCGAACGGCTGTTCGAGCAGCTGGCGCAGCTGCGCGACTCGGGGTACGAATTGGCCAGCTCCGACGTCAAGACGGCGGCAGAGCTGGTGGTCGACGACCCGCACGTCGATCTGCGCGACTACTTTTCCAAGGAGGGTCCGAGTGCGGCCAGGCAGGCGCAGGGTACGCGCCGGCGGGTCAACCCGAAGAGCGCGAACCAGAAGAAGTACCTGGAGCTCATCGAGCAGAACGACATCGTCCTGGGTGTGGGACCGGCGGGAACCGGCAAGACGTACCTGGCGATGGCCCAGGCCGTCAGCTATCTGATGGCGAAGAAGGTCAGCCGGATCATCCTGGCCCGTCCCGCCGTCGAGGCGGGGGAGAAGCTCGGGTTCCTGCCGGGCGATCTGCAGGAAAAGGTCAATCCCTATCTGCGGCCGCTGTACGACGCGCTCTACGACATGATGGACACGGACAAGGCGTCGCGGCTCGTCGAACGCGGCACGATCGAAGTGGCGCCGCTGGCGTTCATGCGCGGCCGTACGCTGAACGACGCCTTCGTCATCCTCGACGAGGCCCAGAACACGACGTCGGAGCAGATGAAGATGTTCCTGACGCGACTCGGGTTCGGATCCAAGGCGGTCGTGACCGGCGACA
>JAICQE010000053.1 GCA_025938035.1 Vicinamibacteria bacterium
GATCCTCCGAGGCGAGCTCGAGCGACGGCAGGATAGTGCCCTGTCCAATCGCCCGTGCTGCAATCTGGTCAGCCGTCACGCCCGCGTAGGCATCGACGCCCTGCGTCGCCTTCGGACGCACGCCGCTCAGCCAGGTCGTCGGGCTCAGCGAGTGCACCGCCGTCGTGTCCGCAGCCGCGTGCGCGAGGCCGGTGACGACGTTGAGCTGGTGACGGAACGGCTCGAGCGGCTTGAGGATCGGCGTGAACTCGAAGTTTGCCCCCTCCGCCGCCGGCGTCCACGAGCGCATGACGGCCCCGTGCGGGAAATAGACGAAACCGAGCCGCGTCACCGGGCGCGCCGCCGTCTGCGCCAGCAGCGTGCGGGCGGGAATCATCGAGTCGAGCAGTGGCAGCGCCAGGCTCACGCCGATGCCTCGCAGAAACGTTCTCCGGGGAAGATGCTTCCTGGTGACGAACATGGTCACTCCTTGTCTCCCGGGACGCCTTAACGGCGTTCCTCAGCCGGTGCCTTCTTCATCTGGAACGGCGCGCTCCGGACGATGCCGAGCACGATCGACGACCAGCGGTAGTCAGGTGCGGCCGCTCGAGCCACCTCACGCACGAGCGGTCTGTCGTCGAGCTCGATGCCGCGTCCGAGCGCATAGGTCATCAGCTTCTCCGTGAGCGCACGGACGAACATCTCGGGGCGCTCGAGGACGGCTTTACGGAGCGCGACGGGACCATCGATCTTCGTGCCGTTCGCGAGCTGTCCCGTCGGATCGATCGCGCCGCCCGGCTCCTTCTCGCGCCACTGGCCGAGGCCGTCGAAGTTCTCGAGCGCAAAGCCCAGCGGGTCCATCACGCGGTGACAGCTGGCGCATGTCGGGTTCCGGCGGTGCGCCTCGAGCCGCGCGCGCAGCGACCGGGCCTCCTCGCCAGGGTGGTTTTCCTCGATGTCGGGGACGTCCGCCGGCGGCGACGGCGGCGGCGTGCCGAGGATGTTCTCGAGGACCCACTTGCCGCGCAGCACGGGCGAGGTGCGATTCGGATAGGACGTCACCGTCAGGATGCTGCCCTGTCCGAGCAGGCCGCGGCGCGCGTCCTGTTGCACGGGTACCCGCCGGAAGTGGCTGCCGTACACGTTGGGGATGCCGTAGTGGCGCGCCAGCCGCTCGTTCACGTAGGTGTAGTCCGCGTTCAGGAAATCGAGAGCGCTTCGATCTTCGCGGACGATGCTCGCGAAGAACAGCTCGGTCTCGATGCGGAACGCCTCGCGCAGCTCGTTGTCGAAGTTGGGAAACTCGCGCGCGATGGGGGAGAGGCTGCGGAGATTCCGCAGCCGCAGCCACTGGGTCGCGAAGCTGTCGACGAGCGCCCGGGCTTTCGGGTTCTTGAGCATCCGCTCGACCTGTGCCCGGAGCACGGGTGGCTGGTCGAGGCGGCCCTGCTCGGCGACCTTCAGCAGCTCGTCGTCGGGGATCGAGCTCCACAGGAAGAACGACAGCCGCGACGCCAGCTCCAGATCGGAGACCCGCCCGACGCCAGCGGCTGACGCGGGCGGTGCCTCGACGCGGAACAGAAACTTCGGGCTCGCCAGGATCAGTCGCAGCGCCTGTTCGATGCCGGCGTCGAAACTGGCGCCTTCGGCCCGGCCCTCTTCATAGAGCGCCAGCAGAGGGTCCAGGTCGTTTGCAGTCACCGGCCGCCGGTACGCGAGGCGGGCCATGGTCGTGAGGATCGTCCGCGCGCAGGAGGCTTCCTGTGTGGGCGTCGAAGGACGGCAAGTGAAGATGCGCCGGCGGCTCGGCGTGTCGCCCGGGCCGGTCGGGTTGAACGGGCCGGTCAGCGTGACCTGATCGACGATCGGCAGGCCATTCATGTCCTGCAGATCGTGATGGCGCTCGTGGAGCTGCAGCGGCTCGTCCGACTGCGCGCGATTCCGCCGGTAGAAGGTGACGCCGACGTCATGGGGACCGGCTGCGACGCGCACGCGCGCTTTCAGGCGCTTGTGGATGTCGTCGGCCGCCGCCGACATGTTCCTGTCGCTGTCGAGGTTGTCCGCGGGGCCGCCGACGTGCGCACTGAACACCTGCTCGCCGTCGATCGCGATCTCGACGCGGTGCGCGAACTCCAGGCCGGTGATGTAGCCGTGGAAGTTGCGCATCAGGCTGATGGCGAGCTCGTACTCGGCATTCTGCGGGAAGTTGTGACGGAAGCGCATGCCGCCGCGGGTGCCCAGGCCCAGGCCGTCCACTTCGTCCTGCTGCGAATCGTCCGGCGGCACGCGGTAGGCGAGCCGCACGACCTCGGTGTCGGTGCCGACGGCCACGCTGCTCACACGCCGGGCAGCGGTGAGGTACTGTTCGAGCAGCGACGACGAGACGCGCAACACGCCGGCGATGTTGTCGAAGCCGTGGCTCTCGTCATCCGGCGGCAGGAGGTCCATGACGTCGACCTCCAGGTCCAGCAGATCCCGTACGGCGTTGCCGTACTCCGTGCGGTTCAGGCGGTGGATCGGCTTGTGTCCCGGGTCCGGCGACTTCAGTGCCTGCGCGTCGATCCGGCGCTCGAGCGACGCCGCGAACCCTTGCAGTGCGGCCTCGCCGGGTCGCGGCATGCCGACGGGCGGCATCATGCCGCCACGCAGCTTCACGATCACCTTTTCCCATACGTCCGAGTGGCTGGCGGCCGCCGCCGGGTCGAGCCCTTCGAGCGACAGCCCGCCGGTCAGCGTGCGGGCATTGTGGCAGGTGACGCAGTATTGCTTGACCAGCGCCTGCTCGGATTGCGGCGCTGCGCCCTGCTTCTCGGGCGTCGTGGGCTGCCCGCCGGGCGCGCCGCCCTGGCCGAGACTCTGCCCGGGGGCCGCGGCCTGCGCCTGGGCAGACGGGTGACCGGCGCGCAGGCCGAAAGAGGCCACGCTGACCGCCCAGCACACGCAGAAGAAGAGGATCGAGCCGCGGCGCATTCTTGAGGTCTCTCCGCTTCTAATACGGGTCACACCCGTCGGGCATTGCAGGCACTGTAACACTGTCGTCCCATTGGCTCCCAACCCGCCGGACGCCCGGCAAACTGTTTCGCTTTCCCATCGTCCAATAGCCATCGGACGTCTGCCGGGAGAACCCCATGCGCTTGCCGCTCGTTCTGGCCGCCACACTGCTTATCCAGCCGCTTCAGGCTCAGCCGCCGAACTCGTTCGAGGTCGTCTCGGTCAAACCGAATACGAACGGCATTTCGAACGCCATCCCGCCTTCGCGGTCCAATGGCAGCTTCAGCGCGTCGAATGTTGCATTGAAATCCGTCATCGCGAACGCCTACGAAATGCGCATCTTTCAGATTATCGGCGGCCCGGACTGGCTGACGAGGGAGCGCTTCGACATCATTGCCCGGGGCCGCGAGGGGACGCCAGACGGGCTGCGGCCGGCGATGCTGCGGACACTGCTCGCTGAGCGTTTCAAGCTCGTGGCGCACGTTGAAACGAGAGAGCAGCAGGTGTATTCGCTCACCCTGCTGCGCGGCGACGGCCGGCTTGGTCCGCAGTTGAAGCCGACAGCGCCGGCAAGCGGATCATCGTCCGGATTCCCGTCCGCCTCGGTGAGCAATGGAACGGCGAGGATCAACGGCCGTGTGTCGATGGACGGGTTCGCGATCATGCTGACCGGCTCCGTGTTCAACCAGCGGGTGATCAATCGCACCGGCCTCAGTGGCGAGTTCGATCTCGATCTCCGCTTCACGCCGGATTCGTCGACCGCCGCGGCGCCTGAGTTCCCCTCGATCTTCACCGCCGTGCAGGAGCAGCTTGGCTTGAAGCTGGAGGCATCACGCGGCCCGGTGGAGGTGCTCGTGATCGATTCAGTCGAGCGACCCACCCCGGATTGACCTGCACTCCGCCAATCGGTGGCGGATCGGTGCTCCACGATAGATGCTTGTCTTGCTTCCCGGCTAATAGCCCCTGCTGGCGCCGCCGCCAAAACTGCTGGACCCACCGGCCGACCCGCCGCTCGACGAGCCGCCTGACGAGCCGCTCGACTCGATGCGCGGAAGAACCTTCGTGTACTCCCGGCGGAAGGTGCAGAACGCGCACGTCTCGACGACGAGCGCGCTGCCTTCACTGGCCGTGGTCGCTGCGGCGAGGACCTTCTCGGTGGACGACCTGGTGCGGTTGTGGCACTGCGTGCACTTGGAGTAGCTGCTGAACCACTTCGGGTATCGCAGCGAGAAATGATGCCCACAGGACCGGCACTTCCACACATCGTAGTCGACGCTCGTGATGCGCTCTTCTGCCTGCTGCCCCTCCTCGAGCAGCGCGTTGTCGTGCGACTCGTCGACGAGCGTCATCAGCGTCTGACATTGCGGGCAGCGGCGCCGGTGGCGCCGGCGCCAGGTCCGGAAGCCGACGATCGAGCCCACGACGGTGAGCGGAAGACCGGCAAGCAGGCCGATTACCGCAGCGATGCCGGGCCAGGCGCTTCCGTAGGACTCGCTCCGCGGAGACGGGAGATCCATCGGTTCGTCGCGCGCCGCGCTCAGGAGCGCATCGACGCCGGCAAGCAGGCCCTCATCGAACTCGCCAGACTTGAACTTCGGGATCACGCGGGCATCGAGAATCGCTCCCACCTTGCCGTCGGGCAGCGCGCCCTCGAGCCCGTAGCCCACTTCCACGCGGACGCGGCGATCGCCGGTGGACCAGAGCAGCAGCAGACCGTTGTCGTTGCTCTCCTTGCCGATCTTCCAGAGCTCGAAGAGCTCGACGGCGGCTTCCTCGATCGTCAGACCATCGAGCGAGCGGATCACGACGACCGCCATTTCGGCGCCCTTCGTCCGTTCGAACTCGCCGATGGTGGAGTTGAGCCGGGCAATCGTGTCCGCGCGCAGCGCCCCGGGCATGTCGGTCACCCACGTGCCGTCGCGGGTGCGCGGATTGGGAATACTGCCGAGCGGCTCGGCGCCGACGGCAGCGCTCACGAGGAAGATGAGCGCGGCCGTCTGGGCTACCGCCCGGCGAGTTCTAGTCTGCGACTGCTGCCTCGACACTGTCGATGATTACCACGTTCACCGGGCCACGGGTTGACTCGAGCTTGAGCCCGAGTTGTTCGTTGAGCGCCGTCATCAGGGACGAGCCGTCGGCCTGCGGGATGTTCGCGGCAGCCGCCGGGACAGGCGCGCCCATCTTCTTGGCCAGCGCCAGCACCATCTGCAGGTCCAGCTTCATGGCGAAGTCGTAGCGGCCAGTCAGCCCGGTCTTGTCGCGCACCGTACGGCCGGTCAGTACCGACAGCTGCTCGACGAGCTGCTTCATCTCCTGCCCGTCACCGCGCATCACCAGGTTGAGCGGCCCGCCCGATGTATCAGTCGTGACCATGCAGGGCCCGGGCTTCCCGACGAAGCTGGCCACATCGCCCTTCGCCAGCGCCGCGCCTTGCTGGGCGACGATCTCGTCGTTCGCGCACTCGGACTTCGACGGCTTCATGTCGGGACCGAGGCGGCCGTCGCTGCGGGCGAGCACCAGGTCGTAGACCGGCAGCTCGCGCGTTTCCGTGTGCGTCGTCAGCTTGAAACGGTCGGCCAGCAGCGTCCGCAGCAGCTGCGGCAATTCCTTCATCGCGATCGTCGCGGTGTTCGCCACGCGAGCGGTGATGTCGTACTTCGCCGCCATCAGCGTCGGTGGCCCGCCAACGAGCTGTGCCTCCTGTTGCAGCTCGAAGGCCACCATGATCAGCATCTGCAGCGGCGTATTCGTGGCCGTGAACCGGCCGCCCGGCTGCGGCAGCATCAGCGCGATCATGCTGAGCGGGTTGTTGGGATCAGGATTCGGGTTGCTCGGTCTGACCGAGGCCACGTCGAAGGCCGCGGCCGGAGCCGCCGCGGGATTCTGCGCGAATGCCGTCGTCGCCGTGAGCGTCGGAGTAAGCACGGTGACGAGGGCGAAGGCACACGTTGAGCGAACGTTGTTCATATCTACCTTCTTGTAACTCTCGCTTAGTTAGGCCCCCGTACGTTTTTCTACGGACCTCGGGATAGACGTCATTCCAGTGCGAACGAACCGCGAGTACCCGCCAGTGCTCTCACGATCCGTTGCGATCCGCCAGTGCGAGCGCAACGGGTAAGCTATTTGCTCAGCGCCGCGCTCGACAGGTCGAGTTTGGCGGCCGGGATCACCACCAGGTCCGGCCTGATCTTGCGCAAGTCCTCGACGAACTCCGCCGCATTGCCGACCACGATCAGCGAAGTGCGTTCGGGCGTGACGTAGCGCCGTGCCACTGCGGCAGCCGCCTCGGGCGTCACCGCGGCCCAGCGTTCCGCGACCCGCGTCGCCTCGCCGGCCTCCTGCCCTTGCAGCAACAGGCCGGTCACCACCGCGTTGAACCCTCCGCTGGTCTCGAGCGCCCGGCCGACCGCACCGGCCATGAACACGCGCCGGAGTTGCAGCGCAGCCTCGTCGGCGGGCTTCGTACCGAGCGCCGCGAACTGGTCGAGGACGATCTGCACCACCTCATCAACGGTGGCGTTCTGGGTCTGCACGGTGGCGCTGAGCACCGCCTCCCCGGCGCGCGCCGGCATCGAGCTGCGCGCGCTGTAACTGAGCCCGCGCTTCATGCGCACTTCCGTGTTCAGCCGGCTGGTCGAGCTGAGCCCGAGTACGCTGTTGGCGATATCCAGCGGGTAATAGTCCTTCCCCGCCCGGTTTGTCGTGCGCACGCCGGCATAGACCATCGCCTGCGCGGCTCCGGGCAGGTCGATCACGACGGTGCGCGGCGCGGGCGCGGTGCCCGCGGGGTTCGCCACCGCCCGCGGCGCCGGCGCGGCCGAACGCCAGCCGCCGAACAGACGGTCCGCGATCCGCTGCGTTTCCGCCGGCGGGATCCCGCCGCTGACCACGACCCGCGCCGTCGCCGGGTGCCAATTGGCCTCGCGCCAAGCCAACAGGTCGCTCCGGGTGATCCGCGGAATCGAGTCCACAGTCGCGATCGAGCCATAGGGGGCCGAACCGTAAAATACCCGCGGTGCCGCCAAAGCCGCCAGGGTGGCCGCATCCCTCAGACCCACGCGCAAACCATTGACGATGCGCGCGCGCTCACGCTCGACGTCGGCGTCGGGATAGCTGGCGTTGCGGATAACGTCGGCCATCACCTCTCCCGCGGCGGCCAGGTTGGCGGCCGGAGCGGTCACGCTGAAGACCACGCCGTCGGGGCCCGGTGAAGCGCCCATCGACGCCCCCAGGCTCTCGAGCGTGGCGGCGATCTGCTCGGCCGTACGCGTCGGCGTGCCCTTGTTGGCGATCACCGCCGCCAGCTCGGAAAGGCCGGCCTTGTCTGCCGGGTCGGTTGCGGTGCCGCCGGGCAGAACCACGCTCATCGTCGCGAGCGGCACGGTGCCGGTCTGCACGCTGACCACGCGAATGCCATTAGCGAGCGTGGCGTCGACGATCTCCGGCTTCGCGACCCGGGGCGCCGCCGCGGGCAGTGGCGGCGCCTGCCGGCTGGCTTCGTCCCGCAGCACGGTGGGCTTTCCCACGGCTGGCGGCAGCGAGCCGAAGCGCGGCAACGGCACCGGGTTGGCATAACTCGCCGCCCCGCCCGAACCTTGCGTGTAGGTGAACGTCACCACGCCATCCGGCCGCAACCATTCGCGTGCGACCCGCTGCACGTCGGCGGCGGTGACCTGGCCGATAGCCCGCAGCTGGCGGTCCGCGGCGCGCACGTCGCCTTGGGTCATCAGGGCTTCGCCCAGCTCGAAGGCGCGCCCGGCCGGAGTCTGGCGTCTGGTCAGTGCGGCCGAGAAGAGCTGGTTCCTGGCCTCGCGCAGTTCTTCCTCGGTGATCGGCTCGGTGCGGGCGCGTTCGTGCTCGGCGGAGAGGAGGCCGGCGATCTCCTTTTGGTTGGCGGCCGGACTGGCCAGCGCGAAAGTGGCCAGGAACCCGCCTTCCCGCGAGCTGAACAGCATTTCGGCGGCCTGCACGGCCTTGCCGGTGCGGACCAGCGCCCGCTGCAGGCGGCTGTTCTCGCCGGCCGACAGCACCGCGTCGAGGACGGTGAGCGCGGGCCAGTCCGCATGAGTCGCTTCGGGCAGCTGGTAGATCGTGCCCAGCGCGGGCAGCGGCACGGTCGGGGCGGTCGCAGCGACGTTGCGTGGCGTCGTACGGCGCGCTTCGCGCGTGGCGACCGCGATCGGCAATGGCCGCGCGCGCGCGGGAATGGCGGCAAAGTACTTGTCGACCAGCGCACGCAAGTTCGCGACGTCGAAGTTGCCGGCCACGATCAGCACGGCCGTGTCCGGCCCGTAATAGGCCTGATGGAAAGCGCGCGCTTCGTCGAGCGTGGCGGCGTCGAGATCCGCGACGATGCCGATGTTGCTGCGGCGCTGCGGCAGCAGGTCGTACGCGTTCTCGAAAAACACATAACGCTGCATGACGCCGTACGGCGGCGTCAGCACCCCTTGGCGGAGCTCCTCTTTCACTACCGAGCGCTCGTTCTCGAACACGTCCTGGTCGATGACCGGGCGGGCCATCCGCTCGGCGTGAGTCCAGAGCAAGGTCTCGAGGTATTGGGCCGGAACCGTTTCGTAATAGTTGGTCCGGTCATAGCCGGTGGACGCATTGCGGCTGCCGCCGATATCCTCGGCCAGCTGATTGATCATGCCGTAAGGCATGTTCTCGCTCTTGCGGTTGAGGATGTGCTCGAACAGGTGGGCGAAGCCGGATCGTCCCTCGGGATCGTTCTTCGCGCCGACCTGGTACCACATCGACGTCGTGACCGTGGCCGTGGTCGGGTCGGGCAGCGCGATGACGGTTAGGCCGTTGGCGAGCTTCCACTGGGTAAACTGGATCTCGGGCGCGGTGACGACCGGCGGGTCGGCCCGCTGCGCCGCGATGGGCGTGGTGACAACGATTCCCGCCAGGAGCAGCAGGCCAGAGAAGATTGTGCGAACGGACAGGTGTGACTTCATCTGACAAATCCTTATGTATGGCGAATGCGGCTGAGCGACCAGGGCGCCAGGACGCTGACCAGCAGCGGCAGCAGGGCCGGCGACAGGATCGACACGGCGTTGATCGCAGACATCCCGGCAAGCTGCACGCCGGCCATATGCAGCACTGTCAGCCACGCCGCCCCGAATGCCGCCGACATCGCGACGGCGCCGCTCGCGTAGCGGATGGTCAGCACGCGCTCCGCAAAGCCGCTCCAGAAGACGTAGACGGTGGTAAACGCCATCGCACCAACGAAGATCCAGCGGGCTGCCGCCAATAGCGCGTCGAACACGAATGGCGACACGCCCCCGTTTCGTTCCGCCAGCGCCAGCAGCGCGAGCGCGAGGCCGGAGAGCAGCAGCGACGATGCCGCGATGTTCACGCGGCGGGAATAGCGGGTCCGAAGCGCTCCGAACACGGCGAACCCCGCGACCCAGGTGACGACACCGGCCGCCGCCATGACTACCAGTGCGAGCTGCTCGTACCCGGTCAGCGCCCCGACGGCGTCGTTGAAGACAGACCGTCGACTGTTCAGAGGCACGCCGATCATCTGGATGAAGACCGCGTCGCCCAACAGTGGCACTGATATCCATGCGCTGACGCCGATGGCGATGAGCGCGGCGAGGACGCAGACTGACTTCACGAGCACTTTGAGGGCGGCCAGCTGCGCGGCGCCGTGCGCCTGGGTCGCCTCAAAGGCGCTGACGTACGTGCGTCCTTGTCGCCGGCGAATACCGAAGGCATTTCCGCCGAGCAACAACATGACGAACAGTGAAAGCGGCGCAATGAGCGGAGGCCATGCTCGGACCCAAAAGCATTCCCCGATGGGGCACGACACAGCAGGGTCCGCATTCCACGCAGCATCGATGGGCCCGCTGACCGCCGACACCAGCAGAATCACGATCGCGAGCGTCATGCCGATCGTCAGCACCGGCAATCCGTTGGACTTCAGGTCCAGCCACGCTTGAGCCCGCGTCGCAGACGAGGTGGGACACGGGAAGCGGAACAGACTGACGAGCCGGTCCCACAATCCGCCGCGTGGAATCCAGGTGATAGCAGCCAGCTGATCGCCGCGACGCTGTAACGCAACTCCGGCGACCGTGACGGCGAAAGATGCCAGGCCAATCAGAGCGATCCACGCGTAGTCGGTGAGCGGGAAGTCGAACAGCGTCGGCCACAGACGCGGCGGCCAGTCGAATGTGTCCGGGATCTCCACTGAGGTAAGGCGCTGCATGGCCAACCCAAGGGCTTTCGTGATCGCATACATCATCACCAACAGCTGGATTGCCCCGTTGCGTGTCGACCAGGCCGCCGCAAGATAGACCACCGCGAGAGCCGCGATCCATGCGGCCACGGGCAGCAGTGGGAACGCATAGCCCGAGGTCACCCTCAGGACAATCGCCGACACGAGATATATCGCCGACGACATGGCGGTGAGATACGCCATAGGAAAGCCGACGATCACTGCCGTCCGAACTGGGCGGGTATAAGTGAGATAGAGCGGAAAGCCTGGTTGGCCACCATTGAGCTTCCGCATCGACAGCCACCCCACTAGGTGCGGTATGACGATGAGGATGAGGGCGAATGCCGCGGCGTTGTCGTTGACGTCCTCATACGCCTTCGGATTGTCCGGCGGTGCAAGGGCAGCGCCCAGGGCCAATGCGGCGAGGCCTCCGCCGATCGGCAGAGCAAGCTTCCACGCAACCTCGGAACGTGTCACCCGCCAGAGTTCCCACAGCATCGCGACAACCGGTGATCGCATGGCCTTGGCTCCCTTCACGTGTGGCGAACGCGGCTGAGCGACCAGGGCGCCAGGAGGCTGACGAGCAGCGGCAGCAGTGCGGGCGACCGCATCCAGGCGGCATCCGTCGTGGGCATTCCGGCGAGCGACACGCCGGTTGCACCGAGCACCGTCACCCATGCCATTCCGAACGCCGCTGAAAACAGAATGGCGCTCGACGCCTGTCGCAGCGTCAGCAGCCGTTCCTCGAAGACGTTCCAGGAGAGATAGCCGGTCGCGAGTACCATCGCCACCGCGGCGATCCACTTTGTTGCCTCGAGAATTGCGCCCAGCGGAATCTCCGGGCCGATCCCGCGTTCACCGGCCACCGCCAGCAGACCGAGCACGAGCGCGTAGAGCAACAGCACCGATCCGGCGATCCGCTGGCGACGTTGATAGCGTGCCCGGAGCGCCGCGTCGGCCGCGCGCCAGGCGACCATGACAGCCACCAAGGTGCAGGTGACGAATGCCAGCATTAGCACCTCGTCGGCGCTCATCGCTCCGACGCCGCTCCTGATCGCGCGCATCCAGCCGCTCAAAGGCGCGCGGCTTTTTTCGATGAGCGTGTCGTTGTCCCCGAGCACGTCGAACGGGATGACGGACGCGGACGTCCAGATGCTCGTGCCGACTGCCAGGAGCGCGCCCAGCAGGCAGACCGAGCGCACGAGCACCTTGAGGCCGGCCATTCGCGCGGTTCCGCACGCCTGGGTTGCCTCGAACGCGCTGGCGTACGTGCGTCCTTGTTTGGCGCGGATGCCGAAGGCATTGCCCGCGAGGAGGATCAGCACGGTCGGCACGGAGAACACCGCCACGACCACCGCGACCAATCGGGTGGCTGGTTGGGTGATGAACCTGGAGAGCACGAGATCGAGTTGTGTGGTTGCCACGAACACCAGCGGAATCACGATGGCGAGCCCCACTCCGAGCGTCAGCACCGGCAGTCCACTCGACCTCAGGTCGAACCACACCTGCGCCCGTGTCGCGGACGACGTAGGACAGCGGAACTGGAACCGATCGACGAGCCAATCCGGGAATCCCCCGACTGCAACCCGTGGAGTAGCCGCTGGTGCACTGCCATGACGCTGCCGCGCCACGCCGGCGACCGTCACGCCGAACGACGCCACGCTCATCGCGGCCATGAACGCGTAGTCGGTGGAGGAGAAGTCGAAAAACGTCGGCCACCCTTGCCAGCGACGAGCGGCTATCGCACCAAGTGTCCCGATAGCCGCCGTCGACGCCAGCCACTGGACGGCCTTGCTTCGCGTCGCCCAGTCCGCGGCGTTGTAGGCCAGGTGAGCGGCCGCGATCGGCGCCGCGACGGACAGCAGAGGAAACCGATAGTCGAGGGTCAATCGCAGGACGAGTGCCGATACCAGGTACACGGCCGCGCCCAACGCCGCCTGGGACACCATCGGAACCCCGACGAGCACGGTCGTACGGATCGGACGGGTGTAGAGGAGATACAGCGGAAAGCCGGGCCGGTACCCATCCATCAATCGCCCGCCCTTGAGCTTCGCGATCGCTACCCAGACCATGAAGTTCAGGCTGATGAGGACGAAGAGGGCGACGCTTGCGCTGAAGTCTCTCGTTGCCTGGTTCGGCGCAGCGGCGGCGACCACGACGAACGCGGCCAGGCCTCCGACGATGCTCAACGACAACCGCCAGGCGGCCTCGGCGCGTATCAGACGCCAGTTCTCCCACAGCATCGCGACGACGGGTGACCTCATGTCATCGGCTCCTCACGCGCTCCGCAGCATCTCTTGCGCTTACACAGCCTCCACCGGCTGGCGAGTGCGGCCGGCGCGGGCCAGGAAGATCTCCTCGAGCGTGGCGTCGCGCGAGTCCACGACTTCGCCTCCGAACGCCAGCAGCGAGTGATGGAACTGTTCGAGCGATCCGCTGTGCACGACGCTCCAGGTGCGGCCCCCACCTTCCATCGCGAGCGCGCCGACGAGGACGGGCGGCTGCTCGAAGTGCTCCGCGAACCGCACGCGGCTGCGCTGGTATCCGCGCCGCACCTCGTCGAGCGGGCCGCTCAACGTCACGCGGCCGTTGTGGATCAGCGTCACGTGATCCGACATCCGCTCCACCTCTTCGAGCAGGTGCGACGAGAAGATCACGGTGCGTCCGTCGTCAGCCACGGTGCGGACGATGGCATCGAGGATGTCGCGGCGCACAACCGCGTCGAGGCCGGACGAAGGCTCGTCCAGAATCAGCAGCGCTGGACGGTGGGCGACGGCGGCCACCAGGCCCGCCTGGGCGCGCATGCCCTTCGAGAGGTCCTTGATCTTCTTGGCCGGGTCCAGCGCGAACGTGTCGATCAGCTCGCGCGCGTACGTCACGTCCCATGTCGGATGGAACGCGTGCGTATAGGCCATCAGCTCGTCGATGCGCATCCACTCCGGCAGCTCGCGTTCCTCGGAGAGATAGCCGACACGGCCCAGCACGCCAACCGGGTCGCGAACCGGGTCGAGGCCGAAGACGCGCACCGAGCCCGACTTCGCACGCAAGAGGCCGAGCAGATGCCTGATGAGGGTCGTCTTTCCAGCCCCGTTGGCGCCGACGAGTCCGTAGACCTGTCCAGCCGTGGCGTGGAACGACACTCCATCGAGCGCGCGCTTCGAACCGAACGATCGCGAGAGGTCGTTGACGTCGACAACTGTTGTCTGTCCCATCTCTATTCCTCTACTTCTTCTTGACTTCTGCCGGTTCCTCGTCGGTCCCGGCGTCCATGGCCGCTTTACGCTCGTGCAGCATCCTGAGAATGTCGTCGCCGGAGAAGTTCAACTGGTGTGCTTCGGCGAGCAGGGCGTCGATGCGCTGCTCGATGATGCGGCGCCGTTCGCGAAGCGCCAGCTGCGGACGCGCGTCCGAGACGAACGTGCCCGAGCCGCGGCGCTTGTGCACGACTCCCGAGATCTCCAGCTCGCCATATGCCTTCACGATCGTGTTTGGCGTGACCTTCAGCTGCAGCGCCAGCGTCCGGATGGGCGGCAGCTCTTCGCCCGGCAGAAGCAGCCCTGACGCCACCAAGTACTTGACCTGGTTGACGATCTGTCGATAGATCGGCACGCCGTCGGTCAGGTTGATGGTGATGTCCATAGGGAACCGCTACTGTCTTGCGGCGTTCAAGTGTATGGGTATACTGATACAGTTATCCGCGGCTGTCAAGCCACGAAAATTGAATTCGGAAGTGGGATTGATAGGGGGCCGCAGGGAGAGTGACCACCGAGCATCGAACTGAACGTTCGCGCTCGAGCGCACGCATCAAGAGCCGTTCGAAGGGATCGGAGCGAACCGCGCGCGCCGCAGCAGATCCTGAAATCGCGGGTCAGCGCGCAACGGATCCCACTGCGGATGTACCTTCAGACCGCGGATCCATGCACCGCGTTCCGAAAAGTGCCTGTCCAGCCATGCCAGCGCGCGGTCGTGGTCGCCGAGACGCGCATACGCCGTGGCGATGGAATACACGCGGGGCTGCTGTTCCTTGAGCAGGTACTGCAGGCGCTGTTGCCAGTATCCCCTGAGCCCGTCTTTGGCAGCTGCGGCTCTGATCGCCGCGACGACGTCGCGGTTCCTTTCGGAGAACGTGAGCGGCGTGACGTACGCCTCCACGGCCTCCCGCTCCCGGCCCAACTGCTCGTACGCCCGCCCCAGATAGTTGTGGACCTGCGGGGTGTACGGATCCAGCTCCAGCGTCCTCTGGCTCATGGCGACGCTTTCCTCGTAGCGGCCTGCCAGGTGCAGGATCAAGGCCTTATCCCTGGTTGCCAGGACCGAGGTCGGATCCTGTGCCAGTGCCCGATCGGCCACCTGCAGTGCCTCCGCGAACCGCCCTTCGTCGGCCAGAACCTGCGAGTAGCAGTGCAGCACGAACGGATTGGTTGGATCCAGCTCGAACGCGCGGCGCATCTCCCGGTGTCCCTCTTCGACGTCCAAGTCGAAGTGGAGCAGGATTCGTCCCAGCACCGCATGAGCCTCGGCAATCGCCGGATCGAGCGTGAGCGCACGCCGTGTCACCTCGCGCGCCTTCTCGACAAATGGGTCTCTGGGTCCCTCGAGGAAGGTGACGGACACGTAGGCAAACCCGAGCGACGCATGCGCCGCGGCGGAGTTGGGGTCGAGGGCAATCGCCTCTTCCAGTAGTTCAGCGGCGCGCTGGCTGTCTGCGACAGTGCGCCGGAGGAGCAGATACCGGGCGCGCAGATAGCGCTCATAGGCCGCGACATTGGTCGGATGCTCGGGTAGCGCCGGGCCCGCGTTCGTCAGGCGGAGCGCCAGCGCCCGGCTCACCTCCAGCGCCAGCGCGTCCTGCACCGTGAAGATGTCGCTCCACGGAAGATCCCACTGCTGTGCCCACAATGTCGTCCCCGTTGCCACGTCCAGCAGCCGCGCCGAGAATCGGACGTTCCCATTCAATCGAAGCAGGCTGCCTTCAAGGACCGACTCCACACCAAGGTCCCGTCCGGCCGCGCGCGGGTCCGGCTGCTGCCGCGCAAAGCGCTGGACGGCGTGAATCGACGGCACGCGCAACTGTTTCATGTGGCCGAGTCTGATGATGACGGCTTCGGCAAGGCCGACTTCGAGCACTTCGTCGCCCGCCCCTGCCACCAATGGACGGAAGGGCAGCACGGCGACGGATCGTATCGGGGCCGGCGATTCGCCCGCACCAGTCACGCTCCAGATGGCGGCGGCGGCGACACTCGCGATTACTCCGGCCAGCGCGACCCAGACTGACGCTACGCGACGGCGGGCCGCTGGAACCGCGGCCGCGGTCGTCGCCGGAGTCAGCGGCGCAGCGACGGGAGCCGGCGACGGGACGATCGGGTGCACGTCCGCCAGAAACCGATAGCCATGTCTGGGGATCGTCTCGACGAATCGGGGGGCGTTCGCCGAGTCGCGCAGCGACTGCCGGATCTTGTTCACGGCGACGTTCAGTGCCGTGTCGAACTCAACGAAGGTGTCCTCTTTCCAGATCGCGGCGCGCAGCTCTTCACGCGTCACCATCTCGCCGCTGCGACTCAGGAGGAGGGCGAGGACCTGGGCGGGCTGACCTTGCAGTGGCACACGCCGGCCGTTGCTGCGCAACTCGCGCGTTGAAGAATCGAATTCGAAGGTGCCGAATCGCACCCAGCGGGGTTCGCTCACGAGTCGCAGCCCCTCCCGGACGGGCCGCTATCGCATTTTCAAATGCGCCTAGCGCGGATTTCGTGGGGCGAGCCTTGCAGGCTCGCCTCGCGAACCCGCAGGGTTCGCGCCACGGAAGTGAAATCCGCGCTAGTGTAACTCAGTCCGGTTAACGGTCAGTCGCAAAGTGTTGATCGGACTGGGACTTATCGATTAAGGGCGGCTTCAGCAGCCGTTTATGGTGCGTTCGCCGGCTGCGCGTTAGGTTGCGAGCTTCGTACGAGGCCACCAGGCAACCCATTAACGAGGTGCACCAATGATCAGGAAAACCATTCTGGCGCTGTCCGTCGCGGCAGCGACCGCCGGAGCGATGAGCGCTCACGCCATGGCTCAGGACGCGGTCCAGCCGCCCCTCCGCGTCTCCGGCACGTTCAACGATTACGTCTGGGTCGAAGGCGGCGCCGGCGCCGGCGCCTGGCACGTCAGCGGCGAATGGGCGGCACAGGTGAGAGGGAACAGCGGAAAGGGCGACTTTACCGGCTCGCTCCTGGGCGTCCGGTCGGACTTGTGGGTACTGCAGACATTCGCCGATCCGGCGAACCCCGCTCTGAGATCACCGCACACGCACCATGTTGGTCTGGCTGATGCCGACGTGACGATCCTTCCCAATGGAGTCCGTCTCGAGGGAGTTGCGACGATCACCGCAAACGGGGCGCTTGCCCCGTACAGCGGCTCTACGGTTCGAGTCGACATCACAGGCGGAAATACGATCCGCTATTCCAATATCAAGATGACCTTCACTGGAGCTGGTGTCGATCACTTTGGCCCCCAGCCGTACGAGGGTCTCGTGGTGCTCGGCCGGTGAGTGACGCCGCCGCGCGCCCTTCGAGGCGCGCGGCGGAGGCGCTGAGCGCCCGAGGAACTTTCGCGGCGGGTTGATCGTCACTGTCCCATGTGTCACATTACTACTGTGACACCATTCAGGCTCACGCTCGTGCCGGGCAAGTCGATCTTCGACCAGGTCGTCTTCGCGGTGATGCGCGCGATCCTGAGCGGTGTCCTGCGACCGGGCCACGAGTTCCCGTCGATCCGCACGCTCGCGGCGGACCTCAAGATTCACCCCAACACGGCCCACAAGGTGGTGCAGCACCTGATTCAGGAGCGCTGGCTCGACGTGCGTCCGGGGATCGGCACTGTGGTCGCGGAACCACCGAAGGCGCGTCCCGGCGACCGCCGGCGGCTGCTGAAGGACGAGGTCGAGCAACTGGTCGTCGAAGCGGCCCGTGTCGGCGCCGACCTCGACGAAATCGTGGAGGCGCTCCGCGACGCATGGGAATCCATGCGGGCCCGTCATGATCATCGAAACCGACGGCATCTCGAAGACGTTTCGACGTCATGACGCCGTCCGGCACGTAAGCCTGAGCGTGCCGCAAAGTGCGGTCTACGCGCTGGTCGGCGAGAACGGCGCCGGCAAGACCACGACGCTGCGGATGCTGGTCAACATCCTCACTCCCGACCGCGGCTCGGCGCGTGTCCTCGGCGTGGACTCGCGCCGCCTGGCGCGCCGCGAGTTCCTGCGGCTCGGCTACGTCTCCGAGAACCAGACCATCCCTGACCGGCTGACCGTCGCTCAGTACTTCCGCTACCTCCGATCGCTGTATCCCAACTGGGACCCACGTCTGGAAGCGGAGCTGCTGGCGCGCTTCGCACTGCCCGCCGATCGTCCGCTCGGCAAGCTGTCGCATGGCATGCGGATGAAGGCGATGCTCGCAGGCGCGCTGTCGTTCCGGCCGGAGCTCCTGATTCTCGACGAGCCGCTGAGCGGCCTGGATCCGCTGGTGCGGGACGAGGTGATGGAAGGCCTGCTGCATCAGGCCGAGCACACCACGATCCTGATCTCGTCCCACGAACTCTCCGAGATCGAAGGCGCCGCGACGCACATGGCGTTCATGGATCGGGGTCGTGTGCTGTTTCAGGAGCCGGTCGACGAGGTGAGATCCCGCTTCCGTGAGATTACGGCCACCGTTGGCGACGAGAGCGATGTCGCCGGCGACCTGCCCGCGAGTTGGTTCGTTGCGGAACGATCCAGAACTACGTTCCGCTGCGTCGAGACGGCGTTCGTCAGCGACGCCGAGGTCCTCCAGAAGCTGATCCTGCATGTGGGTGCCGTCGGCAACGTCGACGTGCGCCCGATGTCGCTCCGCGAAATCGCCAAGTCCCTGATGCGCGCGATGCGCCCGGCACGCCCGCAGTGAGCGGCAATCTCCGTATCATCGCGGCCATCCTCCGCAAGGATCTCGCGGTCTTATGGCCGCTGGCCGTGATCGTCGTGCTGCTGCCGGTGCTGCGAAGCGACGCCGTGCTGCAGAACCTGCGCAACGACAACCTTCGCGCCGGAACGATCGGGATCTCCGTGCTCGCCACGATGCTGCTGATCGTCTCCGTCATGCATCAGGATGCCAGCGCCAGCCTGCGCGACGACTGGCTCACCAGGCCGATTCCGCGCTGGACGATGGTGGCGGCCAAGCTGGTGTTCATCGCCGCCGTGGTCTGCGTGCCGGCGATGGCCACGGACTTCGTATCGGCGCTTGCCGATGGCCGCTCAGCGGGCGAAGCGATCGCGCCTGCGACCGCTGTCAGCCACGCCACGCTGGGAGCGATGCTGGCAGTAGTCGTCTTCGCGGCGGTCACATCCACGCTGCTCGAGGCGGTGGGCGCGCTCGTGGCCTTTGCAGTCGCCGCGATCCTGGCGCAGGCAATCTCGGGCTCGGTTCTGCCCGACGGCAAGGGCATCCTTGTTGCCGGCGCCGAGTGGTTCAGTTTCGCGCCCGCGCTTTACTTGCCCATCGTGATCGCGACGCCGGTGCTCTGGCTGCAATATGGGCGGCGCCGCACCTTGCTGGCGCGCGCGATCGTCGCTTGCGCCTGCACGGCCACGATGATCCCGGTGCTCACGCCGCCGTCCGCGATGTTCGGCGTTATGAGACTGCTGACCCCCGCCACTGATGTGGGACGGACCGCCGGCGCAGCGCTCGCACCCGGATGCTTCCCGCGCATCGCCACCGAGACCGAATCCGGCGACATCACGGACGAAGCGCGACGGCTGTGGAACAGCGACGAGCGTGCCAGCGCGGGTCCCCGTGCGATCGCCTTCTCGACCACGTCTGCTCCCACCGGTGTGCCCCGTGGATGGAAGGCGATGATCGGCTTCGCACAGGCGTTCTTCGTCGATGCGAGCGGTGGCGTCCTGTACCGCCTGCAGGGCGCAAGCGCGGTGTTCGGCCGGCCGGACGGCGTGGACGCGTCCCGGTCGGCCACGCACTTCTGGCTTGCTCCGAGAAACGCCTACGAAGACGCCGCGCGCCGGTCCGCACGGCTGCGGCTGAAGTATTTCGTCAGCCTGCTCGAGCCGGTCGCGTCGACGGAGATCGGAGTGAACGGCCGGCGGCAGTACGTCTCGCGCTTCGGCTACTGCAGCACCGGGATCGACGCCTCGTCTGACACGGTCAGCATCGACTGCTTCGTGCGCGGCAGACGGCCGGCGCTGGTCACCGCGCGATGGTCGGAAGGGGCGGATGCCCGCGAAACCATGACGCGCCCCGACTACACGCCGGCGGCGTTGCCGATGCTGAGCGCGCCGTACCGTCTGACGCTGTCCCGATTTCGCGACAGCACGGCTGCGCGCGTCACGCTGACGGCGTACGAGGCGCGCGCGCACGTCGAGCGATCTGTCGATGTCCGGGGCCTACTCGGCGGGCCGTCGTGTTCCGCATCACTCACATCCAGCAACACCTACGGAGATCAACCATGAGATTCACCACCTGCGCGATCGGCATCGCGCTCCTGCTTGTGTTTCCTCGCGTCGCGGCCGCGGACCCGGTCGATGACATTGTCAACGCCGAGTTGAAACGTCAGGGCGTCCCCGGCGTGTCTGTAGCGGTCGTCAAGGACGGCACGATCGTCAAAGCGGAAGGCTACGGGGTGGCGAATGCCGAACTCAATGTTCGGGCCACACCGCAGAGCGTCTACCAGATCGGGTCGGTGAGCAAGCAGTTCATCGCCGCCGGAATCATGCTGCTGGTGCAGGACGGCAGGATGAGCCTCGACGACAAGACAGGCAAGTATCTGGCAGACACGCCGGCCGAGTGGCAGGCGATCACCGTCCGCCATTTGTTGACGCACACCGCAGGCATCGTCAACGAACCGCCCGCCTTCGATCCGTTCAAGCTCCAGAGCGACGCCGACCTCGTCAAGAGCGCGTATGCCGCTCGCTTGCTCTTTGTACCCGGCGCAGAGTGGGCCTACAGCAATACCGGCTACTTCGCGCTCGCGGAGATCATCCGCGCCGTCAGCGGCGAGCCGTGGGACGCGTTTCTCCAGAAGCGTCTGTTTCAGACGCTGGCGATGACGTCCACCCGCACGACCACCATGGAGATGGTGCCGAACCGTGCCAGCGGCTACGCGCTGATGAACGGCAGAATGAGCAATGCACCGCCCATCCTCTCCGTCCGTCCGAGTGGTGCCTTCCTCTCGACCGTGCTGGACCTGGCGAAATGGGATGCGGCACTCGATGCACGGTCGCTTCTGTCGGCCGCTACGCTCACCCAGATGTGGGAGCCGGTCAGGTTGAACGGCGGGGGCTCTTCCCCGTATGGGTTTGGCTGGCAGGTCGATACCGTCGCCGGTCACAAGCGCGTGCACCACAGCGGCACGATGCCAGGATTCCGCGCCACGATACACCGCTACCTGGACGACAAGCTCACGGTCATCGTCTTGACGAACGCTGGAAATGCCGACCCGGGTTCATTCGCGCGTTTGATTGCCGAATCCTACGTACCCGCGCTCGTCGAGCCGCGCGCTGCCGCGCCACAACGCACGGCGATCAAGGTCGATCCGAGCTCCTTCGACGCCTATGTCGGGAAATATCAGCCGAACCCGGCGATTACGGTCACGGTTTCCCGCGAAGGCGACAAGTTGATGTTCGAAAGCGCCGGCGGCAAAGTAGAGTTGCTGCCGGAAAGCGAGAACAGCTTCTTCTCGAACGGGCTGCCGGTGACGATCACCTTCGTGAAGGACGAGACGGGCAAGGTCACCCATCTCATCCTCGTCAACAACGGACGCGAAGCAGGCCGGGCGCGGAAGATCGACTGAGGCAGTCAACTGAGCGCGCGAGATTCCAACAATGAAGAAACCATCTGTGCCTGGCGTGAGCGCGGTAATGGCCGTCGCTATGACCACGTTGATTGCCACGTCGATTGCGGCTGCCCAGCGCGGCCCGGCCGCGCAGCCCAATTACGACGCCTTCTACGAGCTCGGGCCTGATTCCCTCGTCCGCCGCGGTGTGCCGAAGGGCAAGGTCGCCGGCCCCTTCACGCTGCCGTCCGACGCGTTTCCAGGCGTGGCGCACGACTACTGGGTCTACGTGCCGGCGCAGTACGACGGCAAGACCGAGGTCAGCCTCATGGTCTTCAACGACGGCGCCACCTACATGCAGCCCGACGGGTATTACCGCGCCGTCAACGTGCTCGACAACCTGATCTATCGCCGCGAGCTGCCGGTGATGGTGGCGGCGTTCATCGATCCCGGGAAATTCACGGCCGACGGCCGGTCGAACCGGCAGGCCGAGTACGACCCGGTCACCGATCGCTATTCGCGCGTGGTTGTCGGCGAACTCCTGCCGAAGCTGTACGCCGAGTACCGGATCTCGCGCGATCCGGATCGCCATGGCATCGCCGGCTGGAGTTCGGGCGCCATTGCCGCGTTCACGGTGGCCTGGGAGCGGCCCGATCAGTTCCGCAAGGTACTCAGCGGCATCGGCACCTATGTCGATCTCGCCGGCGGGCACGTGTACCCCGAGAAGGTCATGGCCAGCGAGCGCAAGCCGATCCGCATCTTCATGATCGATGGTCGCAACGACAATCGGGGCCTGAACGCCGACGGTCAGTACAATCCGGCGCGCGACTGGTTCTATCAGAACGTACGGCTGAAGGACGCGCTCGTCGCCAAGGGTTACGACGTGAACTACGCCTGGGGCATCGGCGTCCACAGCCACGACATGGGCGGCGCCATGCTGCCGGAGATGATGCGCTGGCTCTGGCGCGACCAGCCGGTATCCGTGGATCCGCGCGACACCGCCGAACGCTCGTTCCGCCGGTAGAACGGTCCTCTACTTCTTAACGGAACTCTGCGCCACGGCTCCGCCGCCATCGGGTCGCCATGAACACACCAGCGGCCACGAGCAGCACGGTACCCGGTTCGGGAACTGCCGCCGTCGAGGAGGGGATCGTTCGAAGGTTGTCGAGAGCGATTAACCCAAAGTGTGGGCTGAATGTGATTTGCGCGGAATCGAATGGGATGGTGCTCTGAATCCCCGCGAACCCTCCGGTGCTGACCGGGTCCGGAGCGCCGTTGAACGAAAGCGATCCGACGGAGGTTGCACCGCTGAATAAGGTCACTGTCGTTACGTTCGGGACGGTCGTGGTCGACCCCACTAAGAAACCGTATCCGAATGCATCGAGTAGAGACGGAAACGTCAATGTGACCGTAGGGTTTCCGGCCACGCCGACCACTGCGATAGCACTTGGCGGGTTGAGGTTGTTCGTGGTCCCGAGGAGATTAGCGATGACCAGGTTGCCCCCGCAGGGAGGTGAGGGCATCTCGCATCCGGCGCCCCGACTGTACTGAAACAGGATCCCGTCGACGGTCAAGCCGTTGACCAGGGTTCCATCCGGCAGTCCAGAAAAAGTCGTGAGCGTGGAACCGGGACCAAAGGCGCCGACGGGTATCGAGATTGTCGTCGCCGAGGCCGCAGGCGCGAGAAGGAGTGCGAACGCGAGAACCGTGGATGAAAGAGGCAGGGCGCGATACGTTGCCACGTGTGATCTCCTCACGAGAGGGCATCGCGTCCGTCCTCGACGGATGCAGTCCGATGGCGAGCCTAGTGAAAGGACCTTACCTAAGCAAGCTGTGCAACAGTTTGTGGCTCGACAGCGGTACGACTTATTGCTCCGAATTGAACGCGGCCAGCGAGAAGAGCCTGCTCGACGATTCGTGTGACGGAAGCGGCGCGAACGCGAACCGCTTCATCGCCTCGGTCCCCCACAGCGTCCCGACGCCGACCAGGAGCTGGAGGTCCATGCGGACCGCGTCTGGAAGAACGGTCTCCGTGACCGCCCGCTTCAGTTCCTCGCAGCTCGCCTCACTCACACGAACGTTCTGGCGACCGATTCGCACCAGGTGATCCGGGATCGGCGACGCCTGGACCAGCGTCTCCAGGATTCGGCTGCGCCAGTCCTCCGACAGCTGCGCAAACACGGAGCGGAACCACACGGTGCCGAGAAGCTTTCGAACCTCGGTACAGTTGA